>JAQGHQ010000442.1 GCA_028288765.1 Gemmataceae bacterium | reverse complement strand
GACCACCGACCCGGTGCCCGCTAACAATACCGCGACCGACGTCGACACCCTGATCAGTGCCGACCTGGCTGCCGGCGTCTCCGGCCCGTCGACCGCCCGGACCGGGACGGCGTTCACGTATACGATCACGGTCACGAACACCGGACCGAGCCCGGCCAGCGGGGTGACCCTGACCCACACGCTGCCCGCGGGGGCGGCCGTCGATTCGATCGTGCCGAGCGCGGGGCTGTCGGTCGGCCGGGCAGGGCCCACCCTGACCGGGACGATCGCCTCTCTCGCCGCGGGCGCCTCGGCCGAGATCGTGGTCACGGTCCGCTCGACCGCGCCAGGGACGGCGACGCTCACCGCGGCGGCGACCGGTACGACCTACGACCCGAACCCGGCGAACAACACCGCGACCGCGGGCGTGACGGTCGCGGCCGGGCCGCCGCTGGTCGGGGTCCCGCAGCTCGCCGTCGGGGCGGACGCCGGCGGGAGCCCGGTCGTGACCGTCTACAACCCCGACGGGACCGTCGCCTCGACCCTGACCCCGTTCCCCGGCTTCACCGGCGGCGTTCGCACCGCCGTGGGTGACTTCAACGGCGACGGCATACCGGACATCGCGGTCGGCACGGGCCCGGGCATGCCGGCCGAGGTGAAGGTACTCGACGGCAAGACGGGCGCCGTCCTGTTCGACCGCCAGCCGTTCGGGACCTTCACCGGCGGGGTATTCGTGGCGGCGGGGGACATCACCGGCTCCGGCCGGGCCGACCTGGTCGTCACGCCGGACGAGGGGGGCGGCCCGCGGGTCGAGATCGTCGAGGGTGGGGACTTCAAGGAGATCGCCGACTTCTTCGGGATCGACGACCCGAACTTCCGGGGCGGGGCGCGGGTGGCGCTCGGCGACCTCAACGGCGACGGCAAGGCCGACCTGGTCGTGTCGGCGGGGTTCGGGGGCGGGCCGCGGGTCTCCGTGTACGACGGGGCGGCGCTCCTCCAGGGGCAGTTCGTTCACCTGGTCCCCGATTTCTTCGCGTTCGAGCAGGCGCTGCGGAACGGTGTGTACGTGGCGGTCGGGGACGTGAACGGGGACGGGGTCGACGACGTCGTCCTCGGGGCGGGCCCGGGGGGCGGGCCGCGGGTCCTGGCCCTCTCGGGCCGGAGGTTGCTCGCCCAGGGCTTCGGCGCGGCGATCGGTACCCCGATCGCGAACTTCTTCGGCGGCAACCCCGGCAACCGGGGCGGGATCCGGGTCGCGGTGAAGAACCTCGACGGTGACCGGTACGCCGACGTGGTGACCGGCAGCGGGGCGGGCGGCGGGAGCCAGGTGGCGGCCTACCCGGGAATGGATCTGGCCGCCGGGTCGGCTCTGGAAAGCCGGTCGTTCGACGCATTCCCCGGCTTCTCCGGCGGCGTGTTCGTGGGCTGACGCGGAACGACCGGCGGCCCCGGATGCCGTGACCGCTCGGCCGCCACCCGGCACGTTCCGCCGTCATCCCGGCGGCCGGGGCGAATCGGTCTCCTTTCGTTTCCCCCGGCGGCGACGGGCCCTCGCTGTCCGGGTGTCTGCCGGCGCGGCCCCCGGACCGCCGGCCCCGCCCGACCCGGCTGGGTCGTCATCCCTCCCCTCCTTGCCCCGGCGGACCTGCCGGTCCAGTTGCTCGAGCAGCTGTTTGAGCCCTTCCCCGACGTCTTCGGCTTCGGAAATCAGGGGGACGATTCCCCAGCTGGCGAGGACTCGGGCCTGGACCGGGTTCGGTCGGCCGAGGAAGACGTACACCCGCGGCCGGGCCCGGGCGTAGGCCGATCCCTCCCACAGCTTGTGCAGCCGGTAGAGCAGGTACCGGATGCTCACGTCCGACACGCTGTACCCGACGAACAGCGAGACCCGGCCGAGCAGGTCGGCCCGGAGCTTCAGATCGAGCGGGCCCTCCAGGGACAGCCGCTCGAAGTGGCTCGACTCGGTCAGGACGATCGAAGAGTCGTCCTCGAAATCACCGTGGAACTTGACGATCTGGGTCACCCCCGGGGTCTCCGCGGTCATTTCCCCGAGGTTCGCCACCTTCGTGTACTTCGCCCCGTAAGCCTCGTGGGCCAGTTCCAGGTAGCGGTCGTAGTTGGTGGTGTAGATGATCGGGAAGGCGAGCCGGACGATCAGCCGGTGGAGGTCCGATCGGCGGACCTTCTCGGCCGCATCGCGGTGCCACTCCACGTCCATCCAGCTCCGGAGCGGGCCGATCGACCCGGTCTGGAGGGCGTAGTACTCGGCCAGGATCTGGTCCTCCCCGAGGGCGGCGAACTCGGCCGGCTCGTGTCCGAGCCGCTCGGCGATGTGGGCGGTGAGCTGCTGCCACGAAGGAACCCCCAGGTTCATCGAAACGCCGGCCCCCACGAACAGGAGGGCGTTCCGCTTCCGGATCGCGTTCACGAGTTCTTGCATCCCCGTTCCCCCCGTCAGGGCCCGGAGCGGGCCCGTTGCCGTCGGAGGTGCGAACGCCATTCCGGTTGCCGGGGACGACCGGGCCCGGCCGTCGGGTCGTGGGTACGGTGTTTGCATGTCGATCCTTCCGGCACAGGCGCGAGGTCGCCCCGACCGGAGCAAAGAGCGCGTCGAATGGGTGGCCGAAGAACCCGTCATTCTCCTTCCCCGGCCCCGGTCCGCCCGGTAGTCCTAATGACGGCGGCCCGCGCCACCGGCCGAGCCCCCTCATTCGCCCTGACGAGACGATCATGGACTATGTGAACCTCGGGCGGACCGGGACCAAGGTCTCGCGGCTGTGTCTCGGGTGCATGACCTACGGGAGCAGCAAGTGGCGGCCGTGGGTCCTGGACGAGGCCGAGAGCCGGCCGTTCATCCGGCGGGCCTGGGAGGCCGGGATCAACTTCTTCGACACCGCCGACATGTACTCCGACGGCGCGAGCGAGGAAGTGCTCGGCCGGGCGCTGAGGGAGATGGCGGTCCCGCGCGAGCGGGTGGTGGTCGCCACCAAGGTGTTCCACCCGACCGGGGAGACGCCCAACGAGCGGGGCCTGTCCCGCAAACACATCACCCACGCGATCGACGCCAGCCTCCGCCGCCTCCAGCTCGACTACGTCGACCTGTACCAGATTCACCGGTTCGACCCGACCACCCCGGTCGAGGAGACGCTGGCCGCCCTGGACGCCCTGGTCCGGGCGGGCAAGGTGCTCGCCGTCGGGGCGTCGTCCATGTTCGCCTGGCAGATGGCGAAGATGCTCCACACGGCGGACCGGCTCGGGCTCGTCCGGTTCGTCACCATGCAGAACCACTACAACCTGGTATACCGCGAGGAAGAGCGGGAGATGATCCCGCTCTGCCGGGACGAGGGGATCGGCCTGCTGCCGTGGAGCCCGCTGGCCCGCGGGTTCCTGGCCGGCAACCGCAGCCGCCAGGACTACGGCGAGACCAGCCGGGCGAAGACCGACGACTACGCGCAGAAGCTGTACTACTCCGACGCCGATTTCGCGGTGGTCGAGCGGGTCGGCGAGGTCGCGCGGAAGCGCGGCGTCTCGAACGCCCAGGTGGCGCTCGCCTGGCTGCTGCACCAGCCCGGGGTGACCGCCCCCATCATCGGCGCGTCGAAGCCACACCACCTGGACGACGCCGTCGCCGCCCTGAACCTGAAACTCGACGAGGCCGAGTTGAAGGCCCTGGCCGAGCCGTACCGGCCGCACCCCGTGCTGGGCCATAGCTGATCCGGACCGGCTCGCCGCGGGACACACCCGCTTGACTCCGCGCCCCCGGGTGCCGAGGATGATTTTCCGTCGGTTCCCCACCAGTCCTTTCTCGAACGGGCCATACCCCATGCGACTCAACCGGCTCTGCCTCATCCTGACCGCGGCCGCCCTCGCCACGACCGCGGCCCCGGCCGACGACAAGAAATCACCCCCGCTCAAGAAGGGCGAGCGGATCGTCTTCCTCGGCGATTCGATCACCCAGGGCGGCGTCTCCCCGAAGGGGTACGTTACCCTCGTCAAGAAGACCCTGGCGGAGAAGCACGCGGACCTCGGGGCCGAGGTGATCGGGGCCGGGGTCAGCGGGAACAAGGTGCCCGACCTTCAGAAACGCCTGGAAAAGGACGTGCTCGGGAAGAAGCCGACCCTGGTCGTCATTTACATCGGGATCAACGACGTCTGGCACGGCGAGAAGGACCCGGCCCGGGGCACCTCGCCGGAGAAGTACGAGGCCGGGCTGAAGGAGATCATCGGGAAGATCAAGGACGGCGGGGCCCGGGTGGTCCTGTGTACCCCGACCGTGATCGGGGAGAAGAAGGCCGGGACGAACAAGCTTGACGCGAAGCTCGACGAGTACGCGGACCTGAGCCGGAAGGTGGCCGCGGACACGGGGGCGCAGCTGTGCGACCTCCGGACGGCGTTCCAGGACTACCTGACGAAGAACAACGCCGCCGACAACGAGAAGGGCGTCCTGACCACCGACCGGGTCCACCTGAACGAGGCGGGTAACAAGCTCGTCGCCGACACGATCCTGGCGACGATCGACCGGTAGGCGATTCGAGGCCCCGGACTGCCCGCACAGGCCGATCGATTTCCTCCTGTCAACGGCCCCGGTCCGGGGCGGACGAATAGCGGCCCCGGCGCCGTCCCGGGGGTCATCTCCGCGATCCGCCGGCCGGTCTTCTTCTGTCGACTACTATACGCCGATCCGCTTTTCACCGGGCGATTGTTTTTGTAAAAGGAAGATCGAGCCGACCTGAAGCCGATCGTTCAAGGATTGTCATGCCGCCCACCACCGCAACCACCGCCCCGCCCGCCGAACGGCGGGTCGCCCTTCGCCGGCAGCCGGCGATGGGCACCGTCTGCCAGTTCGACCTCGGGCCGAGCGGGAAGCCCGCCCTGGGGCTGGTCTGGAACATCTCGACGACCGGGCTCAGTGTGCTCCTCCCCGAGCCGCGGGAGGTGGGCACGCTCCTGGCGGGGGACCTGGAGACGGTCGGCGGCGGGTCCAGCCTGCCGGTCGCCATGCACGTCGTCCACCTCAAGCCGCTGGAGACGGGCGACTACTTCCTGGGCGCCCACTTCACCCGCCCCCTCACGCCCGACGAGCTGAGCCGGTTCGTGGCCTGACCGGCCCGGATCACGGCAACGGGATGTCCTTGATCTCGAACGGGACGTCGAACTCGACCGGCGGGGACGGGGCCTCGTACGCCAGTGTCCACCCCTTCGCCGCGGGGTTCACCAGCCCCTTCGCCGCGTCCTCCTTGAACCGGTAGACCGCGACCACCTTCGGCCCGATCGTCTGGATCTCGTAGTCGTCCGGGGCGAACGTCTTCGCCCCCTCGGGCGACACCAGCCGGAGCCGGTTTTCGGTCGTCCACGACTCGAAGCTCTCGAATTTCGGGATGTCCGCGGGGTAGCCCAGTTCGATTTCGAACTCCCACACCTTCTCGTCCTTTTCGACCCGCTTCAGGGTCGCCGCGACCTTTTCCTGGGGCGGGAGCGCGACCGGCGGCTTCGCCGTCAGGTCCGGGAACCGGAAGGTCAGCATCTTTTCGCTCGCGGTCACCCTGAAGTGACCGCGGAGCAGGGCGATCCGGCGGGCCTCGCGGGTGAGCCCGGTGAGCCGGACGGTCGCGGCGTGGACCGCCCCGGTCGGCTGGCCCCGGGCGGTCGCGGGCTGCGCCGCGAGGGCCGTCCCGCGGTCGTCGGTCGCCTTCGTGACCTTCGGCTGGGAGTCGATCCGGAACACGGGGAACCGCGGCTCCCAGTGGGCGTCCAGGTGGACCTCGTGGAACGTGACCCCGAGGTCGAGGAGGGACCGGCCGACGACCTCCCGGGCGACCACCCGGAACGGCCCGTGGACCGACGACACCTCGTAGCTCTTCCCCCGCGGCTCCAGGGCGATCTTCCGGCCGTTGTCGTGCAGTACGATCCGGTTCCCGGTCTGGCCGGCGATCATCTCGAGGGCGTCCCAGAACGGCTTGCCGCCGGCGAACGGGGCCTCGCACGGCTCGTCGGCCGCGGCCCGCGGGAAGGTGAACGGGATACCGGTCTGCTTGCCCACGGCCGCCGCGACCTTGCCGAGGTTCGAGTGCGGCAGGTCGATCTTCACTACCCGCGGCGGGATGGCGACCTTCTCGGTGTCGTCCGCCGGGACGGCCGTTGCGCCGCAGGCGGCGAGGAGGGCGAGGCCGAGGAGGCGGGGGCGGTGGGTGTGCATGGGGCCGGTCGGTCGAGTGGTCCGCCCGCTCCGCGGGCGGCTGGCTCCGAACCGCCCGCGGAGCGGGCGGACCACGTTCCCCGTGGTCGGGATCGGCGTGCCCCGGTCGTGTGGACGACCCGGAAGCCTACCTCTATCTTAAAAACGGAATGGACGTTGAACCACCCGCGCGGGGCCCCCTCCCACCCCCGCGACTCGCCCCGCGGCGGACCCGGCCCGGCGGCCGCGGGCCGGCCCTCCCAGGGGGCCGGTACCCACTCCCGGAAGAGGTTCTGGACGATGCTCGTCAGCCCCGACGTGTTGGCCCGCCAGGGTCGGCTGCCGGACGACACGGACCCGCAAGAAACCGCCGAGTGGCTGGAGTCGATGGAGGCGGTGCTCCGGCACGTCGGCCCGGAGCGCGCGCAGTTCCTGCTCAACGCGCTCATCAGCCAGGTCGCCCAGGCCGGGCTCGGGCGGATGACCGTCGGGGTCACCACGCCGTACGTCAACACCATCGCGACCGACGCCCAGCCGGCGTTCCCGGGGAACCGGGAGATCGAGCGCCGGATCAAGAGCATCGTCCGCTGGAACGCGATGGCGATGGTCCTGAAGGCGAACATGAACACGAACGTCGGCGGGCACATCTCCACCTTCGCCAGTGCGGCCACCCTGTACGAGATCGGGTTCAACCACTTCTTCCGCGGCCGGACCGACACCTACCCCGGGGATGTGGTGTTCTACCAGGGCCACGCCAGCCCGGGGATGTACGCCCGGGCGTTCGTCGAGGGCCGGCTCCCCGAGGCCCGGCTGAAGAACTTCCGCCAGGAGCTGCGGGAGGGAGGCGGGCTCTCCAGTTACCCGCACCCCTGGCTGATGCCAGACTTCTGGCAGTACCCGACTGTCAGCATGGGCCTCGGCCCGATCATGAGTATTTACCACGCCCGGTTCAACGGCTACCTGCAGAACCGGGGGCTCGCCCAGACCGACGGGGTGCGGGTATGGGCGTTCCTCGGGGACGGGGAGTGCGACGAGCCCGAAAGCCTCGGGTGCATCGGCCTCGCCGGCCGCGAGAAGCTCGACAACCTCACCTGGGTCATCAACTGTAACCTCCAGCGGCTCGACGGCCCGGTCCGCGGGAACGGCAAGATCATCCAGGAGCTGGAAGGCATCTTCCGCGGGGCCGGGTGGAACGTCATCAAGGTCGTCTGGGGCAGCGACTGGGACCCGCTGCTCAAGGCCGACCACACCGGGGCCCTGGCCCGGCGGATGATGGAAGTGGTGGACGGCGAGTACCAGGAGTACATCGGCAGCGACATGCGGACCCCCGACGAGATCAATAAAAAAGTCCTCCTGTCCGAGGAGGAGGACGTGGAGCGGCGGGGGGCGTTTATCCGCGAACACTTCTTCAACACCCCGGAGCTGAAGGCCCTGGTCGAGCACTTGCCGAACCAGCGGATCACCGCCCTCAAGCGCGGCGGGCACGACCCGCTCAAGGTGTACGCCGCGTACAAGGCCGCGGTCGACCACAAGGGCCAGCCGACCGTCATCCTGGTCAAGACGGTGAAGGGGTACGGGGTGCCCGGGACCGGCGGGGCCGGGAAGAACACGACCCACCAGCTGAAGCAATTGGCAGTCGAGATTGAACGGGAGCCGAACATGGCCCCGGAGGAGATCAGCCGGCGGCAAATGGTCGCCGCCCTCCGCCAGTTCCGCGACCGGTTCGAGCTCCCGTTCACGGACGACCAGCTCGGCGACGTCCCGTTCTACAAGCCGGCCGACGACAGCCCGGAGATGCGGTACATCCGCGACCGGCGCCGGACCCTCGGCGGCTACCAGCCGTTCCGGAATACCGAGTTCACGCCCTCCCCGATTCCAGACCATCGGGCGTTCGAGGGTTTGTACCGCGGTACCCAGTCGGGCCAGGGTCAGTCCACTACCCGCGCCTGGGTGGTGATGATGACTCAGTTGATGAAAGACCCGGGGGTGGGCAAGCTCATCGTCCCGATCGTGCCGGACGAGGGGCAGACGTTCGGGATGCCGCCGCTGTACAAGGCGTTTGGCATCTATTCCGGGGTCGGGCAGCTGTACAACCCGGTCGACAAGGGGTCGCAGACCGAGTACAAGGAAGCGCGGACCGGGCAGGTCCTCCAGGAGGGGATCAACGAGGCCGGGGCGATGGCCGACTTCATCGCCGCCGGGACCGCGTACAGCACCCACGGGGTGAACACCATCCCGTTCTACATCTACTACTCGATGTTCGGGTTCCAGCGGGTCGGAGACCTGATCTGGGCGGCGGCCGACTGCCGCACCCGCGGGTTCTTGATGGGGGCGACCGCCGGCCGGACCACGCTCAACGGGGAGGGCCTCCAGCACGAGGACGGGCACAGCCACCTGGCCGCCCTCACCGTCCCGACCTGTCGGGCCTACGACCCGGCGTTTGCCTACGAGCTCGCGGTGATCGTCGAGGAAGGCATCAACGCGATGTTCGTCCGGAACGAGGAGTGCTTCTACTACCTCACGGTCTACAACGAGAACTACGCCATGCCGGCGATGCCCGGCGAGGACGTGCGGGAGGGCATCGTCCGCGGGGCCTACCCGTTCCGGACGATGCGGCCGGACGGGGCGAAGCTGGAGGTGCAGATCCTCGGCAGCGGGGTGATCCTGCTCGAGGCCCTGCGGGCCCAGAAGCTGCTCGCCGAGAAGTACGGCGTGGCGAGCACGGTGTACAGCGTGACGAGTTACCAGATGCTCCGGCGGGACGCGATCGACTGCGAGCGGTTCAACCGCCTGCACCCGGACGGCCCGGCCCGCGAGCCGTACGTCCGGAAGGTCCTCGGCGGTACCAAGGGACCGATCGTCGCCACGTCCGACTACATGCGGGCGCTGCCGGAGCAACTCGCCCCGTACCTCGACGGCCGGCTCCTCGCGCTCGGGACCGACGGGTTCGGGCGGAGCGAGACCCGGCGGGCCCTCCGGCGGTTCTTCGAGGTCGACGCCGAGCACGTGGCGGTCGCGGCCCTGCACGCCCTGGCCGCCCGGGGCGAGCTCGACAAGGGCGTGGTCGGGAAGGCGATCGCCGACCTCGGCATCAGTCCCGACGCCCCGGACCCGTGGACGGTGTAAAGGTGGTTGAAGCGCCCAGGGCGTTGCCCTGGGCCGAGCGCTGTCACCCCTTCGGGGTGTAATCAATGCACCCGAGTCTTCACCCCAACGGGGTGACAGCACTCAGCCCAGGGCAACGCCCTAGGCGCAGCTCACCAAGCGGAGCAACCGACCGATGGAATTCCGCCTGCCCAACCTCGGCGAGGGCATTGATTCGGCGACCGTCACGGCGGTGCTGGTGAAGGCCGGAGATGCCGTAACGGCCGGACAGAGCGTGGTCACGGTCGAGACCGACAAGGCCGCGATGGACGTCGAGTCCGACGCCGCGGGCACGATCGAGGCAGTGCTGGTGAAGCCGGGCGACAAGGTGCCCGTCGGCGGGCCGGTGTTGAAGCTGGCCGCGACGGGCAAAACCGACGCCCAAAAGCAACCGCCGGCCCCCGGGCCGAAGCCCGCCGCTCCGAACGACCGGCCGGCGGCCGCCCCGAAGGCCGCCGCGGTCCCGCCGGCCCCGGCGGCCCCGGTGCCGGCCGGCGGGTCCAAGGCCGAGTTCAAGCTGCCGAGTCTCGGCGAGGGGATCGATTCGGCGACCGTCACGTCCGTCCTGGTGAAGCCCGGCGACGCGGTCAAGGCTGGTCAGAGCGTGATCGGGGTCGAGACCGATAAGGCCGCGATCGAGGTCGAGTCCGACCTCGCCGGGACGGTCGAGCAGGTCCACGTCAAGCCGGGCGACAAGCTCCCGGTCGGGGCACTGATCCTGACGCTCTCCGGCAGCGCTTCGCCGCTTTCAGCTCCGGCGAGCGCCGGGCGCGAACCCGCCGCGCAGACCACGGCGGCCCCGGCCACCTCCACGACCCCCCGCCCCGCGCTTGCCACGGCCGTCGCGCCGGCCGGCTCCGGCACTGGGGTCGGGTCGAACGGGACGGCGACGAAGGAGATGCGGCCCATCCCGGCCGGGCCGGCGACCCGGCGGCTGGCCCGCGAGCTCGGGATCGCGCTCGGCGAGGTCAGGGGGTCCGGGCGTGGCGGGCGGATCACCCTCGACGACATCAAGGGGTTCGTCCGCGAGGAGCGGCAGAAGGTCAAGACCGGGGCGGCCCCGGGCGGGGCCGGGCTGAGCGGCAAGACCGTCGCCGACAGCTACACCCACCCCCCGCTCCCGGACTTCGCGAAGTTCGGCGAGATCGAGAAGAAGCCGGTCGCGAACATCCGCCAGACGATCGCCAAGAACCTGACCGCGGCGTGGCGGACCATGCCGATGGTCACCCAGAACGACCTGGCCGACATCACCGAGCTGGAGTCCGGGCGAAAGCGGATCATGGACGCCCAGCCGAAGGGGGCGGCGAAGATCACGATGACCGTGCTGGCGATCAAGGCATGCGTCGCCGCCCTGCGGGAGTTCCCGCACTTCAACAGCAGCTACGACATGAACGCCGGGGAGCTGGTCGTCAAGAAGTACTACCACATCGGGATCGCGGTCGACACCGAGCGGGGGCTGGTGGTCCCGGTGATCCGCGACGCGGACAAGAAGACCGTCCGCGACCTCGCCGCCGAGGTGAGCGCGCTGGCCGAGAAGGCCCGGGGCGGCAAGCTGGCGATCGACGAGATGCGGGGCGGGACGTTCACCATCACGAACCTCGGCGGGATCGGCGGGACGAGCTTCACCCCGATCGTGAACTACCCGGAGGTGGCGATCCTGGGCATGTCGCGGTCGGCGCTGCAGCCGGTGGTCAAGGACGGGCAGATCGTCCCCCGGCTCATGCTCCCGCTGAGCCTGACCTACGACCACCGGGTGATCGACGGGGCCGACGGGGCCCGGTTCACCACCCGGCTCGTCCAGCTCTTCAGCGACCCGCTCCGGCTGCTGATGGAGACGTGAGCCCGGGCTCACTCCTTTTTGAGCTGATACTTCCCCGCCTCCTTCACGACCGCGAACTTGTCGCCCCGAGCCGGCCGCACGACGGCCGGCTCCTGGCCGCCGGGCCACACCGCCTTCAGATCAGCTGGTCGGCAGCGGGAGTGGGTCCGGGTGTACCGGGGCGGAAGGGTGAACGTCTTCCCCCCGATCTCGTAGCTGATCTCGTCCGGCGACTGATTGGCGACCGAGAACTCGATCGCCGCCGATTTCGGGCGGCCGAACATCTGGACGGCGTAGTAGTACCCGGTCTTTTCGCTCCGGGCCACCGCCACTCCGGTCTCGGTGACATCCGGGTCGAGCATGTTCCGCCGGTGCCCCGGCGACTCCTTCCAGCCGGTGAAGAACTTCTCCGCCAGTTCCCCCGCCGTGAATCCGGCGGAGTTGTAGACGTAGGCGATGTTCTCGGCGACCATGCAGTAGTCGTACCCGTGCCTCTTGGCCCGCTCGTCCGGCCGGTTCCCATCCGCCGTGTGCCCGTACTTGTCCGTCCGGGCCATGAAATCGGCGAAGTATTGCGCGGTCGCCGTCAGCTTCTCGTTCACCGCCACCGCCGGCCGGCCTTCCTCTTTCCGAAAGGCGTTCGTGCGGTCGACGATCCCCTTCGCCACCGCCGCGAGGTCGGGCCCCTTCTCTCCCTTTGTGGCAGTGGTCCCCCCCTGGTGCGACTCCGACTCAGCCTCGTGGACGACCTGGGCGCGGGCCGCTGCGGCCGGGAGCAACCCGCTCACGAACAGGACGAGAAGGAATGGCCGGCGCATGGCTCGTACCCCCGGAGGTGTCGGCGGCGGTCCGGCGGTTCCTTTCACGGTGTCCGCGCCCTCCCTGGCCGGGATGCTTACAATTCCCAGACCCGCTCCCGCCCGACCAGAAGTGCCGCAACCCGCGGACCAAACGGGCGGGCGGCCGCCCGATTCACCCCGCTCCCGAGACCCTCATGTCGCCCGCCGTCCGCTCGGTCGCCGCCGGTCTGGTGTGTCTCGGGGGGTTCGCCGCCGCGCTCGCATGGCAGCAGCCGGACACCGCCCCGCCGCCGAGGGCCGTCCCGCTCCCGGACCCGCTCCCGGCCGCTACTTCCCCGCCGCGGTTCTGGAAGGGCAACCTGCATACCCACTCGCTCTGGAGTGATGGCGACGACTTCCCCGAGATGATCGCCGACTGGTACAAGCAGCACGGCTACCACTTCCTGGCGCTGACGGAACACAACGTGATCGCCGAGGGGGAAAAGTGGGTCGCGGCGGACGCGACCGCTGCCCGGGGGAAGGCGCTCGCCAGGTGCGCGGCCCGGTTCGGCGGGCGGTGGGTCGAGACGCGGGAGAAGGACGGCAAGCAGCAGGTGCGGCTCAAGCCGCTCGCCGAGTTCCGCAGCCTGTTCGAGGAACCCGGCCGGTTCCTGATGATCCCGGCCGAAGAGATCACCCACAGTTACGCCCGGCGGCCGGTCCACATCAACGGGCTGAACCTCCGCGACCCCGTCACGCCGATCGACGGCCGGGACGCGGTCGAGACGATCACGGTCAACCTCAGGCAGGTGGCCGACCAGCGGGCCCGGACCGGGCGGGCGATGGTCGCGTCACTCAATCACCCGAACTTCGGCTGGGGCGTCCGCGCGGAGGAGATGCTCCTGGCCGAGGAGTTGAGGTTCTTCGAGGTGTTCAACGGGCACCCGGGCGTCCGCAACTACGGCGACGACGTCCACGCCTCGTGCGAGCGGGTGTGGGACGTCACCCTCGCCCTGCGGCTCGGCAAGCACCAGCTCCCGGTCGTGTACGGGCTCGCGACCGACGACGCCCACGGGTACCACGAGTGGGGGGTCGGCCGGGTGAACCCGGGCCGCGGGTGGGTGATGGTGAAGGCCCCGCACCTGACGGCCGAGGCCGTGGTCCGGGGCCTCGAAGCCGGGGATTTCTACGCGACGACCGGGGTGCTCCTCGACGACGTGGCCCGGGAAGGGGACGAGTACCGCCTGGCGATCCGGGCCGAGCCCGGGGTGACGTACCGGACGCAGTTCGTCGCCACCCCGAAGGACGCCAAGCTCGATGCCGCGCCGAGACTCGACGCGGACGGGACCCCGCTCCCGGTGACCGGGGTGTACTCGCCGGACGTCGGCCGGGTGGTGGCCGAGTCGGCCGATCTGAACCCGCGGTACAAACTGACCGGGCGCGAGCTCTACGTCCGGGCGAAGGTGATCTCGTCGAAGCCGCACCCGAACCCGTACGCAAAGGGCGACGTGGAAGTGGCGTGGACGCAGCCGGTGGTCGTTGGGCAGACGAAGGGTTAACCACAGAGTCACTGAGGGCACAGAGAGAAAACCAGGACCGATTCAAGAAGTTTTGAAATCAAACTCTTCCTCTCGGTTTCCTCTTCCTCTGTGCCCTCTGTGACTCTGTGGTTAATCCTTCTTCATTCGATACCGGAAGTCGCAGTGGGTGGCCCCTTCCATCAGGGTTTGCGTCCGGGTGAACGCGACGGCGGGGTTGAACCCCTCGATCATCGTGCCGTCGCGCGAGCAGGACAGGATGGGGCCGAGGTCGGTGAGCCCGAGGCGGTGGTACATCTCGGCGTACCGGCACCGGGTCACGTTGAACTCGAACGCCCCCGCTTCGTCCCGCAGCACGTCGAGTTCCAGTGCACCGCCGACCTTCCACTGCTCGACGGCCTGCTTGAGGTGGGAGAGGTCGTTCCCGCCGACCGCTTCCGCCGCGGCACACCCGGCCTGCCGGGCGAGATCAGCGATCACCCCGGCGAGGACCGCGCGGGCTCGTTCCTCTCCCACTTCCGCGGCGAACGCCCGGACCAGCGGGGCGATCACGGTCGCCTCGATCTCGCGCTGCTGGAGGAGGGGGAGGGGGGTCATGTCGAGTATTCAGAGGCCAGGACGAGTTCGAACTCCTTGGTTCGCCTCTTCCCAGGTCAGGAAGGGGCCTCGGTTTCGGTCGGCGGGGCGCCCGACTCGGTCTGAACCGTCTCCCCCTTCACCCGGAAAAGCAACATGTTCCGCCCGTACCGGCGGATGTCCCATGCGCCGAGGTCGGGGAGTTGCTCCAGCTGGAACCCGTCCTCCGCCTGGATCGTCAGCACCGACTCGTTGGGGGCCTTTTCCAGCAGCGTCCGGACCAGCTCCAGAAACTCGTCGGCCCGGTCTGTCAGGTCGGGGAATGGAGGACTGAGGAACAGGTTCACCGGAGCGGTCCCCGGGGGAATCCACCGCTCGGCCCAGCGGTACGAGTCGGCCCGCAGGACCTGGACCCGGTCCGCCACCCCGAACTGGTCGACGTACTTCTGGATCTCGGCGACCTGCCGCGGGTCCTTCTCGATCAGCCTGGCCGAAGTCCCCCCGCGGCTGACGGCTTCGAGGCCGACCACCCCGGTCCCGGCGAACACGTCGTAGAACACGCGCCCGGGGACGGCGTTCCCGAGGATGCTGAACAGCGCCTCGCGGACCAGCTGGGGGGTCGGCCGCATCCCCTCGTGGACCACGCACGTCAGCTTTCGCCCGCGGAGCGAGCCGGCCACGATCCGGACCTGGGTCTTTTCTAACACGAGTCCCACCTGAGTACCGGGGAAGAACGCTTGAGTCGGGGCGGGTAAAACACCCTGGACACCCCGTCGGCGGACCGACACGCCCGCCGACCGCGGAGTTCGCCCGGGCCGGCCCGTTCACTCACCGTCCCATTTTACGCGAGCCGCCCCTTCCGCAACCTCCGGATGACAGGTTCTTTCCGCATTCCCGGATTCCGTCCTCATCCCGGATTGCCCCGCCGGCCCCGTCCGTTTCATCCGGTCTTTTCCCGAACGCGGGCCGGCGATATAAGGGCGCAACCTCCGGGCGTCGGTCCGTTCGCCGTTCGAGCCCGAATCCCCGGTACGGTGCGAGAGAGGAGATGGACAACATGCGACCCGTCGGCATGACCCTGGCGGCGGTACTGCTCGTCGCACTGGCCGCGCAAGCGCAGCCCCCGGCCGTTGCCCCGCCTGGACCGGCCGTCCCCGGCGCGCCCCCGGCTGCCCCGCCGGCCGACCCGAAGCTCGAGGGCCACCTCACCGGCTGGGAACAGAAGATGTCCGGGGTGGTGAACTTCCACACCAAGTTCGAGCTCACCCGGACGGAGGCGATCTTCAAAAAGGACCTGAAGTACGACGGCAGCGTTCTGTGTATGAAGCCAAACCTCGCCCGACTCCGGATCGTCAACACCACCGACAAAAACGACTACGAGGCGTACATCTGCAACGGGAAGGCGATCTACCAGTACGAAGGCAGCAAGAAGACGATCACCGAGTTCAAGCTGAACGCGGCCCAGCCGGCGGCCGGGAGCGACAACCTGATGCTCGACTTCCTCTCCGGGATGAAGGCCGCCGACGCCAAGCGGCGGTTTCAGATCTCCCTCTTCAAGGAAGATCCGAACTACGTTTACCTGGACATCAAACCGATCCTCCCGAAGGACCAGCAGGAGTTCCAACAGGTCCGGTTCGCCCTGTACGGGCCGGGGGTCAAGTCTCCGGCCATTCCGTACTTGCCGGCCCAGATGTGGCTCCTCAAGCCGAACGGTGACACGGAACTGTGGAAGTTCGGCGACCAGCGGATCGATCTGCCGGGCGTTACCCCGCAGGTGTTCCAGTTCGAGGAGATCAAGGGGTGGCAGCTCCGGCAGCCTCAGCCCCCGGTCGGTCCCGGCCCGGCGGTTCCGCCCGGCCTGGGAGCCCCGCCCACGCTCCCCGGCGGGACCGGCCTCCCGGCGGGTCCCGGGGCGGTGAAGCGGTGACGGTTGTCCGAGATTGCTCACCCGAGGCCCGGTGGGGTTTCCACCGGGCCTCGTCACTTCCAGGGATCTCTCATCCCCCTTTCACCCTGCGGACGTAACGATGTGGGGGACCCGGCGGCCGACCGGCCGTCTCACATCCGTTCCAACTCGCAGGGGAAAGTCATGCGCGCTTCGCGATGGGTGATGATCGCTCTATTCGTGACCAGCGCGGTCCTGGTCGTCGAGGCCCGCCAGCCCCGCCCGGGCTTCGGGCCCGGCGGCGGCGGGATCACCGGGCAGGTGCTCACGAACAAGGCCCTTCAGGAAGAACTGAAGATCACCGACGCCCAGAAGGAGAAGTTCAAGGACGTTGCCGACCGCCAGATCGAACTGGCGAAGAAGCGCGGTGAGGCGTTCAAGTCGGCGGGCGGGGACAAGGAGAAGCTGAAGGAAGCCTTCACGGACCTCCAGAAGGAAGGCGAGAAGCTCGGCGAGGACATCAAGAAGGTCACCGACGACACCCTCACCGCCGACCAGAAGAAGCGGCTCAAGCAGATCGAAGTCCAGGCGTCCGGGGTCCGGGCGTTCCAGAACGAAGACGTCATCGTCGTGCTCAAGCTGACCGACGACCAGAAGAGCAAGATCAAGGGGATCTCGGAGGAGTTCGCGAAGGACGCGAAGGAAGTGTTCGGCGGCGGCGGGTTCAAGAAGGGCGGGTTCGACCCGGAGAAAATGGCCGAGAACCGGAAGAAGCTCGACAAGCTCTCGAAGTCCGCGGTCGCGGACATCACCGCGGGCCTGACCGACGACCAGAAGAAGACCTGGAAGGAGCTGGTCGGCGAGCCGTTCGACACGACTCAGCTGACCTTCGGGTTCGGCGGCGGGCGGCCCCGGCCGAAGGACTGAGTCGGGTCATACCGGCTTCGCTCGACCGGCCCGCGGGCGACTGCCCGCGGGCCGGTGCGTTCGCACAGTGGTTCGTCCCGTTGGTTTGCCGTGCTTATCGCATGGCGGACTATACCAGCAACCCAGCGTTTAAACCTCACAACGGGATGAACGAGAATACGGATCGCATTGCAAGGCCGAATCTAAATGCTTTGCATTTACAAATGTATAGTTAACGAGAGTTAACCACTCCGGCCGAGTCGCCCGAGGCGAGGGTGCGAGCCGGTCGGAAACCCGCAAATCTTAACCAATCTTAACTATTCGCCTCGGTCGTCTTGCCCAAAGGCGTGTGTGGTTCGGGGGTTCCGGAAGCGTTTATTGGAGGTGCGCATCTGGTCTCGGGCGGGTGGCAATGCCTCCCTCTTCGGGGCATTCCCGAACCCGATTCGAGAGGGTCATACCACCCGCTCATGAACCCTACCGGTTACGCATAGCTCACATCGCCGAGTCCGGACCGAACTCTCCCCAACCGATGCCTCGGCCTGTTCCTTCCGATTGCGCTTCGGATCTTGGCCTGCGAAGTCCCGGCGGAAAACCAGGTTGGGTCGATCTCCGACCGTCGGAAAAAAGTGTTTGCGACCCCCGCCCCATGAGGGTACAGTTAACCCATAACCCTCCCGCCCCACACAACCCGCCGGGCGGCTCGCTACACCTGCCCCTATCCATCCCATCCCGGAGTCCGGTCATGCTCGTGATCCCAGGCGCTCTTTCCAAGGACACCTGCGACGGCGTCACCCGCCGGGACCTACTACGGGTCGGGGGCTCCGGCATCCTCGGCCTCTCCCTCGGCCAGCTCTTTTCCCTCCAGAATGCCGCGGCCAACACCACCCAAACCACCGCGGGCGGGCCCGGGTTCGGCAAGGCCAAGAGCGTGATCCTGGTCTACCTCCAGGGCGGCCCCAGCCACCTCGACCTCTGGGACCCGAAAGACAACGTCCCGGACCGGGTGAAGAGCGTCTTCAAGCCGATCCCGACCAAGTTGAGCGGCGTTCAGGTCACCGAACTGCTTCCGAAGATCGCCCAGGTGCTCGACAAGACCACCCTCATCCGGTCGATGAGCTACACGCCGAATGGGCTGTTCAATCACACGGCCGCGATTTACCAGATGCACACCGGGTACACCACCGACAAGGTGAGCCCGTCCGGGCAGCTGGAACCTCCGAGCCCGAAGGACTTCCCGACGATCGGGTCGAACATCATCAAGTTCAAGCCGCCGACCGTCCCGATGCTCCCGTTCGTGATGATGCCCCGGCCGCTGCAGGAGTCGAACGTGGTCGGGAAGGGCGGCGCGGCCGGGTTCCTCGGCAAGGCGTATGACCCGTACCTGCTCTACCCGGCCGGCGACGACATGGACATGGCCAAGATGGACCGCGTCCGGACCGACGACCTGCAGATCCGCGACGAGCTGACGGCCTCGCGGATGGAGCGGCGGGCGACCCTGCGGGACACGATCGCCAAGGGGATGCCGGACCTGGAGGACGCGGTCGCCAAGCACGACCTCGACGAGTACTACGGGAAGGCGCTGGGGCTCGTGGTGTCGGGCCGGGCGAAGAAGGCGTTCGACCTGACCCAGGAGAAGCCCGAGGTCCGGGAGCGGTACGGGAAGAACACCTTCGGCCAGTGTTGCCTGCTGGCCCGCCGGCTGGTGGAGGCCGGGACCCGGTTCGTCGAGGTGGTGTGGCCGAAGGTGGCGAACAGCGACAACCACTCGTGGGACGTCCACGCCGGGCTCAGCCAGCGGATGAAGGCCCAGTCGGCCCCGATGCTCGACGCCGGGCTGTCCGCCCTGATCGCGGACCTGGACGAGCGGGGGCTTTTGAAGGACACGCTGGTGGTGGCGGTCGGCGAGTTCGGCCGCAGCCCGCAACGGGGCGTCAGCACCTCGGGCAACCAGAACAGCGACGACGGCCGCGACCACTGGCCGTACTGCTACACGGCGATCGCCGCCGGTGCCGGGATCAAGCGGGGATATGTACACGGGAAGTCGGACAAGACCGGCTCCGCCCCGACTGAGAACCCGGTCCACCCGACCGAACTGCTGGCCACGATCTACCACAGCGTCGGTCTCAAGCCCGACACGATCGTGTACAACCACCTCAACCAGCCGCGGGAACTGGTCAAGGGCGAAGTCGTAAGTGGAATTCTGAGCTAAGCTTCTGGCTTCGCAACGGACACCCTGACCACGGCCCTTCGGGCCGTGGTTTTTTCGTTGCAATGTTTGCCAGAAATGGCGTTTGATGGGCGGCGTGAGGTGTATTGGGCGTACCCGGTCGGGGTCGCGAGCGATTCAGCTGTTTTTGGGAGGTCGACGTCCTCGGATCTGGGTGCCGGCACTGGTCTCCAGACCGGTGCAGCAAAACCCTTCAACGACGCGAGCGGGCCACCGGTTACGCCCAAATGACAACTCACAAATGGCGAATGACTAATGGCGAATGAGAAAGTCCGAACATGGATGACGGGGGACACAGGACCAGAGACGAAGTCCATGAATCTGGTGATCGAGACCAGTTCCCTGACCCGCCTGTTCGGCGGCGTCCGGGCCGGCGACGGGATCGATCTGCGGGTGGAGCGGGGCACGTTCTACGGGTTCCTCGGGCCGAACGGGGCCGGGAAGTCCACCACCAACAGGACGTGTCTATTGGCGAACGGGTTGTCGATCATCGCCCCGATCCCGATCCCGTCGGGGTCGTTCCGGCCGGCGCGTCAAACTCGCTCCGGCCCTTCTCCCGATGGTGTGCTTCTGCCTCTACCCGGTGGTGATCTTCCCGACCCTGGTCCCGCTGGGGGTGGAGGTCTTGATGGCGGAGCTCGCGGGGGTGGCCGATCGCGTTGATCCTGTCGGCGGTCGTCCTGGCCGGGGTGATTCTGACCTACCGGCGGGTACTGATGTGGCAGGGGAAGCTGCGGGGGGCCCGCGAACAGACGATCCTCGAAGACGTCACGACGAAGGAGGAGTGAAGAGGGTCGGGGAGACGTCCAAAACAGAAAGCCCCCGGGGTCTTTGAAGACCCCGGGGGCTCGTGCGTGTTCTCTCCGAGTCGACAGGGGATTCCTACTCGATCAGGGCCACCTGGACCCCGCTCTGCATGATCGTCTGCATGGCGGTCCGGATGTTGTCGATCCGGGTTTGGTAGGGGCCGGTGATGATCTGGTACGACGGGACGGTATTCGACCCGTCGGCCGCCGAGGTGTTCCCGGCCACCTGGAGGTTGTAGAGGAACTGGAGGCCGAACGTCTTCCGGGCGGTCGGGTAGTAAAACAGGTCCCCGTACGCCAGCCCGAACACCCGGGCCGGGGCGTTCGGCAGACTGTACCCCGGGTTGGTGGCCGTGGTCGGGGCGACGATCTGCTTGGCCACCTGGATGGCCGCATTCCCGGCCGCGTCCCACGGCGGGGCGCCGCTCAGCGGGCCGCTGGTGGTGACGTTGTACGTCCCGCTGTTGTCGTTCTGGAAATACGACTGATTCTGCCCGGTGGTCCCATTCACCTGCTTGTAGTAGCTCCAGTACGGGGAGTTGATCGCGTTCGGCACCCCGTCGGTCTCGAAGATCACGATCTTCGCCGCGCCGCGCCGGCCGGTCGCCGCCGCCGTCGAGCCCGTGCCCCACGGGGGCACGAGCGTGCTGTGCGTCGCCCCGCTGGAGAGCAGGTTGTACGCGAGCGACAGGCCGGTCACCGGGTCGGTGCCCCCGTTGGCGTTCGGCAGGTCCCCGGTCAGGGTGGAGTTGAAGTTCGAGTCGTACGGCAGCAGTTCGGTGGTCGTGTCCCCGCCCTTGATCTTACTGACGAGCGAGCCAGGGTAGAACAGCGCGGACTTGAGGCTCGTGTAGTCCTGCCCCATCGGGCACCGGACGGTGCTGAACGCGAAGTTGGCGAAGTAGGCGAGCCCGCACTGGTCGTTCGGGTGGTTCGCCCGGATGTCGTCCAGGGCCGAGTTGATCCCCGCCTTCAGCTGCCAGTCCTGGGCCTCGTGGACCGTCCCGGCCCACCACTTCCGGCCGCTCGACCGGCTCGAGATGAAGTCCAGGAACGTGGCCGGGCCGAACCAGAAGTCCATCCGCGGGCGGCTCGGGTTGTCGGTGTAGTTCATGTACGGCGGTGGGGGCGGCGTGGGCGGCCCGGGGTTCGCGGTCCCGGCCACGCCTGACAGGGTGCCCTGGGACACCCCGACGGTCGCCCCTTCCGGCCACGGGGCGTACTCCACCCCGGCCAGGTTGTACTTCGGGTCGTAGTTGCTCTGCCCGAGGACGAAGTCGATGTAATCCTTCCAGAACCTCTGGTCGGTGTTGCTCGACGCGTTCGCCACGGTGGACGGGATCGAGGTGTAGTACAGGATCCGGCCGGCGCGGAGGTTTGACGGGAACACCTGGGGCCCACTCTTGAGCCAGGCCAGGATGGCGGGGTAGTTCGGCACGACCGTGGTTCCGTTCTCCGCCCCGTCGGCCAGCGTGTACCCGACCCCGTTCCGGAACAGGAGCTGGTTGATGTTGTCGCTCGAAGAGAACGCGACCGTCGACCCCCCGCTCACCTTGAGGAAGAACCGCTTCCGCCAGTCGCACATCGCTTTGCCAGATGAGGTGTAGGAGAGCCGGGCCGGGTCGGGGCTGGTCAGGTCCGTTTTAGGGTTGAGCGACGGGTCGAACCGCGGGTCGGGCGGCCAGATGAAGAAGGTCTTCCCCCAGTACATCGGCCCCATCGAATAGCCCTGGAACAAGTTGCCAGACGCAGCCTGCTGGACGTAGGTGGTGGCGTTGCCCGGGGTTACAGTCAGGTAACTGGCGCCCTTCCAGGTAGGCACCTTGAGGTCGTACCCGTAGGTCTCCCAGGTCTGGTTACGGTAACTGTCCCAGCGGGTGAGCACCGGTAGTATCCCGGAGAGCGACGCTATCCCGGCATTACCGGTTAGCGGGGGGGAGGCGCCCGACGCGAAAGTCCCGATCCCGAGGAACTCGGCCAGGGTGGCGGCCGCTGTCCGGGTCCCGCTGGTCTCGGTGAACGGCCCGCCCTTGCTACCGTCTGCGTTCGGCCACATGTCGCCGACGTAGTTCACGCCCCCGCTGGTGGGTATCTGGTCCTTGAAGAAGTCCGGGGCGGGGAGCGCCGCCGTGGTCGCGGAGTACGTGGACCAGTCGTACTGGTTGGGGGTGTACGTGGTCGAGTTCCCGGCGGTAGTGATCGACGGGGACCACTGGAGGAAAGCATTCTTGAGGTTCGCCGGGGTGACCCCGTTCTGGGCCGGGTTGGCCGGGTCGTACCAGAACCCGCCGGACCACCCGGGGCCCGACGTCTGTTGCGCCCCGGTGACGACCGGGGGGCCGTTCGGGCTGTCCATGGTGTGGTTGTTCGGGGTCGCGACTTCCCCGGTCTGCATGACGTACGGGACCTGTATGCACAGCGGGTTCGGCCGGTTGGCGACGGTCGACTGGGTGCAGAACGTCTGCGGGTTCGCGACCTGGGTACCGCCGGCCGGGCCGTAGTCCGGGAGGCTATTGGTCTGGTACCGGGTGTACCGGGCGTAGTGGCCGAACTGGGGGTACCGGGGGTCCGGGTTCAGGTACCCGCGGGTCTCCCCGTTGGAGTTCCCGTTCCCCGGCTCCCAGCCGGACATGCTCCCGAACCGCATGGAGACGGAGAAGTCGAGGACGACGGCCACGTCCCGGGGGCGGTGGACCGCGGTCGCGTTCGCCCCGGTTGGCATCGAGGTTACGCCCATCACCCGCATAAAGTACGTGGGCTGGGTGGCGGCCAGCTGCACGTTCATCGCGGTCCACGATTGTCCGGCAGCGAGGGAGTTCGGGTAACTCACCGAGAAATACCCGTTCGTCGAGTTGTACGCATACAACCCGGCCCGGACGGTCTGGATCTGGGCGTCGACGAAGTTGGTGTTCAGGAGCGGGTTGCTCTTCGCCGCGTTCTGCGCGGCGGTGAGGGCTGCGGCCCGGTTGGTGTCGATCGCCCCGACCTTGTTGTTCAGGTTCCGGACGCCGACGAGGGCGGCGTCGTCGGCCGCGTTCTGGCTCTGGGTCCGGGCGAGGGCCAGGACCCCGAGGTCCACGGCCAGGCCGACGAAGGCGAACAGCCCGATCAGGCAGACCCCGAGAGTCGGGAGGACGGTCCCGGGGTGGGACGCAGACCGAGTCCGGCGAATCACGAGACACCCCCGCGGTGGGGTCACGAGGGCGTAGGCGTACCGCCCACGGGCCCTGCGACCGGGTCAACGGATGGAGCAGTGCGAACCAGTTCGGCCCGACCGGGGAGTCGGTCAGGGGGCGCGCGGCCGGACGGGAAATGCGGCTACTCAGATCTAGTACGCCGGTTGAAACCGGTGCAAACGGAATAGATGGTTTTTCTGTTACCCGACACAGGCTCATCGCCACGCATGAACTGTCAGTCGAAACACCGGGACCCTTCTTTCGAGCCTGATTCTTTATGTCAGGGCTCAGATCGCGGCATGGTTTTGAGGGCGGCATCCTCAATCGGTTCATGCCCGGCGCGAACGGGAACACCTGGGAGGATCGGACTGGTGAGCGGTCTCGCCCTCGCGACGGCCCGATCGGGCATGAGCTCCGGGTTCGCCCCGGTCCGGTCGGTCACTTCCCGAAGTCGAGGTAGTCCTGGAGCGAGGGCTCGGGCGAGCCGGGTTGGGTCTCTGACGGGCGGACGGAGTCGGCGGCGAACTTTTCCCGCGCGAGTGACAGGGCGATTACCACCGGGACCGCCACGAGGACGACCCGCAGGCACCCGCGAGCCCGCGGACCGAGCCGGCGGACCCACGGCAGCTCCGGTATCCAGGCGAGAACCGGGGCGGCGAACAGGAGAGTCGCGTTCGTGGTCGTGAGGCCGGCGAAGAACCGACTGGTGACGAGCAGGGCGAACAGCCCCACCACCCCTACCCCGACCGCGCCCCGGGGGCTGGCCCGTCCGGCCAGTGCGGCGACCACGGCAACCCCGACCAGCCCACCGGCGAGTGGGAACCCGAACTGGCCGCCGGTGGCATACCCGGACAGCATGATCACCACCCCCGCCCCCGCACACACCAGCGCCAGGGCCAGCGGCACCGCCGCCCCGGGAACCCGCCCGGCCAGCCGGGAAAGGACGACCCACCCGGCGAACAGGGAGACGGCGAGCCCGACCAGGATTTGTAGGGCAAGAGCGGGCGGCCACTCGCGGGTGCCGGGGCCGGCGACGTCGGTGAGATAAATTGACCCGTGGAGAAGAACGGGAGCTGCCCCGGCGGCGACCACAGCCCTGATCGCCCACGCCGCCCGGCCCACGAACACCGCCGCCGCCTCGACGAGGACCGCGGCCGGGAGCAGGACGAGGAGGAAGCGGTCCTGATCTTCCCCGGGCGGGTAATGTGGGGCCAGGTGGAGAGCCCAGGCCCCGGCGAGAAGACCCGCCCCCACCCCCACAGCTCCCCCGGCGGACGCCAGCCGCTGGTGCGGCTGGCTCCGCGGCCGGCACGTCAGGATCGCGGCGACGGCGCCCAGGCCAGCTGCCAGGGCGAACGCCTGAAGGATGAGGACCGGGTCGGGCATTCCTCCCCCGCCGGGCTGGCCCGGGAACGCGGTTCTCGACTCTCACCTCTCGTCGGCCGGCGTTATTTCTTCGTGCCTTCGAAGCTGATGGACACGTAGACGTCGTCCCCGATCGCTTCCTTCAGCTTGTCGATCCCGAAATCGGAACGCTTGAGGACCAGTTCCGTCGAGAACCCGGTCCGCTGGACCCCTTTGGGGAACTCGGCGGCGCGCCCGCCGAGGAGGTTGAACGTCACCGCCTTGGTAGTCCCGTGGATGGTGAGGTCGCCGGTGACCTGGTATCCGCCGTCGACCGGCTTGACCGCGGTGCTCTTGAACGAGATCGCCGGGAACTGCTTGACGTTGAAGAAGTCGGGGCTCTTGAGGTGTTCGTCCCGCTTGACGTTGTCGGTGTCGATGCTGTCCGTCTTGGCGGTCAGGGAGAACGCAGTGGTAGCCGGGTTCGCGGGGTCGAGGGTGAAGCTGCCGGAGATGTCTTTGAACCGACCGTAGGTCCAGCTCAGGCCGAGGTGGGACACCTTGAAGGTAACCGCCGCGTGGGCCGGCTCGAGGGCGTAGTCGTCAGCTCGCCCGGTACCGGGAAGAACGAGGACGGGGACGAGGGCGACGAGGGCGGTCCAGAGGGCACGACGGGTCATGACATACTCCGTTCGGGTAACGGTGAGGATCCTCCGGCACACCGGGTCGTGCGTCCCGTCGCGGCTGCGGCCGCTCTCGGTCGGGCAATTGTAGCCAGGACGTTCAGTTGCGGCGGCGAGACACCAGCCCGGTGGGCGGTCCTGTCTTCCTGAGCAGGCCGCCAAGACGGGAATACCCGGTGGCACGGCAGGGCTTACAGATAACCGGTGGCTGTGGAACGATCGGCGGGCGACGCAGCGTTTCCAGCGCGATGCCCAGGGCTCAGAGCTGCCAGCCCTTCAGGCTGAAGACCGGTCCACCGAGGATACCGACAGAGCACCTCTGGGTGAGATCGTGACCGGTCGGACTCGAGTGGGTGGTTTTCGTCGCCCTTTTGGGCCAGAAGGCGGCCCGGCTCGGGAGCCGCGGAGCGGCGTCGGCCGGTAGCCCGGGGTGAAACCCCGGGCTACCGGCACCCGCCCCGCCGGGGGCGAAACCACCGCCCGCCGGAGTGGGCGACCGGTTACGCCAAAATCACTCTCCGACAACCGGCCCATCCCCCGTCCCCTACTTCCGCGACGCGAGGTACGCGACGAGGTCGCGGACTTCCTGGTCGGTCAGCCGGTCGAGCAGGCCGTCGGGCATGATCGAAGTCCGGGTCGGTACGGCCGACGCGACGTCGCGGGCGTCGACCTTGAACCGGAGCCCCTTCTGGTCGACGTACACCGATTCGTCCAGGTGCGTGCCGACCAGCAGGCCGGTCAGCACCCGGCCGTCGGTCGTCTCGATCTTCCACGGCAGGTAATGCGGGGCCACCACCGCGCTCGGCTGAAGAATGGATTCCACGATCCACCGCCGGTCGGTCCGGCCGATCAGGCTCAGGTCCGGGCCCACGTCCGCCCCCCGCCCGTCGACCCGGTGGCACAGGGAGCACGTGGCAAGTCTGGGGTTCTCGAACACCCGCCGGCCCGTGTCCGGGTCGGCCGGGCCGTCCAGCCGCTTGAGCCAGGCGTCGGTGTCCGTGGCGGCCGGCCGGTTCGCGTGGAACGGCTTTCCCAGGACGCGGGCGGCGAGGTCCGCCCGGTCGGGCCGGGCCTTCGCCGCCGCCGCGAGATCGCCCTGCTGAACAGGCGATAGGTCGGCCTGGTACAGCGCCCGCAACGCCTCGCGGCCGAGAATGGCGTCGGACCCGTTCGCCAACCCGGTCAGGAAACCCACGTCCGCCGGGGCGATCGCGGACAGCGTGAGGATCGCCTGCGCCCTCACCGGGATCGCCTGCCGCTCGTCTTGAACGATGGCGCGGACCTGGGCCGCGGCCTTCGCGTCGCCGCGGTCCTTCAGGGCGCGCAACACCTCGACCCGGAACACGGGATCGGTCTCCGACAACAGGGCCGTGAGATGATCCGTTTTCAGTTTCCCGTGGGCCGCGGGGACCACCCGCAGCGCCATCAACCGGGCCGACGCGGGGGCGTTCCGGTCGGTCAGCCGGTCGATGAAGTACCCGGCCAGCCCGTCGTCGTTCACCGGCTTCTCGTCGATCCGGGCGAGGGCGGTGGTGAGCGCGAGGAACCCGCGGGGGTCGAGCGACTCGCTCTTCACCGCTTCCGCGACCTGCGGGCGGAATGCGGCCAGTTTCTCGTCCGCCACCCACTTCACCGCCATGAACCGGACGTCGGGGTCGGGATAGGTCAGCAAGTCGCCCAGAACGCGGGTCGTCTCTTTCCGGCCCGACGCCCGCCACGCCAGCAACACCCCGACCCGCTGCTTCGGGTCCTTCAGCCCCCGGTGATCGACCCGGGCGAGGACGTCGGGCGCCCTCGCCAGCCGCCGGCCCGCCGCGTGGCGGAGGAAGGGGTCTGGGTCGGCGAGCAGCTTGAGGAGCTGGGATTCCGAGCCCTCGGCCGGGAGTCCGGCGACCGCCTCGGCCCGCACGCCGGCCGGCTCCTTCTCCGCCGCGAACGCAGTCACATCGCCCCCGCGGGCGACCAGCGCCCGGACCGCCATCTCGCGCAGCCCAGTCTCCTGGTCCGTCCGGGCGATCGCGGCGAGGTCGGTCTTCTCGTCGTTCGCGTCGATGAGAGCAGCCAGCGCGGCCGCCCGCACCCGCACGTCGGCCGACCCGAGCCGGCCGCGCAGGAACTCCCGCCCGGCGGGGTCCCGCGCGAGCGTCCGCGCGGCGGCCTCCCGGACCGGCCGGTGCGGACTGAGGACGGCCTGCTTCGGGTCGGTCGGCCGTGGGGCCGGCTTCGCGTCCTTCCACCGGACGTGCCAGACCGCCCCCTTCCCGTGGAGCTCGTAGCTCCGCGACACCCAGTCACTCACGAACAGCGAGCCGTCCGTGGCGACCGCGAGCCCCGACGGCCGGAACTCCTTCCCGCCCTGCACGAACGGCGTCCGATCGGCGGTGACGGAGGCCCCGCGCGACGCGGGGACGTACCGCTCGACCCGGTGGTCCGCCCACGCCGGCACGAGCAGGCTGCCGCGGTACTCCGGAGGCAGCCCGTCGGACTCGTAGCTCACCACCTCGCACGGCGACTCGCCGGTCCCGGTGACGTAGGGAAGGGTGCCGGGGAGTTCGCCGTTCCAGGACTGGAACGGGTGCCGCCCGGACCGGCCGTAGCGGAACTGGAAGCCGAAATCGGCGCCCTCGACGACGTGAACCAGCCGGCACGGGGGCGAGGCGTCGGGGTCGTTGTCCACCACGAACAGCCGGCCAAAGATGTCGCGGCCGGCGCCGAACGGGTTCCAGAACCCGGTGGCCACGCGGCGAAGCTTCCCGCCGGCGGCGGTGCAGTGGAAGATGTTTCCACCCTCCCCTCCGCCCGCGAGCGTGGTGCCGTCCGCGGCGATCAACTTGTAGGGCGCGCCGAGGTTTTCCCCCATGCCGAAGAAGAGGTTGCCGGCGGTGTCGAAGGTCAGGCCGCTCAATCCGTTGTGCGGGTAGTTCCCAGCCGTTTCGAGGACCGCGATCCGGGTTTTCTCGTCCGCCTTCCCGTCCCCGTTGGTGTCGCGGAGCCGGAGGATCTCGTTCCGCGTCGCTACGTACACCGACCCATCCGGGTGGGCGGCGACGTCCATCGTGGCGGTCGTACCCTCGAAGAACGTGGTGAACGTGTCGGCCTTGCCGTCGCCGTCGGTGTCTTCGAGGACGCGGATGCGGTCGTGGGCCGGTCCGTCGTACTTGGCGGGGCGGAAGTGGGTGTGGCTCTCGACGACGAGCAGCCGGCCCTTCGAGTCGAAGTCGGCCGCGATCGGGTGGACGATATCGGGTGCGGCGGCGAAGAGCTCGACCACCAGCCGGGGGTCGGAGGAGACAGGGGGATCGGCTGCGGCGGGCGGTGGGACCGGCGGGCGGGGCTCGCCTCCGGCGAGTCCGGCGAGGGTCCCGGCAACGAGAAGAATGGTTACCGCGGAGCAGGTGTGGGACACGGGGTCTCCCGGAATGCGGCCTGGCGGCGGGGGCGGGTCCGCACTCAAGCTACTCCGGGCGTTCGGCCACGACCATGATGCAGTCGCTCATCCCGGTGGCGTAGCAGCCCCAGGCGACGGCCTTGGCCGCCGGTTTCCACCGCAGCAGCTTCGCCCACCCCCCGCCGCGCCGGGCGCCCGCCAGCTTGGCGCTGGACCTCAACCAGTCCCCGTGCCGGAGCATCCGCACCGGCCCCGGCCGAAACCCGGCGGTCTCCAGCATCGCCCGCAAGGTCTTCGGGGTGAAGTGGGTCAGGTGCCGGGGCAGGTCGAGCCCGAACCAGCTCGACCCGAACCAGTAGAACGGCAGGCTCTCGATGTTCGGGGTGGCGACGACCAGCTTCCCGCCGGGGGCGAGCAGCTGGAACGCCTCGCGCAGGATCGCGAGCGGCCGGTGGACGTGTTCGAGCGAGTGCCACATCGTGATCACGTCGAATGAACACGGCTGGAGGTCCGGGTGCGGGAGCGAGCCGACGAGGGCCTTCAGCCCGAGCTCCTCCTGCACCCGCCGGACGACCCCGACCGCCGCGTCGAGCCCGGTGACCTGCCAGCCCTGGTCGGCCATCCGCTTGAGGAACACCCCCCCGCCGCACCCGAAGTCGAGCAGCCGGCCCCGGCCGTGCCACGGGAGGACCCCGCGGCGCTCGTTGCACGGCCGGCCGAACACCCGCGCCCAGAGCGGCCGGGGCGGCCGGGATTGTTCCATCTTTCGCGGGCGGCGGTGCGGGTGGTAGTCGGCCGGGTAGAACCGCCCGATAGTTTTCGGGGTGGGGCGGGGGTTGGTGTACGTGAGGCCGCAGTGCTCACACCGGACGACCGCGAACAACAGCCCGTCCCCGTCGGCCGGCACGGGGTCCTGGGCTTCGAGCACGATCGCCTCGTCCGTCCGGCCGCAGAGCGGACAGGGTGAATCTTCCCACACGACGGGCGGGCGGGCGGGCGTCGGCTCGGCGGCGGGCGTGCGGTGCAGGAGCATGTCGGGGCGGCCCTTCCGTGGACCGGAGCGGGGAATCCGGAGGAGAGTAGCCCGCCGCGCCGCCCGTCGTCAACGCCAACCTCAGAACTACAAGTCCCTCCCCTCCAGGGCGATGCCCTGGACTCGGGGCTCCCGGGGTGAACCTGGGCGGGCGGCGGCGACGGTCGTGAGGGTGGGGGGAATGAACCCCGGGCCGGCGGACAGAAGCCCGCCGGGCGCGGGCTTCGCCGGGGGTGGGCCGCCGGGATACAATCGTCCGTCGTACCCGACGGGGAACGCCGATGTTGTTCTTCCTGTTGGCCGGTCACGCGCTGATGGATTTCGCGCTCCAGACCGACCCGATGGCCGTGTGCAAGTGCCGCCGGTCGAACCACCCGCTCCAGCAGGCGGTCCCGTGGTACTACTGGCTCACCGCCCACGCCCTGCTCCACGGGGCGGCGGTCGGGTTCTTACTCCGCTGGGGGTACGACGACTGGTATCTGGCCGTCTGGTTCGCCGTCGCCGAGACCGTCACCCACTGGCTGATCGACTTCGGGAAATGCGAAAAGCTGTACAGCATCCACATCGATCAGGGCTTGCACGTCTTATGCAAGGTCGCGTGGTGGGGGCTGGTCGCGGGCAGGGTGGTACAGTCCCCGCCCGGGTCGTAACGACGATCCGGGTAGCCGCGACACGACCCGCCGTGAGAAGATGACAGGGGGATCGTCCGATCCCGCCCGGCGTGCCACCGCGATGGTGCATCATGACTAGCCGCCCCCGCTCCGCCCCGCGACCCGCCCGAGCCTGGGTTACCGCCCTCCTGGTCCTCGGGGCGTTTGCCGCGGGTACCGCGGCCGCCCTGCTCTACAGCGGTCGGACGTCCGCCGACCGCCGGACCGGGGCCGGGGGTACCGACACCGACACCGGCCCGAACCGGGTGACCGCCCTCGGCCGGCTGGAGCCGGCCGGCGGGGTCGTTCCGGTGTACGGCCCGCCCGGGGACCGGATCAAGGCGATGGAACCGCTCACCCCGGGCGCGGTGTTGAAGTCCGGCACCCCGATCGCCACCCTCGCGAGCCGCGAGCAGCGGGAGGGAGAGGTCAAGGTCGCGGACGCCCGCCTGGAGGAGGCGAAGGCCGCCCTCAAGGCGTCCAAGGAGACCGGGCAGAGGAAGATCGACGCCGCGCAGGCCGAGGTGAACCAGGTTCTCGCGAACGAGAAGAGCGACCTCGCCGCGCTCGACGCGAAGATCGGGTTCGTCGCCAAACAGAAGGTGGCTGCGGTCAAGATGGTGGACCGGCTCGAAATGCTCCGGGCGGAGAATGTCCGGGTGGCCGACGAGGACCTGGAGAAGGCCCGGCTGGGGGCCGACCAGGCCGACGCCGAGCTGACCGCGGCGAAGGCCGCGAAGGACAAGGCGGTCACCTCCTACGCCGAGAACAAGAAGGCGGCGGACGCCCGGCTGGCGGCCGCGCGGGCGGAACTGGCGGAGGCCGAGGCGCGGGCCCCGGTCAAATCGTCCGAGGAACAGCTGACCCAGGCCCGGAAAGCCCTGGACCTGACCGTCCTCAAGGCCCCGATCGACGGGGTCGTGCTCAAGGTGAGCGGCCACGACGGGCAGCCGACCGGGATCGACCCGATCCTCCAGATGGGCAAGCTCGACCAGATGGTCGCGATCGCCGAGGTGTACGAATCGGACGTGGAACGGGTGGCCGGGTGGGTGAGGACCGGGCCGGTCGCCGTGGAGGTGACGAACCCCGCGTTGCCGCGCACCCTCAAGGGGACAGTCCGGTCCGACCAGGACATCAGCAGGATGATCGCCCGGAACCAGGTGTTCGCGGTCGGCCCCCGGGAGGACACGGACCGCCGGGTGGTCGAGGTGGTGGCCCACCTCGACCAGGAGGCTTCCGCCGTTGCGGCCCGGTTCGTCGGCCTCCAGGTGACGGTGAGCCTGGGGCCGGGGAAATAGCCGCGAATCGCGAAGACAGCCCAGGGCGTTGCCCTGGGCTAAGGGCTCCCACCCCGATGGGGTGAAAACCTGGGCAGTGTACTCCGAATCTCACCCCGGAGGGGTGACAGCCCTTAGCCCAGGGCAACGCCCTGGGTGACCTGGACCCATATGACTCCCCTCGGGCTCGCCTGGAGTAACATCGCTCACAAGCGGACCCGGACGGCGGTCGCCGCCGCCGGGGTGGCGTTCGCGGTCGCCCTGATCTTCATGGAAATCGGCATGTTCGGTGGGGTCCGGCGGACGGCCACCATGCTCTACGACGCCCTCCGGTTCGACCTGATCGTCACCTCGTCCGAGTACACCGACGTCAGCCGCCCGGGCGAATTCTCCCGGGCCCGGCTGGCCCGGGCCGAGTCGGTGGACGGGGTGGCCGACGTCCTCCCCCTCTCGGTCGGGGTCGGGACGTGGCGGAAACCGGCCCGCCAGGGATTGTTCGGCCGGATCGCACCGGGCGGGCTGGGTAGCATCAACCTGCTCGGGGTCCCGCCGGGCCGCGCCGCCGACGTGTTCGCGGTCGACCGGGGCAGGGTATTCCCGTCCCGGGACGAGGGCCGGACCGCGGGGGAGAAGCTCGCCCGGCTCGGTGCTTTCCTGTACGACGTCCGGTCCAAGCCGGAGTTCGGCAGCCTGGACGACTTGCTCCGCATTCCGGAGGGCGGGGAACCCGGGGCTGACCCGAACCATCCCGAAGTCCGGAACGCGATTCGGCTGAACGGGAAGCGGGCCGAAGTGGTCGGCGGGTTCGAGCTGGGCACCGGGTTCAGCTGGAACGGGATGCTCATGTGCAACGAGGAGACGTTCGCCGACTACACCATGCAGCGGTCGGGCCGGGTGACGTTCGGACTGGTCACCCTGCGCCCCGGGGCCGACATTAGAGCCGTGCAGCGGGAGCTGCGCACGGTCCTGCCGGGCGACGTCCGGGTCCTTACCCGCGACGAGGTGAACGAGCAGGAGCGGCGGTACTGGATGGAGCTCACCTCGGTCGGCCAATTCCTCTCGGTCGCGGTCGCGCTGGCGATCGTAGTCGGGGTGATCTTCGTGTACCAGATGATGGCCGCGGACATCCGGGGCATGCTCCCGGAATACGCCACGGTGAAGGCCCTCGGGTACCGCCCGCCGTACCTCAGCGGGGTGGTCTTGTGGCAGGCGGTGCTGCTCGCCGTGCTCGGGTACGTACCCGGGTTGGTGGCCTCGTTCGGGATGTACTACGTGGCCAGCACGGTGGGCGGGATTCCGACCGCGATGACCGCCGAGCGGGCGGTGGTGGTCCTCCTGATGACCTGTGCGATGTGCTTCGCGTCCGGCCTGCTGGCGGTCCGGAAGGTCCACTCCGCCGACCCGGCAGACCTGTTCTGACCAATGCCGAATGACCCACCAATGACTCACCAATGACGAACGAAAGACAGCAGACAGTCCGGTTTTCCCTTCGTCATTGGTGGATCATTGGTGGGTCATTCGGCATTTGATTTCCGACCTATGCCCTACCCTCGTGCTGTACCCCTGGCCTGGAGGAACCTCGCCCACGACCGGGTGCGGTTCGCCCTGTTCGCGTCCGGGATCGGGTTCGCGGTCGTCCTGATGGGCGTCCAGCTCGGCATCATGAACGCGATGCTCGACGGGAACACGGTCCTGCTCAACCGGCTGAACGCCGACCTCGTCCTGGTCAACCCGAGCCGTCCGGCGCTCCTGTTCCAGGAGGGGTTCAGCCGCCGCCGGCTGGACCAGGCGGCGGGCGTCCAGGGGGTCGCGTCCGCCCACCCGGTCTACCTCGACTACCAGTTCGGCGAGCTGCGGGACACCGCCGCCGACCCCCGGGAGCGGGCCCAGACCCGGCGGCTCCGGGTGATCGGCGTCGACCCGGCGGCCGGGGCCCTGGACCTGCCGAACGTCGACCCCGGGGCGTGGGCGAAACTGAACACCCCGGGCACCGCCCTGTACGACCGGGAGAGCCGCCCGCGGCCCGCCCCCCGCTCCCCCGGCGAGACCGTGTTCGGGAAGCTCGAACCCGGGACCCGGACCGAACTCTCCGGCCGCGAGATCACCCTCGTCGGCGGGTTCGACCTCGGGTTCGATTTCTCCACCGACGGGACGCTCGTCCTCGGCGACCGCACCTTCTCCCGCTACCTCCGCGAGCCGTACTACCCACTCAGCCCGATGGCCCAGGTGGACCTCGGGGTGATCCGGGTCCGGCCCGGGGCGGACGTGGAGGCGGTCCGGCGGCGGCTCGAGGACGCGATCGGCCGCGATGGGGACGTCGTCGTCCTGACGAAGGCGGAGATGGTGGACCGGGAGCGGCAGTTCTGGTGGGCGAGCACCCCGATCGGGTTCGCGTTCGGGGCCGGGGTGGTGCTCGGGTTCGTGGTCGGGATGGTGATCTGCTACCAGATCCTGTCCAGCGACGTGGCCGACCACGTCGCCGAGTATGCCACGCTCAAGGCCATCGGCTACCCGAACCGGTATCTCAGCCTCGTGGTCATGCAGGAGTCGCTCGTCCTCGCCGCCGCCGGGTTCGTCCCCGGGATGGTCGTGACCTACGGGGCGTACGTGTTCCTCTCGGACCTGTCCGCCATGCCGCTGCGGCTCACGCCCGGCCGGGTCGGGCTGATCCTCGGGCTGACCGTGATGATGTGCGCCGCGTCCGGCCTGCTCGCGGTCGGCAAGGTGAAGAAGGTGGACCCGGCCGATGTCTTCTGAGCTCTCACCACCGGCCGCTCCTCTCCTTCCCGCCCCGGGGCCGGGGCGCGGGGCGGGATCGCCCCTGCCGCCGCCGGGGCAGCCCGTCCTCCGCATCACCGGGGTGAACCACCACTTCGGCGAGGGGGAAACCCGGACCCAGGTGCTCTTCGACAACGACCTGGAGGTGATGCCCGGCGAGATGGTCATCATGAGCGGCCCGTCCGGGTCCGGGAAAACGACCCTGCTCACGCTGATCGGCGGGCTCCGGACGCTGCAAGAGGGTCAGATCGAGATCTGGAACCCCGACCAGAGCGGGTACGCCACGCTCCGCGGGATGGCCGAACCGGACCTGGTGCAGGTCCGCCGGCGGATCGGGTTCATCTTCCAGCGGCACAACCTGTTCGACTCCCTGACCGCGATCCAGAACGTGCGGATGGCCCAGCGGGTGGGCCCCGGCTCGCCCGACCCCGACGCCGACGCCGCCGACTTCCTCACCTACCTGCTCCTCGGGACCCGGGACGTCCAGGGGAAGCCGCAGAAGCCGCGGACCGACTACAAGCCGGCCGCCCTGTCCGGCGGGCAGCGGCAGCGGGTGGCGACCGCCCGGGCGCTGATCAACCGCCCGAAGCTCGTCCTCGCGGACGAGCCCACCGCCGCGCTCGACGCGAACACCGGGCTCGCGGTGGTCACCCTCCTGCGGTGCCTGGCCCGCGACCGGCCCGACGACGAACTCCGCCAGCTGGTCCGGCCGCCGGCCGACGCGTCCGAGGGCGGCCGGCTGGCCGACTGGCAAATCCCGCTCCTCCGGAAAATCGTGACCGAGACCGGGACCACGAGCCTGATCGTGACCCACGACGGCCGGATCATGAACCTGGCCGACCGGATCGTCCACATGGGCCGGGGGCGGATCGAGTCGAACGTGGTGGTGGCGGAGCGGCTCTTCGTCCGGGAGGGGCTCCGGCAGTCGCCGGTGTTCGCGGCGATCTTGCCGGACGAGCAGCAGAAGATCGCCGACCAGATCCTGATCGGGGTCCACCCCGACCACCCGGCCCGGCCGGACCACCTCCGGGCTTACCCCGGGCGGGTGGAGGTGTACGACCCGGGCCAGGTCATCATCCACCAGGGCGACCGGGTGGACGAGCACGGCAAGTTCTACCTGATCCGTCGCGGCACGGTGGAGGTCCTCCGGACCGCCGACGGGGTGACCGCGAAGGTGGACGAGATGGGGCCGGGCCGGTACTTCGGGGAGGTTGCCCTGTTGATGGACCAGCCGCGGAACGCGACCGTCCGGGCGGTCGACCGGGTCGAGGTGTACACCGTCGACCGGGAGACGTTCGACCGGTTCCGCGACGTGAGCCGGCCGTTCATCGAGCGCATCCTGATCAACTTCCGGGACTCCCCGTGGGACGAGCACGGGCGGGGGTGATGGGGGAGGGCCGGGTGGCGGACACCAACCGTGGGGAAAGACGGTGATCGTCCCGCCCGCGCCTCCTCACGCGCACGCGAAGAGCGGCCGGGACGGCCGCGCTCCCGGGACGAGCCTCCCGCGATACAACATCTCGCATCCCACCCAACGGAGGCCGTCCGCGATGTCCGCCGACCCCTGGTTCCAGACCCTTTTCGCCGACCGGATCGGCGGGGCCAACTACGGCAAGGGCACCGAGATCTACAAGTTCGAGAAGATCAAGCGGGCCAAGCGGAAAGCCCTCGCCGACCACCCCGACCGCAAGCTCCTCGACTTCGGGATCGGCGAGAACGACGACATGGCCGACCCGGCCGTCCGCGCCGCCCTCAAGCGGGAGGTCGACAAGGTCGAGAACCGCGGGTACGCCGACAACGGCATCCAGGCCTACAAGGACGCCGCCGCCGAGTTCATGAAGCGGCAGTTCGGCGTCACCCTCGACCCGGCGGCGGAGGTGTGTCACTGCATCGGGTCGAAGCCGGCCTACGCCATGCTCCCGGCGTGCTTCATCAACCCCGGCGACGTCACCCTCATGACCGTCCCCGGGTATCCCGTCGCCGGGACCCACACCCGGTACTACGGCGGCGAGGTCCACCGCCTCCCGCTCCTGGAGGAGAACGGGTTCTTCCCGGACCTCGACGGCATCCCGGCGGAGGTCAAGAAGCGGGCCAAGCTGCTCGTCATCAACTACCCGAACAGCCCGACCTGGGCAGTCGCCACCACCGACTTCTACAAGCGCGTCATCGACTTCGCGCACAAGAACCAGGTGGTCGTGGTGCAGGACGCGGCCCACATCCTCCTCAGCTACCACGGAGCGCCGCTGAGCTTCCTCCAGGTGGACGGCGCGAAGGAGGTCGGCGTCGAGGTCCACTCGATGTCGAAGGGGTTCAACATGATCGGCTGGCGGCTCGGGTTCGTGGCCGGGCACCCGAAGATCGTGCAGGCCTACGCCGACGTGAAGGACAACTCGGACAGCGGGCAGTTCATGGCGATCCAGCACGCCGCCGCCGCCGCCCTCCGCGACCCGGGCATCCCCGTGGCGGTGAAGACGAAGTACGAGCGGCGGCTCAAGAAGCTCGTGGCCGCGCTGAAGCAGACGGGGTTCGACTGCACGATGCCCGGCGGTACGTACTTCCTGTACACCCGCGCCCCGAAGGGCGCCGCCGGCCGCACGTTCGCCAACGCCGAGGAGGCGAGCCAGTACCTGATCCGCGAGCAGAGCGTGTGCTGCGTCCCGTGGGACGACGCCGGCGCGTTCCTGCGGTTCTCGGTCACGTACATCGCCAAGGACGAGGCCGAGGAGGACGCGCTGATGGCCGAGACCATGTCCCGGCTCAAGGGGATGGCGCTGACGTTCTGAGCGGGTCAGTCCCGCAGCCCCTCGACTAGCTTGAGGAACCGCGCGTCGCCGCGGACCGGCTCGAACACCGGCAGGTCGCGGACCTCGTCGGGGTCGCGGCC
>JAQGHQ010000433.1 GCA_028288765.1 Gemmataceae bacterium | reverse complement strand
GGGCTGGGCGGCGCGGAGGCGGGCGCGGAGGCGCTCGGCGGCCGCCGCGTCGAGCCGCCCCAGGATCAACTCGGCGGCCTCGGCGGGCAACGCCCGGAGCAGCACGACCGCGACATCATCCCCGGACACCACCGCCATCCCGATCTCCCCTCGGCAGCGTCACCGCGACGGCTGCCCGATCAACAGCCGGAACACTTCGGTCACCCGGTCCGGGTCCGCCCGGGTCATCTCGGCCAGCCGGTCGAGGTCGGTCCGGCGGCGGTCCTCGGCCACCAGCGGGGGAGGCTCGGCGGGGGCCGGCGGGGGCGGGGCCGGCCGCCGGCGGCGGAGCAGGAGCAGCGGGACGATCGCCGCCGCCAGCACCACCGCCAGGGCCAGGCTGAGGTTCCGGGCCAGGCCCACGTACACCTGGAACCGCTGGAGCCGGACCGTTTCCTCGTCCGGCTCCGGCGTCGGGGGCGGCCCGGTGAGGTGGACGTTGGTCAGTTTTACTTCGTCCCGCCCGGTCCGGAAACCGACCGCCTGTTTAATGATCTCCTGGGCGTCGTCGGCGCTGATCACCGCCGTCCCCCCGTTCGAGGCCGACAGGTCGACCATCGCCGCGACCGTCAGCCGGGTGACCCCGCCCATCCGGTCTTCCTGGTCGCGGACCGACTTCGACACGAGGTAGTCCGTGCGGACCGTCTCCTCCTGCGAGGTCGAGCCGCCCGCTCCCCGCTGGGCGGTCAGCGGGCCGCCGGCCCGGGCGACGTTACTGGTCGCCCCGACCACCCCGCCGGCCGCCCCGCCGGAACTCTTCGAGGTGGTCAGCATTTCGGCCCCGACCGCCTTTTCCTCCGGGTAGTACGTCTCCCGCCGCTCCTTCACCTGCTGGAAGTTGACGTCCGCGCTCACCCGGACGACCGCCCGCCCCGGCCCGAGGTGCTGGGCGAGCATCTCCTCGGCCTTGGTCGAGAGGTACGTCTCCAGGTCCCGCCGGTATTCGAGCTGCGGGGCCGGCAGGGTGTCGTGGTCGCCGGCGTGCGGGTCGGACAGGAGCCGGCCGCCGGAATCGACCACGGTGACGTTCTCGGGCTTGAGCCCCTCGACGCTCCGGGCGACGAGCGAGACGATCCCGGCCGCGGTCGCCCGGCTCATCGCCGCCCCGGGCTTGAGCTTCAGTACGACGCTCGCGGTCGGCGGCCGCTGGTCGCGGACGAACGGGCTCGGCTCCGGCCGGGCGATCAGCACCCGGGCCGACTGGACCGGCTCCAGCTGCATGATCGACCGCCCGAGTTCGGCCTGGAGCGCCCGCTGGTAGTTGACGCTCTGGACGAACGGGGTGGTCATCAGGGAGGTTTCGTCGAACAGCTCGTACCCCTTCCCGCCGCGGGTCGGGAGGCCCTCGGCGGCGAGCGCGACCCGGGCCTGCGCGAGTCGGTCCTCGGGGACCAAGATCGACGTGCCGGTGGGGTTCAGCTTGAACGGGACGCCCTGGGCCTGGAGGCGGGTGGTGATCGCCCCGACTTCCTCGGGCGGCAGTTCGGTGGGGAAGAGGGGACGGTATTCGAGCCCGGGGGTCAGGTAGGCGACCGCGCCGAGGGCGAGCAGGACCCCGACCCCGGCGGCGACGAGCGCGGCGCGGCGGAGCCGGCTGAGCCCGGCCCAGTAGGCCCGCAGTTGGGCGAGGAAGCGGCGGAGTGCGTCCATGCGTCACGCGGTTCGGCGGGCGGTCTTCGAAAAATCGGCGTCGGGCCGGGTGGGTTGGCCTCGGTGCCCCGGCACCGGTCTCCGGACCGGTGCGTCAAGCCCTCACCGGTCCTACACCTGCATCCGGGTCACTTCCTGGAAGGCGTCGGCGAGCCGGTTGCGCAGTTCCAGGATCAACCGGAACGACGTATCCGCCTGGGCGACCGCCATCGTCACCGTATGCAGGTCCTGGGCCTGGCCGGTGGCGAGGTCCTGGATGGCCGCGTTGGCGGCCTCGTTCGCCTGGGTGTTCCGGGCGAGCATCTGGTTCAGGACCCCGGCGAACCCGCCGCCGGCCGCCTGGGCGGCGGGGGCCGCGGCGAGCGGCGGCAGCCGGGGTAGCGAACCGATCGGGCCGAGCGAGTCGACGGGCATGGGTTACCCCCGAGGTTACCGGAGCAGGGAGAGGGCCTGTTCGTTCATCGTGCGGAAGGTCTGGGCGGCCTTCAAGTTCGCCTCGTAGGCCCGGGCCGCGGTCACCAGGTTCACCATCTCGATCGGGAGCTGGACGTTCGGCATCAGGACGAAGCCGTCGGCGTCGGCGTCCGGGTGCCCGGGCATGTGGACCCGGTTCAGGTCGGACGGGTCTTCCACGATGTCCACCGCCCGCACCCCGCGGAGGGTCGGCCCCCCGCCCGGCCGGACCGCCCCGCCGAGCACCTCGGCGAACACCACGTCCTGCCGGCGGAACGGCCCGCCGTTGGCCGACCGGGTGGAGTTGGCGTTCGCGACGTTGTTCGCGATCACCTCCATCCGGAACCGCTCGGCCGTCATCCCGGACCCGCTGATCCCGGCCGCGGCGAACAGGTCGTTGAACGGCATCTCCGGTCCTCCCATAGTGGTACGGTCACGGCGCGACCGGGGCGCGACCGCGTTACCGCCCGGCGATCGCCGCCCGGAGAGAGGCGAGCCGGCTGGTCATGATCTGTGCCGCCGCCTCGTAAAGCAGGGCGTTTCTGGCCAGGTCGTTCATCTCCCGGTCGATGTCCACCGTGTTCCCGTCCACCTGCTCCGGCCCGTCCGCGACGACGACCCGGGGTCGGACTCTCAGGGCCTCCTCGCCCGGCCGGGATCCCATCGCCTTCGCCAGGTCGGTCTCGAACCCGACTTCCAGCCGGCGGTATCCGGGGGTGTTCACGTTCGCCACGTTCTGGGCGATCACCCGATGCCGCAGGCTGGACGTATCCAGAATTTGCGAAAGCAATTCGAATCTGAAGCCGGTCGGGTTCATGTCGGTGTTATCGGCGGGCGCCGTGGGAAACTTTACCGATCGTAGTGGCCTTGACGATGATACGACTTTTACCGGATCTCCCACTCGAACAGGCCCGTCGGGGCAGCGGACGTGTCATGTGTGCTAAAGTAGGCGTTATGCATGTGACCCCGTTGGAACCGACAGTCCCGGGGGCTGCCCCGCCGGGCGGGGTGACCACGGTGCGCATCCTGGCCGGCCAGCTGACTGCCGTCCCGGTCGGCGAACTCCTCCGGGCCACGGTTACTCGCGTTAGTCCGGGCGAGGCCGTCCTGACCGTGAACGGGCAGGCCCTCACCGTCCGCCCGGCCGCCGGGCTCCAGCCCGGGGCGGCGATCCTGGTCCGCGTGCCGGGCGGGGCTGCTCCCAGCTCCCTGGAACTGGTCGGCCGGGCGCCGACCCCCGCGGCCGCTGCCGGTCCACCCGCGACCCCGGCCCAGCCCCCAGGTGCCGGGCCGACCCCGGTCCGGACATCGCAGATCGCGCTGGTCGATGTGCTACCCGCGAGGGCCGGCGGGCAAACTGAAGTGGCCGCGTCGGCCCCCCCGCCGGCCGGGGTGACCACGGTGCGCATCCTGGCCGGGCAGCTGCCCGCTGTCCCGGCCGGCGAACTCCTCCGGGCCACGGTCGCCCGCGTCAGCCCGGGCGAGGCCGTCCTGACCGTGAACGGGCAGGCCCTCACCGTCCGCCCGGCCGCCGGGCTCCAGCCCGGGGCGGCGATCCTAGTCCGCGTGCCGGGCGGGGCCGCCCCCAGCTCCCTGGAACTGGTCGGCCGGGCGCCAACACCCGCGGTCCAGCCCGCCGCCACCAGTCCACCCACGACTCCGACCCAGCCCGCGGAGGCCGGCGGGCAGATCCGGGTACTGGTGAACGGCCAGCACGAAGTGGCCGTATCAACTACCCCGCTGATGCCAGGCGGCCGGTACGTCCTCCAGGTCGAGCAGACGCCCACCGGGCTCGTGCTCCGCCCGCCGCCCGACTCCCCGAGTCTCGCGGCCGACGTGGCGACAGCGGTCCTTCGCGGTTCCCGCCCGGCAGACCTCGGAGCTGCGCTCAAGCCACTCCTCGCCGAACTGGCCGCCCTTCAACAGGAACGAACCGGCCCGGTGGGACAGGCCGCGGCCTCCGTCCGCGAGGCCGTCCGGGCGTTCCTCCCGGCCGACGACCGTCCGCCGAACCCGACCCAGCTCCAGAACCTCGTCGAGAACGGCGGGTTGCACTACGAGGCGAAGCTCGCCCGGCAGGCGACCGGACCCACCGGCGACGGCGGTGACGCCCCCCCCCCCCCGCCCGGCCACTCCGCGACCGCCTCATCGAACCCCACGAGCGGGCCGGATTTGAAGGAGAGCTTGTTGCGGCTGTTGCACGCGGCCCAGGAGATCGGGACTGCGGCCGCTCTTCCGGCGGCCCAGGCCGCGCTGAACGGGGTCGAGTCCCAGCAGGCGGCGAACGTCGTCGCGCAGGCCCAGGGGACGCCCTACGTCCTCCAGGTGCCGTTCCCCGACGGCGGCCAGTGGCGGACGCTGAACCTCGCCGTCGAGCCCGAGCGGAACGGCCGGTCGGGGTCCGGGCCGGGCAGCGGGTTCCGGTTGTTGATGCACGTCCCGCTGGCCGGGCTGGGCGAAACCTGGATCGACGCCGGGCTGTCCGAGAACCGGTTCCGGGCGGTGCTGTACCTGGACAACGCCGCCGCGCGCGACCGCGTCCGGGCGGAGCTACCGGACCTGCGGACCGAGTTGTTGACCGGCGGGTTCAGCGAGGCGCTACTTGATGTGCGTCCGGCCGACGCCCTGCCCACCCGGCGGCGGATGCAGGCGGCGGCGATGCAGGCCGGGCGGCCGGCGGGCGTATCCGTGCTCGACGTGAGGGCCTGACGTGGCCGACAAGCCGCAGCCGAAGCGGGCCGTTGCCCTCCGGTACGATCCGACCCGGGACACTGCCCCGAAGGTGGTGGCCAAGGGGAAGGGCCGGACCGCCGACCAGATCCTCGAACTGGCGCGGAAGAATGGCGTCCCGGTGCGGCAGGACCCGACCCTCGTCCAGGTCCTCAGCCGGCTGAACCTCGACCAGGAGATCCCGCCGGAGGTGTACCAGGCGATCGCCGCGATCCTGGCGTTCCTGCACAAGGTGAACCGGCCCGGGGCGGGCTGACGGTGCCCTCTCGGGCCCGGTCCTTTTCTCGTCCGACGGGTCTTCAGACCTGTGTCATACCGGGTGAATCGAGTTCGGACGCGGATCGAACCTGTCGCGCGACCTTGACCGTTCTTGGCTCCACCGCCAGAATAACCCACGACCCAGCCGGACCTGTGACAGCCCAGAAGAACGGAACGGAGTCTGAAGCAGGATCGACGTAAGCAGGGAAATCACAGCAGGATGTGGTGAAATCCCGGAATGATTACCCGGTAGTGTAACGGTAGCACAAGAGATTTTGGTTCTCTTTGTCCTGGTTCGAATCCAGGCCGGGTAACTCCAGAAGCCCCGCAAGAGTAAGGACTTGCGGGGCTTCTTTATTTGCCATAACATCCGAATATCGTCCTGAGTTACTTATGGGTTACTTATTCTCCGCCGGCTTCGGAGCGAGAGCGTCCGCCAGTCTTGCTGTGACACGGTCAGTGATCGCCTGTTCATCAAGCGCGATATAATGCCGGTGCATCGTGTCCGGGTTGCAGCCGAAAGCAATCGATGCGTCCCGTTCGGTAACCCCGGCCTCGTGGGCCTTGGTGAACGCCCGCTTGCGGAGCTGGTGCGAGTGGATCTTCGGCCGATCCGGGTTCGCCTTGCCGTAGTCGAGGAACAGTGTCGTCACCCAGTAGTAGAACCGCTTCGGGACGAAGTCCGGTTTGATCCGGTGCGTCGGGCTCCCCATCTTCGCGACCGCGTCCTTCAGCCCGGCCGGATGGGTCTCCCACAGGTACTTCGGGCCCTTGATCGCGTCGAGCTTCGCGGCGAGGGCGGCGGGTAGCTGGACGTTCGCCGCCTTCCGCCCCTTCCGCTGGTCCGCCCGGAAGTGCAACCGGCCGTCCTTGATCTGTGCAGATTCCACCCCGCACAAGTCCGCCAGGCGGCAGCCGGTGACCGCCTTCGTTTCCAGAAACAGCCGGGGCAGCTCCCACCCGGAGAACCGTTCGTCGAGCCACCCGAGGAAGTGGGTCAGGGTATCGTCATCGATGATCCTCACCTCGATCTTGTCCGTCTTCGGCGGCTCGACATCCTGCCACGGGTTGCCGGGGCAGACGCCGAGCTTATCGACGAACCAGCTCTGCCACAGGGCCGAGAAGCCCCGGACGAGGGAGAAAACGGAGTGCTGGGAGGGGAGCTTCTTGCGGCGGGTCGGGGTGGATGCGAATTCCTTCTTCCACGCCTCCGCCAGCGGATGGATGGACAACGACAGGAAGCCTGTCCACGAGTACCGCTACGCACTGAACATCACCGGCTGGAAGCCACTGACCGCGCTTGAAGCTCCGGTAAAGCAATGACCCCGTCCGAACTCCGCACCCTCGGTGAGCAGATCTTCGGCCCCGTCTGGAAAACCAAACTCGCGAAAGCCCTTCCTGTCTCCACCCGCAGCATTCGCTTCTGGCTGGCCGGTGACCGCAAGATGCGCCCTGTGATCGCAGAACGCATCCGGGCGATGGCGGCCGAGGCGGGGAAGCGGCCATGAAGTGCCTCACCGTCTGCCAGCCGTGGGCACAACTCATTGTCTACCACGACAAGCGAATCGAAAACCGTAGTCGCCGGACCCATCACCGCGGAAAGCTGGCAATCCACGCCGGTCTGTCGAAAAGATGGCTCGCGGAGTACATGCAGCAATACCCGCTGGCGATGTTCATTCCGCCCCTTCGATTCGGCGTGATTGTCGGCACTGTTGATCTTGTGGACTGCGTTCCGTTGTCCGAGGTCGAAGGACAGCCCTATGCCACGGGTCCATGGTGCTGGATTCTCGCCAACCCCGAGCCGTTGGAAATCCCGATCCCCTTGAAAGGTCGGTTGGGCCTGTTCGACGTGCCTGACAGCCTGATCCGATACAAGTCAGCCGTATGACTTCCGTCCGTGTGCATCCCCTCTGCCAAGCTCTCCTTCTCCTGCCCCGAACGCATCTCACGTCCTTTCCGGGAATCTGCCCCATACCCCTCGTGCTCACCATTCCCACAAGCTACCCTGCGGTTGTGCCACGTCAGAAGATCAAGCTCGATTCATCGTAAGCGTCCACTGAGTGGCCGCGGGTGTGCGTTGAGTTCGGGCGGCGCGGCGGGTTGAGTATTCAGGAGTTGGTGGGGAGGTGCTGTTTGGCCCAGACGTCGGGCAGCAGATTTGTCACGTCGG
>JAQGHQ010000377.1 GCA_028288765.1 Gemmataceae bacterium | reverse complement strand
ACTGTCGCTACATTGGGCGGATCGGGGCGTTGGAGGCCGTGCAGGCGTTCTGGCCAGACGACAACGGCAAGTTCCCGTTCGAGGTCGATTGTGAGCTGGCCGTCTACCAGCTTCAGCCGCGTCTCGACATCGGGCTGACGCCGCGTGAAGTCAGGAAGTGGCAGCGCCAATGGGAGTGAGGCCAGGCCGAACCAACCGCTGCACCTGACCGGGGCGGCATGTAGGCTTGCCCAGATTCGTAGCTCCCCGAGCCGCCCCGGCAGGTGAGCTATGTCGTTAGGCGAGCAGAGGAAGAAGAGAATGCCACAGATCGTTGGACAAGTCTGCGCCGTGTGCAAAGAGCGCATCGGATGGGAAGGTGAGGCTCGTTTTTGTCAAGCTTGCGGTTGTCCGATCCATACCTCCTGCTCTTCGCAGACAGCGATTGCAAAAAAGCCAGAAGGAAGTTGTGCAGCCTGTGGAGCACCCTCGGTTGAAGTTGTGCAGCGGCGAGAAATTGCCGAGGAAAAGGCGACCTCCCTGGCTGAGTTTAAAGCACAACGGCGTGGGTTTTTGATGATAGCCGGTTCAATGTTACTCATCTGCTTTGCTGGAATGAGGCTCGCGTTTGGAGCAGGACAGCCCACAGGAGATGACATTCATGTTTACAGGGGATGGCTGTTCAGTGCGCTAGTTCCAGTACTTCTCGGCGGAGGTGGGCTATTGATCGGGATTAGGCATCTTCTGAAAGGCGGCAAGCATTGAAGCCTAACCCGCTGCTGCACCTGACCCTCACCGCTGGCGCGGTTTCGGGCAGGTGAGCAAGGCGTTCGGCGAGGGAGGCTTCCTGCCCAATGAAGCTGCGGCGGCTGAAGTTGATGGCGGACTACCACTGCAACCCACTGTGGGGGTACAGCGACCCGCCCGACGACCTGTATGCCAATCCGGACCCGGCCGATCTGCCGCTGTCTGAGGCCACTGTGCGAGAGCTGCGGGCGTGGGCGGCGTGGTACGACACATTTATCCACATGGCCGACCCGTACGACTCCCGTGAGGTACTGCCGGAAGAGTCGGCAGCGTTCAACCAGGTGGGCCGGAGACTTTGGGCGGCCGTCCGCCTGGAACTGGGGTCCGGCTGGGTGGTCAACTACTTCGAGGGCGGCAAGCTGGTGCCCCCGCCCAGCCCAGACGCCGAACCCGGTGCTGCACCTGACACCGGCCGCGGGTAGGCTTACCGGGAGTCACAGCCCACCGAGCGGCCGGTGCAGGTGAGCTTGATGTTCGGCCGCCGCCGCAGCTCCTGGAGCTGTGTAGGCTTCGACGGTGGTTGGATCGGTGGGGCCAATCATCGGGGGTCGTCGCCCCGGAGGACTCGCTCCAACGACGTGGCATGCCACTCGCCATTTCGAGTAGCGGCTCGCCTGGCGGCGTCCCCGAGCCGCCGGGTGCACTGGTCGAGCTCAGCGAGGCCCGCTGCGGCGGCGGCCGAACGACCGACCTCCCCGACACCGGGGTCGTGAGGACCTCGAACCGGCGGCGGGTGGTCGGTCTCCCGTGCGGCGGCGACCGAACCCGTCGCGGCACCGACCGGGCGGCCGCCGGCGTCTCGGACCTCACGGCCAGGGGGGTGCGACATCCGTGCCGCACCCGGTCAGTGAGCTCGGTCGTTCGGCAGAAGGGGTTCGATGGCGAATGGGGACTATACTGGCGAGCGGGCATGGAAGGTTCATAGAACCCGGAGATTACACATGCGATCAGTACAGTCGGTGGGGGCCGCTTGGTTCCTATGTGTGGGCTTGGTGCTGGCGGATGACACCCCCCAGCCCGGCCCCAAGCCCAAAGACACACTCCCTGCGGCGGACTTCAAACTCACGGCCGGTGAGTTCGCGAAGGAATTTCGGAAGGATGCAAAAGCTGCAAGAGAAAAGTACAAGGGAAAGATCGTTGAGTTGAATAGCACGGTCTCCAGTGCTGCCCTCGGGTACGAAGGCAAGAATTCTTACGTCGGTGTGGAAACCCCAGACCCGGCTGTCAAATTCGGTAACCCCGAGGTCATGTGCCTGAGCAATGACCCTGAATTCTTCGCTCAATTCGGTCGTGGGCAGACGGCTCGCATCAAAGGGAAAGTCGGCCCGGGCGGAAGTCTCATGTCCTGTGAGGTGGTGGAAAAGGGGGCGGACACGCGGATCCTCGTCTCCTCCGAGACGCTGGCGAAGGACTTCACGGCTGACCCGGAGAAGGCGCTGGCGAAATACGAGCGCAAGACGCTCGTGGTCAGTGGAAAGATCTCGGCGATCAAACCATACCCCGGGTTGAAGGTGAAGTATCTGGAGTTGACGGGGGATGATAAAATGGTGATCGAGTGCCGGTACAGTGAACCGAATGTCGTTGAGAAATATCAGGTCGGCCAGACGGTTAAAGTGTACGGAGCGATCGCCACGTCCGGTAAAGGCGTGATCAACATCGCCCTGTGTTATCCCCTCGCGAAATAGGAGCGGTGGGACCGACTGTCTCCGGCGTGGACCGCTGCGCCGAACCCCGCGCTGCACCGGACCCGGCCGCGCTCGTGCTTTCCGGGTCGCTCGGCCGGTCGGCGGCCGGGCCGGTGAGCAGGTTGTTCGGCGGCGGAAGGCGAAGGGAAGGCGGTTGCTCTCGTCACCCGTATCCTGGTTGTTCCCCGCGGCCAGCCGCCTCGGCTGGGCGACGACTACGGTCCCGAACCCCCATCCGGCGGAGGCACGGGCGGCGGCGTACCTGTTCCGGGGCAGTGGGACGGTCTTCTCGCCGGGGTTCGGGCGGCTGTGCGACCGACTCCGGACGGCCGGGGTGTGGGCCGAGGACCTGCGGTGCGTCGGCGACCGGTGGGCCTGTCGCCACCTGGTCGCGGATCGGGCCGTCGGGCGGCTCGTCGGCCCGGTGGCTCTGGTCGGGCACTCCCGCGGCGGCCGTCGGGCGCTGGCGGCGGCAGCCCGGCTGGGGCGGGCCGGTGTCGCGGTCGATCTGGTGGTGTGCGTGGACGTGGCCTTCCCGCCTCCGGTGCCGGGGAACGTCCGTCGGGCGGTCCACCTTTACCGGTCCCGGTGGCGGGCCTACCCGGCCCGTCCGCTCCGGCCGGCCCTCGCCGCCGGCGGGCGGATCGAGAACGTCGACCTGGACGCGCCCGGGTCCCCGACTCCGGGGCGGGGGCTGCACCACCTGAACATCACGGGCTGCACGGCCCTCCAGGCGTGGGTAGCGGAGCAGATCGAAGCGTTGGCCGGTGTGGCAAGCGAACAGAGCGGAGACCCAGCCGAACCGCTCTCATGGCCCACCGACTTGAGAAAAAACGAACCCCCTCGAACGGCCTGACGGGTCGTTCTGGCGCATGTCCTAGCACCACCCGCCCACGCGCGTACCCCACAGGCTCACACCTGGCTGCACCGGGATGGTTCCGCTTACAGCATCCGCGCGGACGTCGCGGCCCGACGCGGTGCCAAACCGCTCTACGGGGTCGGCCGGGATCACCGTTACGTGACACCCGACTGTCACCACCCGGGGTGACGACCCAGAAACCTCTCCGTTCCGCCGGACCGGCTCCTCAAAGCGATGGCCTGACCCCCGAGGGTGACCGATCGAGACCCCCCGACGGGTGCCCCGGGTCGCTTTCCTTCTGCCGCCTGCCTAAAGCACATGCGGGCGCCCCGGAGCCCGGGTCGGGGTGAGGTTTCCGCTCGACGAGAAAAACCCATGTCCACCCCGAGCGGTGGACATGCCACCCGATGCGACAGGCTTAACGAGTTCGTGTATCAGGCCCCTTCGGCCGGGGGCGACGGGATGCACGTCACGACCGCTTCCGGCGAGGAATCGAGGTCGTCTCCTCGCGCCGGAGAATGGTTAACGTCCGGTGAACGAGCGTCTTGTGGGGTGAGTTAGTCTGGGGTTTTCCTCGCCCGTAGGAGCCCCCGTGATGGCCGTGCAAGATCCTCGTATCGTGGAACGCTGGCGAACGACCTTCGCC
>JAQGHQ010000407.1 GCA_028288765.1 Gemmataceae bacterium | reverse complement strand
GCGGGGGTCCGGGCGGCTCACCCGACGTAGACCCCGTTGATGGTGGCCGGGTTGCTGAACGGGTCCTGGACCGGGGTCGTCGGGGCCCCCATCTGGCTCAGCGGGATCACCCGGACCGTCGCATGGGCCGCGTCCCCGCTCGCCACGATCAGGTCCGCCTGACCCCCACCCGTCAGGTCCCGGGCGGCCAGTCGGATCCCACTCCGGTCGTTCTGATCCAGGGCGAAGAAGTCGGCCAGGGCCGGCAGGTTCGCCACGTTCGCGCCCGGGTTTCCCACCAGCACCGCCCCGCTCACTACCCGCACCCGCGGGCCCCCCGTGTCCCCCGTGCTGTACGCGATGTCCGCGTACCCGTCCCCGTTGAAGTCCGCCGCCGTCACGAACACCCCGCTCCGCAGCGACCGGTCCAGGGCGAAGAAGTCCGGGACCAGCCTCGCCACCTGCCCGTTCCCCAGCGCCGCCCCGGAATAGATCGCCACCCGCGGCCCGCCCCCGATCCCGGCCCCCACGATCAGGTCCGCCGACCCGTCCCGGTTCACGTCCCCCAGGGCCACCCGGCTCCCCCCCCGGAAACCCGGGTCCCCGAACGCCAGGAAGTCGGCCAGCGGGGTCAGCCCGCCGCCGCCGACCGCGAACACCTGGACCCGCGTCCCCCCCCCGGCGTCCGCCGACACCGCCAGGATGGGCACCGCCTGCCCCCCCCGGTCCACCGCCCCGGCCGCCAGGTACACACCCCCGGTGAACCCACCCAGGACGGTCGTCGGGGGGACCAACGCCGCCCCCGTCTTCCCGTCGTACACCACCACCGTGGCCGACGGGCCCGACCCGGTCGCGAACGCGTAGTCCGGGACCCCGTCCCCGTTCAGGTCCGCCACCGCCGACCGGATCACCCCGGTGAACCCGGGGAACGGGTACACCGGGCCGCCGGCCGCCACCAGCTGCCCGCTCGACCCCAGGGTGAACGCCCGGGCCGAACCGTCCGTCGGACCGGTCAACACCACCGGCGTGACACCGGGTCCGCTCAACGGCGGCGGGGTGAAGGGCGGCGGGGCGGGCTGCCCGCCGGAGACCGACCACCCGATGTCCTGAAGGAGGGCCCAGTCGAGTGAGGTGAGGCTACTCCGGGTGCCGGTCGTCAGGTGCAGGTCCATGACCGGCGAGGCGCCCCCGACTGTCACGTCTGCCAGTTCCCCGCCGGCCCCCCAGGTGACCGGGACCGGCCCCCCGTAGATCGACTGGGCGTGCGGCCCGGTGAACGTCCCGTTGCTCACCTGGGAGAACCACTGGGTAGCGGTACCGAGCCCCAAAACGTGTTCGAGTTCGTGGGTCGCACAGGTCAGGAAGTCGACCTGGGCGGAGCCGATCCCGGCGGCCGACGACCCGAACCACCAGTTCGTGGTCGTGTCGAACGCGACGACCCCGCCCCACAGTAGGCCCCCCCCGCCCGGCCCACGGGCCTGCATGAGGTTGTGCCAGTCCTGGGTGCCGGTGACCGAATTCCCGCCGGGCCCGCCGACGCTGGCCTGGCCCCCGCCGAGGACCCTGGCCCCGGCGTACACCACGATCGTGTTCCCCGCCACATACGGGTTGTTGACCGACACCAACTGGCCCGAGGACGGGTCGTAAAAGCTCTCCGCCCAGGTGTTCACCCCGCCCGGGGTGATCGCCGAGAGGGACGCCGAGATTTGCCCGGCCAGCGTCCCGGCCGCCTGCTGGAGAAGGGCCTGGGCGGCCGGGTTGTTATTGAAGAACCCGCTCGTGTCGCGCGAGTAGTCGATCTGGATCGTGATCGCCGGGAGTTCCCTCGCCTCCAACACCTCCACTGCGAGGTGCGGCCGGTGGGTCAGCGTGGGCGAGGTCGAGAGCAGGTTGGTCAGCCAGGTCCGCATCATGATTCTCTGTTGCTCGTCCGGATGGCCGGGCCCGTGTCGGGCAGCGCCGCGTCGTCCCACCGGGCGCGTGGACTCCTACGGCCGGACGGTCGCCCGGTCGGGGGTGCCACGTCAGATCCGGAAGGGAAATGCGGCGCCCGGTCCGGTGTGAGCGGACTCGGCGCGGGGCCAGGTGAGGGTGTCTAATCGGGCCGGGTTTTGGGCCTCGTCCCGGTCCGGCCGCACGAGTGCGAGTCGGCGGGGTCGGGTCGGGCCGGGTAGCGGTGCCGGAGGCCGGGGTAAGGTCCGCTGCCGTCTGGCCGGGCCTTCCGTCGGCCCTGACCGATCGCAGCCGCACTCGTCCAGGGGGGTGTGCGTCTGCTTCTATTGATCTCTAGAACAGCGCCGCATGAGTGTGCCGGTCGTACCGGGAAAAAGTCTTCTTCCGGTCGTGCGTGTTAATAGGAGTTAACCGCTCGTGTAAACGGCTGGCAGGCCGACCTGAAAGAAGGGGATGAAGATTGCGGTGTCGCCTCAGAGACTGTGCGGACGCACAGGAATTTACGTTGGGAGCCAAGGCGAATCCGCGACCCCTCGCCCGGCCCGGGGTGGCCGGAAGAGTGTGGCGTCACTCGAAACAGGCCGACCAATGGGCCCGTATTCGAAGTCATACCATATAGTCAAATAAAGTTGATTCTAATAAATATTATCGATCGATACAAATACGCTATTTCAATACAGGTTGACGCCGTGGGGCCGCGGGTGGATGACCGGACGGGCGTCGATCGTGCGCGGCCTGGCAGTCGCGCATGGCTGCTCGGCGGGAGTGGGGGCACTGTAAGCCTGGGAGGAGATCGTCTCTGCCCCTTGCTCGGTTGAACCCCTGGGTCGCTGGCGGGCCGCCACGGAGGGCGGCCCCTACGAACCTTGGTCCTGTCGGGGCCGCCCTCCGTGGCGGTCCGAAGCCCTCAACGGGACGAAGGCGAGGCCCGGGATACCGGACCGACGAGAAGACTTGACGGCTTCGCTTCCCCGGCCTTCACACGCACAGGGAAGGGCAAAGAAGTGCGAGGACTCCCACTGCTCCTCGGGAATAACTGCGAGGGCCCACGGGCTCTCGCCTTGATCCCGCGGGGGTCCGGGCGGCTCACCCGACGTAGACCCCGTTGATGGTGGCCGGGTTGCTGAACGGGTCCTGGACCGGGGTCGTCGGGGCCCCCATCTGGCTCAGCGGGATCACCCGGACCGTCGCATGGG
>JAQGHQ010000402.1 GCA_028288765.1 Gemmataceae bacterium | reverse complement strand
GGGACGGCGGGAGCGGCCGGCAGCGCGGGTGCCCCCGGCACCGCCGGCACCTGGGCCGGGGCGAGCCCGGCACACATCAACAAGGAGAACACCACCCAGCCCAGCACGCTCGGACGGAGCAGGTCAGTTCGGTTCTTGTGGTACGGGTCTCCAGACCCGTGCCGATTCTCCACACAGGTCGAGACACCCGTACCACGAGTCACAAGCATGGCCCCACCAATTCCACCCGGGCATTCCCGTAGTTGCGATCTCTCCATGACCGTCCCCCGGTATCGCGTGGCCGTCCGGCATCGACACGAATCGGCAGCGGCGACAGGAGAACTCGACGGATTCTCCGATCGTGCCGGGTTTGCCGAAGTCGCGAATCGTGATGATTGGCGAAACTGGCGAGCCTGGGTGAGATCGCCGATGCCCGTTCCGCCCGGAATCTCGTCACAACCGTCAAGGTCGTGTGGGCGGTAAGCCGAAAAGAGGATCGCGGCCCTCAAGGTGCCCGGCCACGTGGCCGGTGCGGGGAAGTCGGTCAGCCCGGGGAGAGCGATGCACCGCCGTTCTTCCTTCATCGCCCGGCTCGCGTCCGTCACTGGTCTGGTCGTGCTGGTCGGTGGGTGCCACTCGCCCGCGGCCGAGTATCAACAGGCCCTGCCCCGGAACCCGACGCCTGCGGCCGTGAATGGATACCCGCCGGTCTCGGCCGGCCGGCAGACCCTGTCCGCGCCGGGTACGCTGGACCCGCTCGTCCCAGCCTCCGCGGCCTCGACACCGCCTGTCGCCCGCGGGGCGTCGCCGACCACATCCGACCGGCCCGAGTTCCTGGAACCGTTCGCGATCCCTGTCGGGCCGAAGCCCCGGCCGGAAGATGTCCTTCCCCCGCCCGCGTCGCTCGAACCCGACACCTGGGCCAATGTCGTCCGGAGGCCCGGGCCCACCGTGACGGCTGAACGGTCCGACAGTGCCGGCGGCGTGGCGGCGAAAAGTGAACCAGGCCCGAACTGGGTGGCCGCGATAGACACCCGGCTCTCGAAGACGGTGGTTCCGGGCTCTCCCCCAGTACGAGAAAACGATCCCGGGGCCGCGAAGCTACCCGCGTCCGACGACCAGGTTGATGCCCCGAAGCCGGCCCCGCCGGCGCCTGCCACACCCACTCCTGCCACCGGACCGACGCGGGCCCCGACTCCCGCACGGCCCATGCCGCCGCCCACCGTGACACTGGTTGCGACGACCCCGGCCCCACCGCCGCGCGAATCGAGGGCGGCCGTTACGGTACCTCCGCCGGACCTCCCGCGTCCGCTGCCGGCTACTCTGTCGGCCCGGGGCCCGACGAAGGACGATGGCATCGTCCTCGTAGGCGGGGTGGCGATCCCGATCCCGCCGGACGCGCTAGCGCCCGGGCCGGTGCGTCCGGCGTCTGCTAGCATGCCTCCCACACTGCCGGTACCGCCCGTTCCACTCACCATCGAGCCGCCGATCCGGCCCGCCGACTCGCCCCGCACGTTGCCCCCGCTCACGGATCTGCCGACCCTCCCGCCGGTGCCCCCCACGGCACCCGTGCCCGGGGCGAAGCTACCGACCACACCGGCCCCGCTGCCGGCCATCCCGCCGCCCCCACCCCCGACCCCGGCTCCGAACCCGCTGCCGGCCCCGCTTCCCATACCCGGCGAGCCCGGACCCGGGCCGATCGACGTGGGCGGAGCGCCGCTGCCCTTCGATTCGCTGTCGCGGCTTATCGACGGCGGGGATCACGGATCCGGGGGCGGATGCTCGTCGTGCGGCGGGTCGTGCGGCGGCGGGCAGTGCTCGGCCGGCCACAAGCCGTGCGAGCCGTTCCCGGCCCGGACGAGCTTCGGCCGGGTCATCGGGCTCGTGTACGAGAACATCTGTTGCCCTAACCCGTGCTACCAGCCGCGGTGGGAGTCGATCACCGCCGCCGCGTTCTTCACCGACGCCCCCCGGCCGGTCACCCAGACCCGGTTCCGGTGGGACTACGGCAGCAACCTGGCGTACCCGGACCGGGGGGAGATGTTCTGGGCCCGTGCCGATGGTAGCGGGAAGGGGAGGGGGCCGAAACCGGTCCCCCGCGCGATCGGGGTCCCGTCCCTCGCTTACCACGAGCTGTACCTCGACCAGGAAATCGCCAGCGGCCTGGGCAGCGTGACGATCTCGCTGCCGTACCGTTCCGTCAACCCGTTCCCATTCGCCCCGTCCGCGGCCGGGTTCAGCGACCTGCAAATCACGGCGAAAAGCCTGCTGTTCGACAGCGAACTGTTCATGTTCGCGTTCCAGATGCGGACGTACATCCCGACCGGGAACGCGACCAAGGGACTGGGGACGGGGCACACGTCGCTCGAACCGGGGCTGATCGCCGGCATCCGGGTGAGCCCGAATACCTACGCGGTGGCCCAGGTGGAGGAGTGGATCCCGCTCGGCGGGGACTCGATCTACGCGGGGGCCGCCCTTAAGTACAATTTCAGCTTCAACCACGTCCTCTGGCGCCCGGTCAAGGACGTCCAGCTGATCGGGACGTGGGAAATGACCGGGCTCACGTTCCAGGACGGGGCGTTCACCGACCCGGTCCTCGGGACGGGGCAGAAGCTGAGCGGGCAGACGTCGCTGAACATGGGCGTCGGCGGCCGGCTGTTCTTCTGCGACAAGTTCGACGCCGGGGCCGGCTGGGCCCACGAGATCGCCGGCCGGTTCCTCCCGCTGAACCAGCTCCGGGTCGAATTCCGGTACCGGTATTGATCTCGCCCGCGCCAGTACCTGATAGCACGGATCACTTGCCCGGGATATAGCTTTGGTGGACGACCTGGCGGGTCGGATTCTGGCACAAATCTTGCACAGTAATCTTCAATTCCGATTTTCTATCAGATAATTTTCAGAACGACAGATCGAATCCTGGCTACTCCCTCTCGCCCTGCCAATTCCCAGGCGAGGTCGTGACCATGCGTCGACTATTCGGGCCCCAGCTTCCTGCGCACCAACCGCGGTTAGGGGTGGAACAGCTGGAATGCCGTGCTCAGCCCTCGGTGTTGAACTTCACGAGTCCCTTCGGACCGACGTCCGATAGGGGTATTGGACAAGGTTTCCTGAACACTCCCTCGCTTTCATCAGTCGGTAGTTCGTCGGCCTTCGTTCTCGAGATCTCTTCGTTCGGAAGGCTCAGCTCGTTTTCGGAAGCGTTCTCTCCGGTCGAATTCATCTTCATCACGTTTACCAATCCGTCGGCGTCTTCCGGATCTCAACCGAGTTCCCCGCCGGTGACCTCCCCCGGAGTTGGTGAGCAACCCGGTTCCACGGTGGGAAGTCACTCGCCCACACCGCCGGCCACAGCCAACTTGGGCCCAGTCGGAAGTATCACGACCACCCAGAACACTCAAACCACGACTGGTGGTCTCACGAGCCCGTCCACGACAGGCACCGCCACCCAGACGAGCACCGGCCTTGGCGGGCCCGCTGGAAGTCTGAGCCCAGCTGCTTCCGTTCTCTTCGCGCCGGGCTCGGGCTCTTCTCCGGTCGTGAATCCCCCCGGGACCACGCCGGTCGGCCCGATCACTCTGTTTTCTGCCCCGGGAACGGCCGTCGTCCCGGGTGTGGGGCAGTCGAGCGTTCCCACGCTCCCAGCGGTCCCCTACATCGGGGAGTACCCGACCACTCAGCCGGTCGCCCCCGAGACGGGGACTGTCCCCGCCGGAGACGCCGCGACACCGCGGGTCTTGCCGGCGACGGTCGAGGTGGCGCCTCCGCCCCATCTTCCGGTTCTGGTCGCTCCCCCGACCGTACCCCCGGCGTCGGTGGGGAATCAGCAATCCGCGGTGGTCGAGGTCGAGGAGACCGAGGTCACAACCGTCGCACCGGCCCGGATGGAGGAAACCAGCTCTCGTTGGGGCTGGATCGGGGCCGCGACCGCGGTCGTGGCAAGTGCGTACTGGATGGTGTACCGGTACTGGTACCGGAGGTGGCTCACCGCCTCCCGCCGGAGGTCGGCGCTGGTCTGGCAGGGGAGCATCTTCTCCACCGACCCACTTCCCAGGTGGTGATCCACCACGCTCCCGTTCCCGTCGAGCCGACCGCATGGGCCGAGTCTTCGAGACCCACGCGGGGACTTCACGGGCAATAGATACCGCTCCACGGCACACGTGTTCGCCGCCCGGCCACCCGGCGACCGGAGCTGCCCAGAGCCACACCCCGACCGGGGTCCCGAACACGACCCGCCGGTCCGATCCCGGAAGTCCTGGAACGGAAGCCGTCATACCAGCACTGGTCCCACTCGTGCAACATTGACCGGGCACCACGCAGCCACGACTGCGAGGGTCCATGCCCGCTTTGTGCCACAAAGCGGGCTATGGACCGATCCCGCACCTTCCCCAATCCTCGATAGACCAGAAAAGCCCGTTTTGGCTATACTGTTAGTTACGCGCTGCGGCGCATATCTCTCACCGCCGCACGGAGGCGCCACCATGCAACCGACCACACCCCCGGTCGCCAATCTGGACGACCCGACCCTGTACCTGAACCGGGAACTGAGCTGGCTCCAGTTCAACGCCCGCGTCCTCGAAGAGGCGTGTGACCCGACCGTCCCGTTGCTCGAACGGCTCAAGTTCCTCGCCATCTTCGGCTCGAACCTGGACGAGTTCTTCATGGTCCGGGTCGGCGGGCTCCAGCAGAAGGTGACCGCCGGCATCCCGCACGGGTCCGGGGCCGACCGGATGTCCCCGCGGCTGCAACTCGAACGGATCGGGCAGACGGTTCGGGAGATGGTCACCGCCCAGTACCGGTGTCTGAAGGACGAAGTCCTGCCGGCACTGGAGAAGAACGGGATCGTGATCCGGTGGGCGGAAGCCCTGTCCGGGGATGACCTGAGCCACACCCGGGAGCTGTTCCGCCGGGAGATCTTCCCGGTCCTCACCCCGCTGGCCACCGACCCGGCCCACCCGTTCCCGCACCTGCTGAACAAGTCCCTCAACCTGGCCGTCAGCCTCCGCCGGCCCGGCGACGCCGACCCGCTCTACGCCGTCGTCCAGGTGCCCGGGGTGCTGCCCCGGTTCGTCCAGCTCCCGTCGAGCGACCCGACCCGGAACGGGAACCAGGGCCCGCTGTACGCTTTCGTCCCCCTCGAAGCCGTCATCAAGGCCCACCTTGGGGACCTGTTCCCGGGGATGGAACTGGGCGAGGCCGTCTGTTTCCGGGTAACCCGGGACAGCGAGTACGAGATCGACGACGAGGGGATCGACGACCTGCTCCGGGCGATCGAGGCCCAGGTGAAGGCCCGCCGGCGGGGGCACGCGGTCCGGCTGGAGATCGAGGCCGGGGCCCCGGCCGACGTCGAACAGTTCCTGACCAACGCCCTCGACCTCGACCCGGAAGAGGTCTACCCGATCCGCGGGCTACTCGACACGACCGGGCTCTTCCAGGTGTACGGGCTGTCCGGGTTCGCCGACCTCCGCGATCCGCCGTTCGTCCCCGCCCCGGTGGCCGCGTTCGTCCAGGCGAGCAGCCCGTGGGCCGCGGTCCGGGCCCGCGACATCCTCGTCCACCACCCGTACGAGTCGTTCGCCCACGTGGTCGACTTCATCGAGGCCGCGGCCAACGACGACCGGGTGCTGGCCATCAAGCAGACCCTGTACCGCACGTCCAGCGACTCGCCGGTGGTCCGGGCCCTTCAGCGGGCCGCCGACCGGGGCAAACAGGTCACGGCCGTGATCGAACTCAAGGCCCGCCTGGACGAAGAGCGGAACATACTCTGGGCGAAGGAGTTAGAGAAGTCTGGCGTACACGTCGTGTTCGGCTTTGTCGGGCTCAAGACGCACTGCAAGGTCGCGCTGGTGGTCCGCCGGGAGGAGGACGGGGCGATCCGCCGGTACGTCCACCTGGCCAGTGGGAACTACAACCCGCAGACCGCCCGGACGTACACCGACCTCGGGTTCTTCACCTGCAACCCGGATTTCGCGGACGACGTGTCGGCCCTGTTCAACTACCTGACCGGGTATGCCGAACTCCCGCAGTGGCGGAAGCTGGTGGTGGCCCCGTCGCGGCTCCAGACGGCGATGATCGAGAAGATCGAGCGGGAGGCGGCGAACGCCCGGGAGGGGAAGGGCGGGCGGATCATCGCCAAGCTGAACGGCCTGCTGGAGCCGGCGGTTGTGAAGGCCCTGTACCGGGCGAGCCAGGCGGGCGCCAAGATCGACCTGATCTGCCGCGGGATCTGTTCCCTCCGGCCGGGACTGCCCGGGGTGAGTGAGAACATCCGGGTGGTGTCGATCGTGGACCGGTTCCTGGAGCACAGCCGGATCTTCTACTTCGAGAACGGCGGCCAGCCGGAGGTGTTCACCGGGAGCGCGGATTGGATGGACCGGAACCTGAGCCGGCGGGTCGAGGTGGTGTTCCCGATCGAACAGCCGGACCTGAAGGCCAGGCTCATCGACGAGATCCTCAAGACCACCCTGGCGGACAACGTGAAGGCCCGGGAGCTCCTGTCCGACGGGACCTACCGGCGCGTCACCCCGGCCCCGGGCGAGCCCCTCGTCCGCAGTCAACAGCGGTTTCTGGAACTGGCCGAGGTGGGCAACCGGCCGGCGACGGTGGTCGCCGCCGTGGAGAGCAGCGGCGTTGCGAACGTGGCCCCGGTACAGACGGCGAAGCGGTCTCGGGGGAAACGGTAACGCGAGTGGGCGGTGGGCAGACGGTAGTGAAAAATGACGGCTGTAACCGATCGGGCGCTCTGGGGCCGGTGATTTTCACCCCTGGGGCGAGTGCCGATTACACCCAGGAGGGAAAGTGAAGTGGGGGGACAACCGCCCCCCCTTCATTGCTCACGGCAGTCTGCCCACTTCATCACTGCCGGGCGGGGTTGAACGCCGGCATCTGAGTCGGCACGGCCTTGATCCCACTGGTCCCGGCGGGCGGGATCGGGGTCGGGGTGGACATCCCCGGGGCCGGGGCGTACGGGTACGGGTTGGTCGGGCCCGTAATGACCGCATCGGCCGGGTGGGCCGTACAGTCGCACTTGCCGCCGATGTGCTTACACCCAAGCCCGGCGGCGAGCAGCCCGAGGACGGACATCATCGCGATTCGTCGGCGCATGACCGGCACCATCCGTGGTACGAACAGGAAACCCGTGTCCGCCGCCGGGGCGAGCGCCCTCTCGGACGCTCCTCCCCGGCGACGGCTCGGGAGGGTGAGACGCACCGGCGGCCCGCCTCCATGCGCGAACCACCGTCGGCCGGGCGGGTTCCGGACTCCGCCATCCCCGCGCCCGACGTCCTTTCCATCGACCGCCCGGGTTCGCCGGGTTCACCTGTTTTCGCCGGTCGGGGCGGTTTCTCATGTCCACTGGGGTGGACCGATCCCGCGCCCGGGTGGGGGTGATCCGACCTGAGCTGTACGTCCGGTATTTCGACGAACGCCCGGCTGGCCTTCGCGTTCGGGCTTGCCTGGATCGGACTTCGCGCCGCGGCGGTCGGCCGGGTCGCCACCGTAGACCACCCGAAAGCCGGGATCGCGCCGGCGAAGGCAGCTGGTCTCGCATCGGCCGGTATCCTGATGGGAATACTGGGACCGATTTCTATCCTGGTCCTGTGACCCGCTCGGATCGCGGGTCGACATATCGCGGAAGGATCAAATGGACGCGATCATCCTCGCCGCCGGGAAGGGTACCCGCCTGCGGCCGTACACCGAGACCACCCCGAAGCCGTTGCTCGCCGTCCAGGGCCGCCCGATCCTCGACTGGATCATTGGCGCACTCCCGCCGGTCGGTCGGCTGGTGGTGGTGGTGAACTACCTCGCCGACCAGATCGAGCGGTATCTTGCCGGGCAGACCCACGTCCGCGACTGGGCGACCGTCCGGCAGGTGGAGCCCCGCGGGACCGGTGACGCGCTCATGAGCTGTCGGGGGGTGGTGACCTCCGACCGAGTGATGGTGCTCAACGGGGACGACTTGATCGGCCGGGCCGACCTGGCGCAGCTGGCCGCGGTCCCGATGGGGGTTCTCGCCCACCCGGTCGACACGCCGGAAAACTACGGGGTGCTCTTCCGCAAGCCCGACGGCACCCTGAACCGGGTGGTCGAGAAACCGAAGGGGCTGTCCGCCCCTCAGCTGGCGAACATCGGCGGGTACGTGTTCCCGCGCGCGGTGTTCGACCTGACGCTGCCGCTCTCTCCGCGAAACGAGTACGAGATCACGGACGCGGTAAGCCAGCTCGCCGAGCGGGACCGGTTCGAGGTGGTCGAGGCCGGGTACTGGCTCCCGATCGGCACGATCGAGCAGTGGCAGGGCGCCCAGACGGCGGACGTGACCCCGGCCCGGTAAGGCCGGACCCGGGAATAGGGCGACCACGGCGGGATCGTATCGGGGGTGGGTTCTTCCCCCGAGCGCGGTGGCCGATGTGTCGACTCCTCTCTCCCCGCTCCCGGGTACTCGTCGGGGTCGTCGCCTACGTGGTGGTGGTCTGAGTTTTCTGGACCCCAACGAAAATCCCCCCGCCCGGGGAACGAGTCGTACCCGACGTCCGGACGGGTACGCGAGACTCCGACGCGAGGGATCTCGCATGGGTCGTTCTGCTCCTGCTCATGGGCGGCCCGGTTTTGATCGTCCGTTACCCCGGCGAAAGCCTCCTGTTCTTTGGTCGGCTGGTCGGGAGCATCCAGTCCGTTTGCAGATCCCACCCGGTCGGGTGTACGCTCACCGTAAGATGGCCGCGGGCAAGCTCCTGGAGGAGACAGCGAGATGAGTCGGCTGACGTGGTGTTTCCCGATCGCGGTCGCGGCCCTGGCCGCGGTCTTTCCCGCACAACCGTGTCCTGCTGCCGACCCACCTACTCCGGCCGCGGTGCAGCCCCGCCTCCTGGTCCCCGGATACTTCTACCCTACCGGCGACGGGCTGAAGACGTGGAAGGTGTTGCTCGACTCGGCGGCCAAGGTGCCCACGGTCGCCATCGCGAACCCGGACAGCGGCCCGGGGAAGGTCGCCGACCCGAATTACGTGGAGCTCTTCAAACTGGCCCGCGGGTCGAAGGCCACCGTGATCGGGTACATCACCTTCAGCTACGGGAAGCGGCCGCTCTCGGCGATCAAGGCGGACGTCGACAGCTGGCTGCACTTCTACCCGGACGTGGGCGGGATCTTCTTCGACGAGCAGCCGAGCGCCCCGGAGGTGGCCGGGTTCGCGGTCGAAGCATTCGCCTACGCCCGGTCGAAGATCGCCAACCCGGTGCTGGTCACGAACCCCGGAACGGTGTGTGCCCGCGAGTACCTCGCCTCCAAGGACTCGCCCGTCGCCTGCCTGTACGAGGGGAAGGACGGGTACGACAAGTTCCAGCCGCCGGACTGGGCCGGCCGGGTTCCGGCGGAGCGGTTCGCCGTCCTGGTGTACAACGTGAGGACCGCCGACGGGATGCGGGAGGCGCTGAAGAAGGCGGCCGAGAAGCGGGCCGGATACGTGTACGTCACCGACGCCGACGGGCCGATGCCGTGGGGCCGTCTGCCTACGTACTGGGCGGACGAACTGGCCGCGGTTGTACCCGGGGGCAAATAGGCACACGACGTGCAGCGACGGAACGCGGGCGCCTACCGGGCACCCGCGCACCCGTGAGGAGATCACCATGTCGCTCGGTATCACGTCCGCGGCGTTTCAGCCGGGGGGTTCGATCCCGGCCGTTTACACCTGCGAAGGGCGCGACGTGTCCCCGCCGCTGGCGTGGTCCGGCGTCCCGGCCGGGGCAAAATCGCTCGCCTTGATCGTGGACGACCCGGACGCGCCGGACCCGGCGGCCCCGAAGCGGGTGTACGTCCACTGGGTACTGTACAACATCCCACCAGCCACCACCGGGTTGCCCGAAGCGGCCACCGCCGCGGACCTGCCGCCCGGGACCCTGGAAGGCAAGAACGACTGGAACCGGACCGGGTACGGCGGCCCGTGCCCGCCGATCGGCCGGCACCGGTACTTCTTCAAACTCTACGCCCTCGACACCACGCTCCCCGACCTGAAACACCCGACGAAGGCAGCGCTCCTGAAGGCGATGGAGGGACACGTCCTCGCGCAGGCCGAGATGATCGGGACGTACCAGAAGGCGAAGTGACCCGGGCCGGCTCACCCGGCGGTGAGGTCGACCGCCACCGCGGCCGCGAGTCTGGCGTTGTTGACGATCAGGGCGCGGTTGGCCGCCAGGGTCTGACCGCCGGTGAGTTCCGCGATCTTGGCCAGCAGGAAGGGGGAGACCTTCGGCCCGGAGATCCCCGCCCGGGCGGCCTCGTCGAGTGCCCGGTCGAGTGCGGAGTCGAACACTTCGGGTGGGACGGCAACGTCTTCGGGGCACGGCTGGGCGAGGATCGCCCCCCCGCCACCCATCTGGACATGCGCGGCGAACACGGCCGCGGCCTCGGCGGGCGATTCGGCCCGCGCGGAGACGGGCAAGGCCGAGCCGGACCGTACGTAGAACGTCGGGAATTCGTCGGTCCGGTAGCCGATCACCGGGACACCGAGGGTTTCGAGGATTTCCAGCGTCCGCGGGAGATCGAGGATGCTTTTCGCCCCCGCGCAGACGACCAGTACCGGGGTGCGGGCGAGCTCAGTCAGGTCGGCGGAGATGTCCCAAAGCTCTTCCAATTGCGGATTGCGGATTGCGGATTGCGGATTCGAAGAGAACCCCCCGTCTTCGAATCCGCAATCCGCAATCCGCAATTCCACCGGTGTGCCCCGCCGATGCCGCCCGTGGCAAACACGGGGATGCCGGCGGCGTGGGCCAGGGCCATCGTCGCGGATACGGTGGTGGCGGCGAGCTTCCTCAACCCGACGGCGGCGCCCAAGTCGCGGCGGCCGGCCTTGAGGACGCCGGGCGTGCCGGCCAGTTCGTCGAGTTGACCGGGCGTCAGCCCGACGGTGGGCGTGCCGTGCCAGACCGCGACCGTCGCCGGTATCGCCCCGCCCGCCCGGACCGCCTGTTCCACCTCCCGGGCGGTGTCCCGGTTCGTCGGCCACGGGAGCCCGTGGGCGATCAGGGTGGATTCGAGGGCGACTACCGGGCGGTCGGAGGCGAGTGCCGTGGCGACTTCTTCGGACACGTGCAGCCAGGGCGTCATCACACAGTTCTCTTGGGACCGAGGCAAACCATAACCCCTCATCGACAACCCGTCCCGGCATCTTCATAATGCCAGGGATGAAACCGGGTGACGAGGTGGTTTCGCCCACGACCGACGATTCGACCCCGCTCCCCCACTCGGTGGTGGATCTCGGAGCCGATTGCCCACCGTCCGCGCCGGCCCCAGCTCCTGCTTTCGACCCGCCCGCACTCGCCCGCCCGACCCCCGAGATGGTCCTCCGCTGGATCGCCGCGGCCGGCGCGGGGCCGTGGTTCCCCTCGGCTCACGCGAAACAGGCCAGGGTTCCTCGCGACAACCTGGACGAACCACTGAACGAGCTCCGGCAGGCCGGCCTGGTGCGGGTCGCGGACTGGGTGCGGGGCGCGGGTCAGGGGTACGTCTTGACGGAGGACGGGGCGGCGGTAGCGGGAACGGCCGCCCCGGGCCGGGCCGGGCCGGCCGACCAGCCGGCCGGATCGGACCCGGGGTGGGAGCCTCGCGAGTCGGTGATCGACCTGCGGCCCCCGGTCGTCACACTGGTGGTGCTCCTGGCGAACCTGATCTGGTTTTTCGTCGGTCTGGTGATCGCTTCCCGGCTCGGAATGCCGTTCGGGAGTTACCTCTGGAAGGGCGACCCGCTCGTACTCGCCCGACTCGGGGCGGTATCCGCCCCGGACCTGTTGCGGGGCGAGTGGTGGCGGCTCATGACGTGCTGCTTTGTTCACGGCGGGCTCCCCCATCTGGTCGTCAACATGGTCGCCCTGGGGATGGCGGGCTCGCTGGCGGAGCTGTTATGGGGCCGGTGGCGGGTGTTGGCGGTGTACCTCCTGTCGGGGCTGGCCGGGAGCTGCCTGGCGATGGCCCTCAACCCGGTCGACGAGGGCACCGGCACCGCCGTGCCACTCGTCGGGGCGTCCGGGGCGATCTGGGGGCTATTGACGTCGCTGCTGGCGTGGTTCCTGATCTTCCGCCGCAAGCTCCCCCCGAGGCTGGCGGCGGAATGGCTCCGCCGGCTCGGGCTCGTGTTCCTGTTGAACGCGGGGTTCAGCCTCCTCCCGGGCATCAGCTGGCAGGCACACCTGGGCGGGGGCGTTGCCGGCTTCGTGGCGGCTGGGTTGTTGAACGCCCAGCGGGCCGGCGACCGGCCGCGGCGGGTGGTGGCGGTGGTCCTCCTCCTGATGCTCCCGGTGCTGTGCGTCGGTGGGCTCGTCTGGGCGATGAGGTCGGGCGAGAGCTGGGCCGTGGTCCGGCGGGCGTTCACTCATTCCGAGATCACCCTGTTGCTGGCCGAACTCAGACCGGAAGTGGTCCGGCCGGTGGAATCGGAGGTAGTGTTGTTCCTGATCCGCACGCCGGACCGGCGAGCACCTGCTCGCAAGACGGAGATCCGGAACAAGGTGGCGTCCCTTCGCGGCGCGGCGGGTCAGACGGCGTATCGGCTGACCACTATGACCGGGGACGCGACGGCCGACGAGAACCGGGGCAGGGAGCGGGCGTTCGCCCGCGCCCGGGCGAAGTCGTTCGACCTGCTCCTCGCGATGATCGACGCGAACACGATCCCGGACGTCGCCGCCTGGAAGGCCTGGGAGATCAGCCGCCGCGAGGCCGACCGCTTGTGGCCCGAAATCGACTAGCGGTGAAGAGTAAAAACAGGATCTCACGCAAAGCCGCAAAGACGCGAAGAATGAAAAAGGGAAGAGCAGTCCATCTCAACCGAATTCTTTGCGACTTTGCGTGAGATCCTGCTTGTTCCCGCTCCGCTGGTTCAGGAGTCGTGATGGCCGAGACGTATAAGATCGTGATCGGGCTGGAAGTCCACGTCCAGCTGCTCACCAAAACCAAACTATTCTGCGGGTGTCGGAACAAGTTCGGGTTGCCGCCGAACTCGGCCACCTGCCCGGTCTGTCTTGGGCTACCGGGCTCGCTCCCGGTCATGAATCGGGAAGCGTTCCGGCTCGCCCTGAAGGCCGCGCTCGCCCTGAACTGCCGGATCGCCTCGCACCCCGGCCATCCGCCCGGGTTCACCAAGTGGGACCGCAAGAACTACTACTACCCGGACCTCCCGAAGAACTACCAGATCAGCCAGTACGACCTCCCGTTCAGCCACGACGGGTGGCTCGAAATCAACGTCGCCAGGGACCCCAAGAAGGAGTTCACTCCCAAGCGGATCGGGATCATCCGGGCGCATCTCGAAGAGGACGCGGGCAAGAACACGCACGACGAGTCCGGCCGCGGCGGCGACACCCGGGTGGACCTGAACCGCACCGGCACCCCGCTCCTGGAGATCGTCTCCCACCCGGACCTGAACACCCCGGAGGAGGCGATCACGTACCTGGAGGAAGTCCGGCTGATGCTCCGCGAGCTCGGCGTGTCCGACTGCGAAATGCAGGAGGGGAGCCTGCGGTGCGACGCGAACGTGAACATCCACGTCCCTCAGCCGGACGGCACCCACCACGAGACCCCACTGGTCGAGATCAAGAACCTGAACAGCTTCCGGGCGGTCGGCCGGGCGATCAAGTACGAGGCCGAGCGGCAGTACGAGGAGTTTCGTAAGGACACCAGGGGGGAGTACCGGTTCGGGAAGTGGCTGAAGGAGACCCGGGGGTGGGACGACACCCGCGGCCAGACCGAGGGGCAGCGGCACAAGGAGGAGGCGGCCGACTACCGGTACTTCCCGGACCCGGACCTCGTCCCGGTGGTCGTCTCGCAGGAGCAGATCGCGGCGGTGAAGGCCGAGATGGGCGAGCTGCCGCAGCAACAGCGGAGCCGGCTGGTGGGCCAGTACGGGCTGACCGCCTACGACGCGGGGGTGCTGACCGCCAAGGGCCGCCGGACGGTGGCGTACTTCGAGGCGGTCGCGGCGGCGGTCGGCGACGGGAAGACGGCCGCGAACCGGATGAGCGACCTGATCTTCCCCGCGCTCTCCGACCGGCGCGAGGAGATCGACGCATTCCCCGTCCCGCCGGCCGGGTTCGCGGACTTCCTGAAGAAGACCGGCCCGCTGAGCAAACAGGACCGGGTCCACCTGCTCGGGCACATGCTCGATCACGGCGCCGACGTGGACCGGGCGATGGAAGCGACCGGCATCAAGCCCCAGACTTTCGACGAGGGCACGCTGCGGGCGAAGGTGGCGGAGGCGGTCGCGGCGAACCCGAAGGCGGTAGCCGACTTCAAGAAGGGGAAGGACGCGGCCAAGATGTCGATCGTCGGGGCGGTGATGAAGGCCAACAGGGGGGTCCCGAACGACGTCGTCCGGCGACTGGTGGACGAGGAGCTGGCGAAGGCGTGATGGTACAATGCCGGCGTTCGCCGGAGCCGACAGGAGTCAACCATGTCGATGCCCGAGTTCATGAACCGTCTGCGGCTGGTGTCGAGCATGCTCCCGCCGGGCGTGTTTTCGAGTCAGGGCCTCTCCGACTCCCCGGCGGACGAGCGGCTCCGGCACAAGGCTCTCGCGTCCGCGGACGTGTGGCTCGATCCGGCGTTCGTCGCCGGTGTCAAGGCGGGGGACTTCTTTTACCTGGATGAACACGAGCGGAAGGAGCTGGAGACCGCCCTCGAACGATTCGCCAAACTGGCCGGAGAGGCCAGCCGCGGCCACGGATTGACCCTGGAGCAGCGGAGCCAGGGCCTCGAAGTCCTGATCAAGTTCGTAGACGTGTTGAAGCCCGTGCCCGCTCCCGACAACCTGTTGATTCCGGTTCTCTGGAGACTCGAAAGCACATACCCCGAGTACGTCCTTGGGTTCGACTGCGAGTTCGGGACGGATTCGACCGGCGATCCGGCGGTCTGGGTCTGGGTTGTAGTTCCCGATGACGCCGACGTGGAATCGAAGGCGTTCGATGGGTTCGAGAAGTCGATCGACAAGGTCGTTCGGGGGTGGTTGAAAGAAGTCGGCAAGGAAGATGTCTGGCCATACATCCGCCTCAGGACCCCGTCGTCCATCAAGGACGACATTCACGAGGTCGTGGAATGAGCCTGGACGGTGACCTTCTGGACCAGGCGGAACGTCTGGCCGGCATGGACCCGACCCGGCCGAAACAGGCCAGCCTCCGCCGGGCGATCTCGACCGCGTATTACGCCCTGTTCCACCTCCTGATCCGCGAAGCATGCACGCAACTGGTGACCGGCCCCGAACTGCGAGCTCTGACCGCGCGGGCGTTCGACCACAAAGCGATGAAACACGCCTGCCAGGAGTTCACGAAGCAACAACTGTCCCCCCGTCTCCGCGCGGTCGCCGGGGCGACCACCCCTCCCGATCTTCAGCACGTGGCGGAAACCTTCATCAAGCTCCAGCAGGCCCGTCATGAAGCGGACTACAACCTCGACCGGTCGTTCAGTCGGGCTGAAACACGCCGATTCCTTCGACAAGCCCGGGACGGGTTCGAGGCTTGGGCCCGCGTGCGCGGGCAACCGGTCGCCCAGCTCTTCCTGGCCGGCCTCCTGCTCGGCGAACGCTGGAACCGCGGGTGACCGACCGGGCCCGGCGCGCCCGCGTCCGAATTGCTCACCAAACAATCAAGTCGTCCGCCTGTCACATCAGTTTGCCTGTTGAGCGAGAGTTCATCATTCCACCTCACCAACCCACGTGTCCGATCGGCGGGTGTGAGTCAACAGGGGCTGCGTGTGTGATACCCCGATGTGAAATGTATGGTGGTTTCGAGAAATCTATCGCCCGTTGCACCGTTTAGGCCGGTTAAACAAGCATTTCGGCTGTCTGGGTCGGTTATTTCGGTTACAAGGGACGGCACATGGGAGGCGACTGTGTTAGGATGAATAACGACGACCAGCGATTTCGGATCCGTCTTCCCGTTGGCTTTCCCGGATTGCAAGCAGCAGTCCGTCCACCCGCCACGGCCGGCATGATCCCCGCACCGCGAGGCCGTCATGCATTCCGACACCTTGGACGATCCGTTCCTGGACGAGATCGAGGATGTCGCGACCTGTGACGAGTACGAGCGCCACGGCCATTATCTCGAACGATGTCGGCGCATCCGACTCGGCCCGGCGGTCGTGGTCTTCGAGAACCGCCGGACGCTCCGGTTCCGCGTGCAGGAACTGGCCCGCGTCGCCCGGTACGCCGGCCGCGACCGGGTGAGACGGGAACTGGCGTGGTACAAGTCTCTGCTCCCCGGCCGGCACCACCTCCTCGCCTCCGTCACCGTCCGCGCCCGGGGCGTGTCCCCCACGGGCCTCGACGGTCAAGCCCACCTCCGGGCCGGCGATCACCTGATCCCGGGGGTGTTCCTCGCCAAGACCGGCGGCGACCGGATCATCGGCAAGACCCGGTGGGCCCTGTTCCGGTTCTCCGCCGCCGACCTGGCCGCCGCCGCTGACCACACCCGCCCGCTCGTCCTGGGGTTCGATTCGCCCGGCTACCAGTACGAGAGCATGCCGCTCGACCCCGCCGTCCGGAACAGCTTGCTCGCCGATCTCGGCCCGCCGGACGAGAACTGACCCTCCGACCCGGCCCGGGGCCGCGTCTCTCCTTCCCCGCCCGCGGTTCGTACAATTCGCCTTCGGCATCCGCCCCGGAGGCACTCCCGCGATGGACCTCAAAAGCGCCCGCGTCGCCGTTCTCGTCGAACAGAAGTACGAGGAACTGGAAGTCTGGTACCCGGTCTACCGGCTCCGCGAGGCCGGGTGCGAGGTCGTCCTCGTCGGCCCGGAGGCGGGCAAGGTCTACCCCAGCAAACTCGGCTACCCGGCGAAGGCGGACGTGGCCGCCGCCGACGCGCCCGCCGACCGGTTCCACGCCGTCGTCATCCCCGGCGGGTTTTCCCCCGATTATGTCCGCCGCAGCGAGGCCATGCTAAAGCTGGTCCGCGACGCCCACGCCCAGGGCAAGCCGCTCGCCGCGATCTGCCACGGCCCGTGGGTGCTGTGCTCCACCACCGCTCTCAGGGGGCGGAAGGCGACCGGGTACTTCTCCATCAAGGACGACATGGTGAACGCCGGGGCCACGTTCGTGGACCAGGAGGTGTGTGTCGACGGCAACGTCATCACCAGCCGAAAGCCCGACGACCTCCCGGCGTTCGTCGCCGCGCTGATGAAAGCGATCGAGGCGAAGAAATAACCATCTCACCACAACGGCACGAAGGGGACACGAAGGAACACAGAGGAGGCATCATTGACTTTCTTTGTGTTCCTTCGTGTCCCCTTCGTGCCGTTGTGGTGAACTTCTGTTTCCTCTCTGGCCCAGGTGAGCCCCATGAGCTTCTTCCCCGACGTCCCGAAGATCCCGTATGACGGCCCCGACAGCAGGAACCCGCTCGCGTACCGGCAGTACAACCCGGACGAGCTGGTCGAGGGGAAGTCGATGCGGGACCACCTGCGGTTCGCGGTGTGTTACTGGCACACGTTCCGCGGGATGGGCGGCGACCCGTTCGGCCCGGGGTGTGCCGTCCGCCCCTGGGAAGACGGGACCGACTCGGTCGACATGGCCCTGAAGCGGGTGGACGTGGCGTTCGAGTTCATGGAGAAGCTGGGCGTCCCGTACTACTGCTTCCACGACCGGGACGTGGCCCCCGAGGGGAAGAATCTGGCCGAGTCGAACAAGAACCTCGACGCGGTGGTGAAGAAGCTCAAGGAGGCCCAGCAGCGGACCGGGATCAAGCTCCTGTGGGGCACCGCGAACCTGTTCTCGAACCCGCGGTTCGTCCACGGGGCGAGCACCAGCCCGAACGCCGACGTGTTCGCATACTCGGCCGCCGAGGTGAAGAAGGCGCTGGAAGCGACCAAAGAACTCGGCGGCGAGAACTACGTCTTCTGGGGCGGTCGGGAAGGGTACGTCACCCTCTTGAACACCGACCTGAAGCGGGAGCTCGACCACCTGGCGAAGTTCCTGCACATGGCCGTGGATTACAAGAAGAAGATCGGGTTCGGCGGGACGTTCCTGATCGAGCCGAAGCCGCACGAGCCGACCAGCCACCAGTACGACTTCGACTGCGCGAACTCGCTCGCCTTCCTGCGGGGGTACGGGCTCGACAAGGAGTTCAAGTTCAACGTCGAGACGAACCACGCGACGCTCGCCCGGCACACGATGGGGCACGAGCTCACGTACGCGAGCATCAACGGGATGCTCGGGAGCGTCGACGCGAACCGCGGGGACCTGCTCCTCGGGTGGGACACCGACCAGTTCCCGACCGACCTGTACCTGACCGCCCAGACGATGCTCGTCATCCTCGGGCAGGGCGGGATCGCCCCCGGCGGGCTGAACTTCGACGCCAAGGTCCGGCGGGAGAGCTTCGAGCCGGTGGACCTATTCCACGCCCACGTCGGGGCGATGGACGCGTTCGCCCAGGGGCTCAGGATCGCCGCCGCGATCCGCAAGGACGGCCTCCTCAAGGAGATCGTCAAGCAGCGGTACGCGTCCTGGGACTCCGGGGTCGGGGCCGAGGTCGAGGCCGGGAAGCACGACCTCGCCAGCCTGGAACGCTACATGCTTCAGAAGGGCGACGCCGCGAAGAACGCGTCCGGCCGGCAGGAAATGATTGAGAACATCATCAACCGGTATTTGCGGTAGCGAGTTGCTCCGTCGAAATCCTCGAGAATCGTTGGATCCGGGATTTCAGCCTGAAAGGCTGGGACAACATCGTGCTCTTTTTATGCCCTCGGTTGCTGCGAGCCGCCGCGGCGGGCGGCTCGCAGCAACCGAGGGCATCAACAGAGCACCAACATACCCCAGGGCAACGTCCTGGGTTCGTTTCTCGTGACTACCACCGGGCCGCCTCGGCGGCGATCGACGGGCGGCCGCGCAGGTTGGGGATCGCCGGCAGATCGGACGGCACATCCCCCCGGTACCCTGCCCGGATCACCAGGACTCGCTGGCGGAGGCGGCCGTTCGCCTCCACCCCGAACAGGGCCGCCCCGACCGTGTCCGCCGCCTCCGCCGGCCACCCGATCACCAGGTACTCCTTCGCCCCGAGGACCACCTCGAACCCGAGCTCCGGATACCGTTCGAGCGGGACCTCCCCCTGCACCACGAACCCCGTCGCGTCGGCGGTCGGGCGGATCCAGTCCTGCCGGTCCCCGTGCTGGACTTGCGGCTCGCACCACACCTTCACCCGGCCGCCCGGCGTCACCTCCGGCCGCACCAGTACCCCGCACCGGGCCTGCCGCAACTTCACCCGCGTCCGCTCCGCGGCGAGGCCGGGAAGGACGGTGTATTCGCACGGGTCCGTCGGCCCGGCGGTCGGGAGGACGGCGTCCTTGCGGTTGGCGAACGTAAGACTTTGCGGGTTGACCACATCCGTCTGCGAGTCGAGCAACTTCTGGAACTCGGGAGGCAGGTTCCCGCCCAGGACCACCACCCGCAGTCCGTTCTCGGTGAGCAGGGCCTTGGTCGGCGGCGGGACCTGGGCCGGGTCGGTCGCCCACAGGGTGCGGTCGAGGAACGGGTCACCGACCGGCCGTTCGAGCAGTATGGAATTGACGTACAGACCGCCGGCCGGAACCGTCGGGTCGATGGACCGGGCCTGGACCCGGTCACCGGTTTTCGACACGCGCGGGGGGCCGAGCGGGCCGTCGGACCGGGTCAGGCACCCGGCCGTGGCCACGCATACCAGTACCGCCGCCCACGCCCCTCCTGCCCGGCGCATCGGTCCCGACCTTCCCTGGTCTCGTATTCGGATGAGCGGCAGGTGGATAGCCGGCGGGGCCGGCGGGGTCAAGCCCACCCCTCGCCGGTCCAAAGAACGTGTTCTATAGTCAGAATTGATCGCTCACGTTCCCACCGGAACACGGCCCGCCGGGCCGGCCGACGAGCCATGATGTCCACCCCGCTCGCCGCGAACATTGTGGACGCCGCTGCCCTGGCCGACGAGTTGGCCCGGTTCCGGATCCTCCCCCCGGATCGGCTGTCCGACCTGCTGGCCGACTTCCCCGGCGGCGGCCCGGTCGCACTCGCCGAGTTCCTGGTCACCCGCGGGGCTCTCACCCCGTTCCAGGCCGACCGGGCGCTGGCCGGCGAGACCCGGACCCTGGCGCTCGGCCCGTACCGGCTGACCGGCCCGCTCCGCCGGGGCCCCCTCGGCCCGGTTTTTCGTGCGGAGAAGGGGGGCGGGGAGTTCGTCGTCCGGGTCCTCCCACTCCGCAGCCTGTGGCAGGCCCGGCAGGCGAAACAGCTGGTCCGCGCGCAGAGCTCCCTTCCCCGCCACCCGGCAGTCGCCCCACTCGTCGACGCCGACTCGGCGAACGGGTATCACTACCTCGTCTGGCAGCTGACCCACGGCGAGCTATTGACCGACCTGGTCCGGATCGCTGGCCCGATCCTGCCGGCCGAGGCGGTGAGCCTTCTCGGCCGGCTCGCCGCCGCGCTCGCCGCGTGCCACACCCGGCAGGTGGTCCACGGTCTGCTCACTCCTGACGCGGTCGCCCTCGGGGCCGACAACTCCCCCCATCTCCTCGAGCTCGGGGCCGGAACCCTACTCGCCCGGAACCTCGCCGCGGGGGAGTCGCTCTTCGACACGCTCTCGTCGGCGGTCTCGGTCGCCGGGGTCCTCGGGTACGCCGCCCCGGAATGGCTCGCCGATCCGACCCGCCCGACCCCGGCCGCGGACCAGTACGCCCTCGGGGCGGTCGGGTACTTCGCCCTGACCGGCCGCCCACCGCCCCTGGCCGGGGTGCCGTCCGTCGCGGAGGAAAATCCGTCGGTCCCGGCCGGGCTCGCGGCGGTGATCGACCGGCTGCTCCGGCCCGACCCGGCCGACCGGTTCAGCGGGATGGACGAGGTGCGGGAAGCCTTTGCCGACCTGGCCGGCCACCCGGCCCCGCCAGACCCGGCTGAGGACGTTGCGGCCGTTGCCCCGCCGGCCGCAACGGGCCATTCGGGCGGGCGGGCCGAACTGTCGAAACAGGGCGGGGTGATTTCCTGGGGGTCGTCTGGTCCGGCCCGAACCCGCCTCCCGGAACGGGACGATTCCGATGCGTCGATCCGATTCGACCTCCCTATCCCCGAGCTGGAACCCCACCCCACGACCGTCGACGAACCCGTAGCGGTCCGCCCCCCGGCGACTCCGGCATCGCGGGACTCGGCCGGGGATCCAGGCCTGCTCTCCGAATCCCCGCTCTCCGAGCCCCCGGATGGGCTCGTGGCTACCCCCCAGGCGGCGGACACCCAGCTGCCCAACGTCCCGGCCCGGAGGACGTCTCGGCTCCTCGACCCGCTCCACGCGGCGAGGAACCTCCCTTCCCTACCCGTCCTTCCGGCGATCCCCCTCATCCACGCCCCCCCCACCCCGCCACCGCCGCCACCGGAGCCCGACTCCCCGAACTCGCAGGCTGCTCCCGCCGACCAGAGCCCGTCCGGGTCCGTCCTGTGGAAGAAGGTGAAGCAGAAGGTCCTGTTCTGGCAGACCCCGACCGATGCTGTCCAGGTCAGCGTGTTCGGTCCCCTGTCGGTCGCCCACGGCCATACCCCGCAGCTGACCGTGTACCTGTACCCGCCGTCCGCCGCGGAGAGCGTCGGGACCCTTGCCCGGGCGTTCCAGCATGAGGCCGCGCTGCTCGCGACCGGGGCGCTTTCCCTGGAAGTCGTCCGCGGGGCCCGGCTCGCCGTCCATCTCGCGGTTGCCCACGCGGCGGTCACGAACCCGCTGGCGTCATTTTCCTGGCGGGGTCAGCCGCACCGGCTGACGTTCGACCTCGTCATCCCGTGGGAGGCGCCGGTCGGGCTGGCGGTGGGCGTGGTCTCGGTCGGGAGGGAAGACGTGCGGATCGGGAAGGCCGAGTTCCGTCTCCCCATCCTGGACGGCAAAGGCTGAATAAGCGGTACCGACGGCGGGGGTAGCTGATAAGATCGGGCGGTTGTGTCAACCGAACTGGCCGATCGCGCGGGTAAAATAGGGTGGTGCGGAACTTCGGTTGTTTCGCCGCCCGTCCCCTTGTCGACTCGCCATGTTCCGCGTCGCCGTCACCGCCGACCTGCACTACGGTCCCCGCCATCAGGACGGGGCGGACGCGACCCTGGCGCTCGCCGCCGAGTTATACGCCAACCCCCCGGACCTCTTGCTCCTCGCCGGGGACGTCGGGGCCGGGGAGGACTTCGACCGGTGCCTCGGCATGTTCGCCGACCTCCCGTGTCAGAAGGCCCTCGTCCCCGGGAACCACGACATCTGGGTACGGCCCGATGACCCCCGCGGGGACTCGCTGGCCGTATACCGGGATTACCTCCCCCGGGTCGCTGCCGCGCACGGTTTCCACTACCTCGACGCCGACCCGCTCGTGCTCCCCGACGTGGGGCTGGCCCTCGTCGGGTCGATGAACTGGTACGACTACTCGTGGGCGGCCGACCGCATCCCGGTGGTGGCGGACGACTGGCAGGACCGGCTGCGGACGAAGCGGTTCACCCGCGGGCGGCACAACGACGCGAACTTCGTCCGATGGGAGTTCGACGACCCCGGGTTCGCCCGCGAGGCGGTGACGACCCTCGGGGGTCACCTGCGGCAGGTCCTGCGGTGGGTGCCGGCGGCCGTCCTGGTGACGCACCACCCGCCGTTCCGCGGGCTGAACTATCCGAAGAACGAGCCGCTCGACCTGGACGGATTGCTGTGGGAGGCATTCTCCGGGAATGTGGGGGTAGAACAGCTGTTGGCCGAGTTCGGGGACCGTGTGCCGCTCGCGTTCTGCGGGCATACTCATTACGCACGGGCGGCGACGTTCGGCGCGACCCGCGGGTACAACGTCGGCGGGGACTACCACTTCAAGCGGCTGTTGCGGTTCGACTGGCCCGACGGAGCGGTCACCGCGACGGAGTTCGGGACGGCGGGTGAGCAGGTGGCGTGAGGTCCGTCGGTTACGCGACGATCGCCGGGATGGGAGCCTGGTGGGTCGAGCGCCCCGAGGAGGGTGCGGGACTGGCCAAAGTCCCCGTGGCCGGCGGGCGCCGCCGCCACAGCCGCGGCGGGTACATCACCAACCCCTGAACGACGAGTACGAACATCGCCACGTGCAAGGTGTTGAAGAAGATCTCCGGCAGGTCGGGGATAAACAGGATGTCGTGGAACAGCCGGCCCATGAACGACTGGCCGGCGTTCATGTCCTGCCCGCCCAGTGTGCGGAGCTGTTCTTCCCACACCGTGATCGGGCAGCGGATGTCGTTAAGGGCCTCGTAGGCAACGATCGCGATCGCGAGCAGGTGGGAGAACCGGAACCACGGGTTGCGGCCCCACTCCCACCGGAACGGGGCGGCGACGATGATCGCCAATTGCCCGACTAACACGTACCCGACGTACAGGACGTGGACGAACACCACCAGATCGGCCAAATAGCCGTACCACATGGAAATTCCTCGGTAGACCCGTCGGGGGCGGCTCGCGACGTGTTGCGCCGTGCTATTAAATGTGATCCCGACCCGGACGGATTTATTCCCGTGTCGCCAGAGAGGGGGCGGTGGGCAGAGGGCAGAGGGCAGAGGGCAGAAAAAAAGCCCCGGCAGTTTGCCGGGGCCAATAGGCTTTGGGGCTATTCCAACTGTCCACCGCTCACCGCTCACCGCTCACCGCACAAGGTATTCGAACCGCGTGCGGAACTCCTCGGGGGTCATCCTGGCCGCGTCGGCGAGCTTCCCGAGCGACTCCGGCTTCGTGAAGTCGCCCGGCTCGAGCCGGATCATGTACCGGCGGGCGCACTCGAACGACTGGCTCTCCACGTCCACCAGCCGGGGCCGCATCTTCTTCGTTTTGGGGTCGATCATCTCCTGGAACGGCCGCGGGACGAGCTTCTCACCCACGAAACTGATCACCGCCCCGACCCGGTCGGCCTCCTCCGACATCAGGAACTTGACCGCCCCGTACCCGAGGTTCCGGGTGTACTCGGCGTCGAACGGGACCGGGTCCGCGCACCGCAGCTCGTACCCCAGGTCCTTGTCGATCATGGTGGACTTCAGCGGGTTCTTCCACTCCTTCGCCGTCTTCCCGGCCTTCACCCGGGCGGCCTCGGAGATGTCTTCCAGCCGCTGCGCGACCCGGTGCCTGATCATCCGGCCGAACTCGATCTCCCCGAGCCGGAGGTGCCCGAAGTCGTCCTCCTCGATCGTCCCGTACATGTTCATCCGGTCGCCCAGGTCGGCCTTGAGCGCGTCCGCCCCGATCGCCTCCAGCAACCCCTCGGCCAGCACCACCACCCCGTACCCCTTCCCCTGGGCCTTCCGCTTGATCATCGACCCGATGATCAGGTCGGCGATCAGGTCCAGGTTGACCTTCTTCCCGCGGAGTTCCTCGGCGATCACGGTGACGGTGGCGGCCGACGCCTTCCCGATCCCGAGGGCCAGGTGCCCGGCCGCCCGGCCCATGCTCACCAGGATGTACCAGCGGGTCGTGGTCCGGGCATCCTCCTTGATGTTCCGGGCCAGCTCGACCCCGATGTGCCGGGCGGTCTCGAACCCGAACGTCGGGATGCCCGGGGGGAGCGGGAGGTCGTTGTCGATCGTCTTGGGGACGTGGGCCACCCGGATCTTCCCGCCGGCCCGGGCGTACACCTGGCTCCCGCTGAACGCGGTGTCGTCCCCGCCGATCGTGACCAGGTACTCGGTCCCGAGCTTCTCCAGCCCGGCGAGGACCATCTTCATGTCCTCGTCCTTCTTCGTCGGGTTGGTCCGGCTGGTCCCGAGGATCGACCCGCCCCGCTGGTAGTGCGGGGCCACGTCCGGGATGGTCAGGTGCCGTACCTGGGTCGGGTCGTCGGGGTTGATCCCGGCGACGAGGTACTTGAACCCGTCGCGGACGCCGAAGACCTCGAACCCCTGGTTGATCGCCTCGATCGTGACCGAACTTATCACCCCGTTGATCCCCGGGGCCGGCCCGCCGCCGACGACGATCGCCAGCTTGCGGCGGGAGGTAGAATTCGCCATGTGTTAGCACGCCTTTCCGAAAACCCCGACCGGGGCGGCACGGCAGAATACGTGGGTCGGGGGAACGGAGTCAGGATCCGAAGTGGGCGGGCGTTTTCAAGGGTCGGGGGTGAGGGTATGATGAGGGCGAACCAACGGGGGCGGACATGGAGATTCCGGTTTTGATCGAGCCGATCCAGGGGAATGGGTACCTCGCCCGCACCGGGTCGCCGTTCGACTGGGCGGCGGAGGGGGCGACCGCCGAGGAGGCGGTGCAGCGGCTCCTCGAAGTCGCCACGGCCCGGGTGGCGGCCGGGACGCGGCTGACGGCGATCGCCGTACCCGACACCGCACATCCGTACGCCCCGCTGGTCGGCTCCCTCAAGAACCACCCGCTCTTCGAAGACTGGAGGCGCGCGGTCGAGGAGTACCGGGAGGAAGGCGAGTGCGACCCCGATGGTCGGTCCCGCTTGTTGGTCCAGCAGCCGAGACGTGACTCCTACACCAATTGCAACGTCCCCCGGGTAACGCCGAGCTGATTGAGTGCCCGCAGTTCCCGCCACACCGCGTGCCCGTCGTCCCGCCCGGCGATCACCCGCGCGTACCGGTCCAGTAGCGGCCCGATCTGCTCAGACGTCTCGCGCAGCAAGTCGACTCGGAACGTCCGCAGTCCCAACTCCCGCATCCGCCCGACGTACTCCGCCGCCGACTGCGGCACGCTGTTGAAAACGGTGTTCCGGCAGCCCGTGTCCGGGTGGACGGGGAAGTTCGCCCCGACCCGGTCCCGCAGGTCGACTTGATGGACATCGCACGGCCGGCCGCAGTCGCGGAAGTCCTTCCCGGCCGAGAGGAACGCCGCGAACACACAGTGTTCCATGTGAAACATCGGCATGTGCTGGTGGACCACCGGCTCGAACCACAGCGGGTCCGACCGCCGCACGAGCGAGACGAGCTGCTCCCAGTTCAGGTCGTAGCTGGGGACGAGTCGGGACAGCCCCGCCCGGATGAACAGGTCCGCGGTGAGTTCGTTCGCGACGTTCAGGCTGAAGTCGCCGACCAGCTCGGCGCGCGGCAGCTGGTCCTTGAAGAACGCAAGTGAGGTGAGGTTGCGGACCAGCACGATATCGGGCTCGGCCCGTGCGACCGGGGCTTGAAACCCGTCCTCGCCGGGCTTGAGAATCCGGAGCGTGGCGAGCCCGACCGGCACCCCGGCCGCCCTCGCCCGGGGCACCGCATCCTTGTACCGGCGGAGGTCCTCGAAGTCGCAATAGACCGCGGCCGGCCGCGGAAGCCCGTCCGGCGGCGACCACGCGAGAACCGCGTCGAGCTGGTCGAGGTTGCGGACGAGAACGGTCAAGCCCGGCGAGCGGGGGGCATGAGCCTCCCGAGTTGATGTCTGACCCGCCGGGTTGCAAAGCCCCGACTCGGGGGGCTCACACCCCCCGCTCGCCAAGGACGAACGGAGCTTTCCCAGTGCGTCCGGATCCGCGATCGCATGCTTCCTCAGCTCGGTCACCCGTTCGACCAGTTCCGCCACGGCCTGCCGCCGGAGGTCGTTCAGCACCGACCTTGGGATCATGACCGGGTCCGTCAGATCGACCGCCAGTTCTCCCAGTTCGAACGGGGTGTCGCCTAGCCGGGTGAGCTGGTCGCGGATTTCGTCGGGAGTCGTGGGCCGCTTCCGGGCCAGTTCCAGCGGCCCCGGCCAGGTCGCGGCCGCCGAGCGACCGTCCTCGTCGGTCAGGGTGAGTGAGAGAGACGAACCGGCCGCTCCGGAGATGCAAGCGGCAAGAATCGCCCGGCGGGCCGGCCGGTCCTGCGAGTACGTCTGTTCGAGCTGCTTCCGCAGGGCGGGGTCGTCCGTCTTCCACACATCGCAGGCGATAGGGATGATGGACAGGTCGACCGACCCGGGCTCGAACCCGAGCCCGACGATCACCGGGTCGGCGTCGCCCGGCCGCCCGGCGGACTTGATCAGCTCGGCCCGCCAGACCCGCCCGCCGGGTTCCTTGTCCTCCGGCCGGCCGAGGTCGAAGACGACCCCGTCGCCGGGCTTGATCAGTTCGTCGGGCGGCAGGCGCTCGGCGAGTTCGACCTTCACCCCGTGTTTCGTGAACCCCACGACCTTTCCGACCCGCACCCCCCGGCTCTTCGGGAACCGCCCGCGGACGAGTGCCTGGTGGTTCACCCCTTCCAGAAAGCCCGGCGTGAACCCCCGGCTGAACGTCTGGGCGAGGTCGAGTTCCTCGCGCCGGGAGAGGGCGAAGTCGCGCCCCGCGGTCGCGGCGTCGATGGCGGTGCGGTAGGTGCGGGTCGTCGCCGCGACGTACGGGCCGCCCTTCAGCCGGCCCTCGATCTTGAACGAGATTACCCCGGCGGCAACGAGCGGGTCGATCAGGTCGTAGGCCGCGAGGTCTTGCGGGCTGAGCAGATACGCCCGGTCGCCGAGGTCCCGCTTCCGGCCGTCCACGATCATCTCGTAAGGTAGCCGGCATGCCTGGGCGCACTGCCCGCGGTTCGCACTCCGTCCGCCGAGGGCTTCGCTCGTCAGACACTGCCCGCTGTACGCCACGCACAGCGCCCCGTGGACGAACACCTCCACGGGCGTACTCACCCGCCCGGTCACCTTCCGGATGTCGTCGAGCGACAGTTCCCGGGCCAGCACCACCCGCTCCACCCCGAGCCGGGTCACGAAATCAATGCCCCGCGGCTCGGTGAGCGCCATCTGGGTGGACGCATGGACCGGGAGCGTCGGGGCGAGCTGGCGGATGAGCCTGACGAGGCCGAGGTCCTGGACGATGACCGCGTCGACGCCCGCGCCGGCCGCCACCGTCACGAAGTCGGCGACCGCCGGGAGTTCGTCGGAGAAGATGAGCGTGTTGAGGGTGACGAACCCGCGGACGTTCCGGGCGTGCAGAAACCGCATCACTTCCGGAAGTTCGTCCGGGGTGAAATTGGTGGCCCGGGCCCGGGCGTTGAAGTTCGACAGCCCGAAGTAGACGGCGTCGGCCCCGTTGGCGACGGCGGCCCGGAGAGACTCCCAGTCCCCGGCGGGGGCGAGGAGTTCGGGCTTCGAGCGGATCGGGTGCGCGGCAGTCATGCAGAAATTGTAGCAGCCGACCGCCCCGGTTCATGGCGAGCGGGGCCGTGAGCCCCGTGCTCGACGAGATACAGTCGGCGACCCGTTCTAATTCTTCTTCCCCTTCGGCATCGGCAATACGGTGAACAGCTTCTTGAACTCGTCGAGATCGAGTTTCCCGTCGGTATTCGTATCGAGCTTCTTGAACATCTCCTTCGTGTCGAGCGGGGCGGCCTTCTTCTTGCGGTTCGGAAGGACTGCTGACACAACGCCCGCGAACTCGTCCTGAGAGAGCATCTTGTCGCCGTTCGCGTCCAGGCTCTTGAAGACGAACTCGAGGTCGACCGGTCCCTTCTCTTTCTGCGCGATCACCGGCTCGGCGACCGCGAGCATCCCCACCGCCGCCGCCGCGAACACCCCGACCGCGAGTACCCGTGCGGACATTTTCGCCTCCCGGCCCGATCGGGCCTTACGCGATCCGTTTACCACTCTTTGGAACACGAACACGGCCACAAAGTTCCGTGATGTGCGCCGGATACCGTTTTTCCCGAACGGCTCAGTTCGCGTCCCGACCGCCCCAATACGCGCGGAGCCGGTCGTGGATCTGTGTGAGTGGTCGGTCGTAGTAGTCCGCGACGACCAGATAAGCCCCGTCGACCAGCAGTCTGATCCCGTACTTTACCTCCCCGGACGGGATTAACCTGTACCGCGCATTGGCCGGGAATTCGATCGCCCGGAGTTCGTCCCACCGCATCCGGCCGCACAGCGTTCCCTGAAGGAGAGCGATTCCGCCGGGGCTGACCACCAGACACGAGTCCTGCCAGTTCCGGACCCGACCGGACCCGCCCCGGTAGCGGAACCCGATGGCACAGATCAAGCCGAGGAGGCCCGCCACAAGCCCCGAGACGATCCACGGTTCCGAGCCTTTGCCCAGGGCCGCCCCGGCGATGACCCACACCAAACCCGCGGCCGCGACCGCCAGCCAGCAGGCGACGCGTCGGCGATGTCCGGGGGCAGCCGGGAACGGCCGGGCCAGGAACACGAACACCTTTTCCGCGCCGAACCGGTCCGTCTGCTCGGCCAAAAAGGATCGCAGCTGGGACGGGATATCGGCCGGGGGGGCTTCGGGTGACGGCAGCCGGGAGAACAGGAAGCGGTAGAGATCCCGGGATGAGACGGTCAGCCGGGGAGGGATACGGATCACCCCATCGGGATGATAGATCTGCATCGCGAACTCATCGCCCTCTGCCCATCCGGGGGCGGTCAGTCCCCGGACCTCGTCGAACCGGACGATCGCGAACTCCGGCAAGTCGAACGACAACCCGTGTTCGGTCAGCTCGAACCGGACGGGCGGCTCGACGGATCGGCGAACGGCGACGGCGAGAGCGAGGGGAAGTGCCGCGAGGACCACCGGGTGTGGCGATCCCGTCGCCACGGCCAGCCCCCCGAGCGCGACCGCCGCAACGACCAGTACCGCCCCCAGACCCCGGCCCGAGGGGCGTGACTCGACCACGGTCCCGGTCATCAGCTCCCCTCGATCGCGACGACCGCCAGATTGTGGAGGAAGTGTAACACGATCGGCAAAGCCAGACCGCCGTACACGCGGGCGTATCCGAACACCACCCCGCACAGGAACAGATACGGCAACCCGAGTGGGTTGTAGATGTGGGCCATCGCGAACATGACCGCGGTCACCCCCACCGCCGCATGGGCAGTCGTCGTGCGGGCCAGAATGCCGAACGCGGCGTACCGAAAGAACAGTTCTTCGACCACGGCCGGCTGCACGCAGATCAATAGTACCGCCCCGGCCGTGAGGCCCGTCGGCCACCCCGGTTCGCCGCCCGGCCTGGCCACTTCGCGGAGGCCGGCGGTGTAGAGCACACCCAGACAAACGAGCACGAATAGAACGGGGCCGGCTATCACCCACGCGAACAGCGGCCGGCCGGCCGGCGGGTCGGCCGCACACGCCCGCCTCCCAATCAGTCCCAGGGCGACCGCGACGAGGACCGTGTCGACGACCTCCAGGACGGCGGTGCCGAGGATGACGTCGTCCTCGGCCATCCGGGCACCGCCCGCCAGGAGCATCCACGCCCAAACAATGGACGTGCCGAGCATGAGCGCGTACACGACCAGGACCGTCCCGAGCGGGGGGGAGGGCCGGGAAAGGGTCGGTTCCCGGGCCGCCGGGTTTTCGGTCAGTCGGGCGCGGCACCAACGGCACCAGCCGGCGACCGGCGGCCCGACACGGTCGCACCGCCAGCACGCGACCGCCGGCTCCGGTACGTCGATCGGCTGCTCCGCTGGAGGGTCGAGCGCGTCCCCGTCGGGCGACGCTCTCGGCGTGTCGCCCTCGGGTAGCGGGGTGAGACGGGCATCGTCGTCAGGGCGGTCCATGGCGTCGTCCGGGCGAGACGGTCAGAGGGCCACAGGGTCGTTCGTCTCACCGAGACGGGCCTCCCGCTCCGCCTTGGCCTCCCGCTCGTAGGCAAGCGCCGCTTGTACCGCCTTCACCATCGCGACGATGATGATCACCCTCACAATGATCCCGCGGACCAGGTTCAGCGGGTCGAGGGCGGCGAAAATGGCGTTCGCGGCCAGATAGAGGACCAGCCCGGTCACCGTGCAGACGACCGGGGCGCGGTAAACCGCCAGCCCGAGGCAGACGAACAGGACGCCCAGGAACACCGTCCCGCCGTAGATCAAGCGAGTGACCTGGAGGGCCGACTCCGAAGTCTTTTTTATTTCCGCCTCGTCGAACACCATCCCCGGGCCGAGTTTCCGCTTCTCGTCCTCGAACGCCTTCCGGACTTCCGCCTCCGCGTTCACGAACATGAACACGTTCATGAGGGCGGTCAGCACCCCGACGACGATCAGGATCGTGCGGGCCTGCTTCAGGCTCGTTCGGCGGGCGCTCTGGGCCAGGCTGCCGAGTTCCTTTCCCTCCGATTGGTCACTCCACTTATCGTCGCTCACGAATGACTCCTACGGGGTAGGGCGTGGGTGAAATAAAAGTATCCCCGATCCGGCCTGCCGTCCGCAAGTCTGTGCCGCCCGTGCCGGCCGGAATTCGACTTCGACGATTCCTGAAACTCCGGCGATGAGGGCGGAGTAGAACTCGTCGAACGACAATAGGCCACCGGAGCGAACGCAATGTCCCGTCTCGGCACCCCAGCCGCCGTCGTCGCTCTGCTCCTCGCCGGCACCGCCAGTGCTGCCCCCCCGGACCCGCTCCGGTACGTCCCGGAGTCGGCCCAAATCGTGGTGACGGTCGAGAACCCCCGCAATCTGGCCGAGGCAGTGACCGGGCTCGGGGTGGTGAAGGAGGCTCAGGAGCTTGCCCCGGTCCGGGCGGTCCTCGACTCGACCACCGCCCGCCGGTTCTACCAGATGCTCGCGTACCTGGAGCGCGAACTCGGGGCGAAGTGGCCGGAACTGCTCGACCAGACCGCCGGCGGCGGGGTCGCCTTCGGGTTCCGGTTCGGCGTCGAGGCCCCGGCCATCCTGGTGATCCAGGGAACGGACGAGAAGCAGGTGGCGAAGGCATTCGACCTGCTGGCCCGGGTGCTGGAAGACGAACTGGTGCGGCAGGGCTCGAAGGACCGGCCGGTGAAAGGGACATACAAGGGGGCCGAGACGGTCCGCGTCGGGGACGTGCTCCACGCCGCCCGCGCCGGGGCGACGGTCATCGTGTCGAACAAGGCTAACATGCTAACCGCCGCCCTGGACATACCAGCGGCGGGGAAGCCCGCGGGCAGTGTACTGGCGAAGAAGTCGCTCCGCGACGCCCGGAAGCTCCTCCCGAAGGACCCGCTCGCGTGGCTCTGGCTCGATTTCGCCTCGGTCAAGCAGGGCCAGGCGACGAAGGACTTCTTCGACGCGACCCGGAAGGACTTCCTGCAAACGCTCGTGGTCGGGGGGACGATCGACTGCCTGCGGCGGGCGGACTTCGTGACGGCCGGGGTGTACCGGGAGCCGACCGGCTTCCGGCTGGCCGTCCGGCTGCCGGCCGGCCGCAGCGAGTTCCCGCCCGAGTTCGCCCTGCACGTCCCGGAGAAGGGGGTGCCCGGCTCGCTCCCCCTGCTCGAACCGCCGGGCGTCGTCTACAGCCAGAGCTTCTACCTCGACGTCGGCTACTACTGGAAGCACCGCGACAAGCTCATCAACGACCAGATGCGGAAGCAGCTGGAAGAGGGCGAGAAACAGCTCTCGAAGGTGCTACCCGGGTCGGTGAAGTTCGGCGAACTGTTGGAGATGTGGGGGCCGCACCACCGGATCGTGGTGCTGAACCACGACGCCCTGCCCTACAAGATTCGGCCCGCCCAACGACTCCCGGCGTTCGGGTACGTCGCGACGATGCGCGACCCGAAGTTCGGTATCTCTCTCGACTCCGCCCTCCGCAGCGCGGGGCTCATCGCCAGCCTCCAGTTCGGGCTGAAGCAGTCGGACCTCGAACACGACGGGGTGAAGATCGTCGCCTACCGGTTCCCGGAGGGCAAGACGCTCGCGGAGGACCCGGACGGCCTGCGGTTCAACTTCGAGCCGTGCTTCGCGGTGGTCGGTGACCATTTCGTCGCCGCCAGCACGGTCGAGGTGGGCAAGAAGCTGATCGCCGAACTGAAGCGGACGGCGGACCGACCCGCGAGCCCGGCGGTGTGGCGAGGAAAGGGGTACGCGGCCGGGGTCGGGCTCGCCCTCACGACCCTCCCCGACCCACTCGTTACCGACGCGATCCTTCGAGGCGGGGTCGGGATCGAGGACGCCCGGCAGCAGGTGGAGACCCTCGCTGCGTGGGTCAAGACCCTCGGCACCGCCCGCATCGAGATCGACGAGGCCGAGACGGAATACCGGTTCGATCTGGTGTGGGACTTCCGCCGCTGAAGTCTCAAGTCGTAAAGTCGTAAAGTCATAAAGTCTCTCGTCATGAAATCGGTTGCGATATTCTTGATTCGACTTTACGACATTCGACTTTACGACATTCGACTTTACGACTCTGTGGTTCGTTCGCTCCGGAGACGGCCATGATCGACCCCAAGACCGCCTGGGAACCGTACAAGCCCTCCGCCGACAACCCGTGGGACGTGAGGAAGGTCGGGCACCTGTACCGCCGGACCGGGTTCGGGGCCACGCGCGCCGAACTCGAAGCCGGGGTGGCCGACGGGTACGAGAAGGTGCTCGGCCGGGTCCTCGCCGGGGAGCCGGAGTCGGCCGACTTCGGGCGGACGTCCGAGTACATGTCGAGCGAGCGGAGTATGCCCCCGGGGGCGCCGCAACAACGCCTGTCGGCGTGGTGGCTCGACCGGATGCTCAAGACCGCCCACCCGCTCCGCGAGAAGATCACCCTGTTCTGGCACAACCACTTCGCCACCAGCAACGCGAAGGTCCAGAACGCCCGCTTCATGCTCGGCCAGTACCGGCTGATGTACCGGCACGCCCTCGGCAGCTTCCGCGAGATGCTCGTCGAGATGGGCACCGACCCGGCCATGCTGGTCTGGCTCGACACCACCCAGAGCGTCCGGGGCAAGCCGAACGAGAATTACGCCCGCGAGCTGATGGAGCTGTTCAGCCTCGGCATCGGGAACTACTCCGAGAAGGACATCCGCGAGGCGGCCAGGGCGTTCACCGGGTACGAGATCGACAAGGGGAAGGGCGCCTTCAACACCCGCAAGCACGACCCGTCCGAGAAGACGGTGCTCGGCAAAACCGGCACGTTCAAGGGCGAGGACGTCGCCCGCATCTGCCTGGACCAGCCCGCGTGCCCGCGGTTCATCGTGCGGAAGCTGTACCGGTTCCTGATCGGCGAGTCCGAACAGCCGGCCCCGGAGCTGATCGAGCCGCTGGCCGATCTGTACCGCGAGTCGGAGTTCGACACCGGCAAGCTCGTGGCGGTGATGCTCCGGTCGAACCTGTTCTTCTCCCCGGCCGCGTACCGGGCGAAGATCAAGTCCCCGGTGGACTTCGCGGTCGGGATCGTCCGCGGGCTCGAGGGCACGGCCGGCACGCTCCCGCTCGCCGGGGTGCTCGAAGGGCTCGGGCAGGTGGTATTCGCCCCGCCGTCGGTCAAGGGGTGGGACGGCGGCCCGGCGTGGCTCAACGCCCAGACCCTCCTCTCCCGGAACAACCTCGCCCTCGCCCTGACCTCGACCGAGGACGGGCGGTTCGGCACCCGGTGCGACCCGGCCGCACTGCTCGCGCGGCACGGCAAGAAGACCGACGAGGAGGTGGTCGACTTCCTGCTCGGCCTGTTCCTTCAGGGCGACGTGCCGGCCGACTCGCGGGCGAAGCTGCTCGACTACCTCGCCCGAACAAAAACGACCAAGTACCCGGTGTACTGGGCGCCCGACGACGTGACGAACCACCGCCTCCGGGCCGTCGCCCACCTGGTGCTGACGCTCCCGGAGTTCCAACTTGATTAAGGCTAAGGCATCTCACCACAAAGGCACAATTAAGGCTTCTCACCACAAAGGCACAAAGATCGCACAAAGGGCACAAAGATTAAGACTTGGGATATATTCTCCTGATTTCTTTGTGCCCTTTGTGCGATCTTTGTGCCTTTGTGGTTCACTCTTCGGATGAACTCTTCGGAGTCTTCTCATGTCCACGAGTCGCCGCGAGTTTCTCCAGGCTTCGACGCTTCTCGGGTTCGGGGCCACGGTCCCGGCCTTCCTCGGCCGCACGGCCTTCGCCGCCGCCCCGGCGGGCAAGTCCGGCGCGAAGGACACCGTCCTCGTCGTCGTGCAATTGACCGGCGGGAACGACGGGCTGAACACCGTCATCCCGTACAAGGACGCGGACTACTACAAACTCCGTCCGACGATCGCGATCCCCAAGGACCAGGTGAAGGGGATCGGGAAGGACATGGGCCTGCACCCGGCGATGGACGCGACCGCCCGGCTACTGAATGACCGCTCGGCGGTGTGCGTCGTGCAAGGGGTCGGCTACCCGAACCCGAGCCAGTCGCATTTCCGGTCCATGGACGTCTGGCACGGGGCGAGCACCGCCGAGACGCTCACCGAAGGCTGGGTCGGGAAAGCGCTGAAGGCCAAACCGACCGCGGCGTTCCACCTCGCCACCGGGAACGAGTCGGCGCCTCTGGCCCTGGCGGGGGCCCCGGTGCGGGTCCCGTCGGTCACGTCGCTCGAAGACTTCCAGCTAAAGATGGCCGCGGCCAGCGGGGCGGACAAGGACGCCCAAAAGGGCGTGATCACGAACGTGGCGAAGGCCCCGGCGTCGCCGGGCCCGCCGAACAACCTGCTCGACTTCGTTGCCCGGACACAGATGAACACCTACGCGAGCAGCGACAAGCTGGCCGCAGTCGGGAAAAACTACCAGCCGAAGGTCCCATACCCGGCCACCGCCTTCGCCGACCGGCTGAAGCTCGCCGCCCAGCTGATCGACGCCGGAATCGGGGCCCGGATCTTCTACGTCTCGCTCGACAACTTCGACACCCACGCCGGTCAGGGCGGGGTGACGGGTGCTCACGCGAACCTGTTGCAGCAGCTGTCCGACGGGATCTCCGCGTTTTATCGCGACCTCGCCGAGCGGGGGCACAAGGACCGGCTGTGCGTGATGACGTTCTCGGAGTTCGGCCGCCGGGCTGGGGAGAACGGGAGCAAGGGGACCGATCACGGGAGCGGGGCCCCGATGTTCCTGGTCGGCGGGAAGGTGAAAGCCGGGCTGGTCGGCGATCACCCGAGCCTGACTAAGCTCGAGGCCGGCAACCTCGGCCACGCGATCGACTTCCGCCGGGTGTACGCCGCGGTGTTGGACCACTGGCTCGGGGTGGACAGTCAGACCGTGCTGGGCGGCCGGTTCGACCCCACGGAGGTCTTCGACGTCGGGTAGAAGCTTGTCGAAGTCGGGCACGCAGACCATCACAGAAGCCCGGTTCCACTGGAGAACCGGGCTTCATCTGTTTCGTGGTGTCAGGTGGAGCTTCGAGGGGAGCGGGCTCGACGGTTCTGGTCTCGTGCGGATTGCAAGAGAACTGGGCACGGCTGCACGATCTACTTGCTGAGAGATCGGGGCAGAGACATTCTTACCGAGAAGCGCAATTGTTCTAACCAGCCAAGAGATAATCACTTCCGACTTCAATAGTGTATCCAATTCGAGCTGGCACAAGGCGTGCTTTTTCCCCGTTCAACACAACCACGCCATTACTTCTTCTCAATCTATGGGGAAGTACCAAATGTCCCGTATTGCTGGGATGCTCGTTGCTTTTCTCTGTTTCGTGCAGACGGCCGGGGCGATGATGGCAGAGCGCAGGGCGACTGTTCCCCGACCTGATGTGGAGTCGATCCGGCCGACCCCTCCTGCACCCGCACCGGCCACGACTGTGCCGGACGGGCAGTTCAAGCTGACCGCCGACTCGGAAGTCCTGTTGAACGGCCGCGCGTGCGAATACAAGGACGTTCCGAAAGAAGCAACCGTGGTCCGGATCGAGCTCTCGGCGGACCGCAAGACGATCCTCAAGATCGAGTTCCGGACCAAGAAGTGACCGAGATCGGTTACCGGCCGGACCGGGGTCGGGCCGGGGTGAGCTGGACTGTGACTCGCTCCCCTGGCCGGACCACGATGACCCTCGAATGAAGGGCTTCCCGCCCGCCTTCCACCGCGAACGTCCGGACTTCGCCGTCCGTCCCCTCGATGGCGACCGCGGCTGGTGGGTTCCAGCTCCCTGGGATATTGATCGCGACATGCACTTCGGTCGGCGGGGTGGTTGCCGAGTGGTATACGGCCACGGGATGGGTCGCACTGGCCGTTAAGGCCGCGAGGCGGCTGGCTTCCTGGACCATCGCCTGGCGCATCTGGAAGCTGCGATACCCCTTCGCATCGGGCGGGATGTACGTATTCACTCCCTGGGCCTGAACGGTCCCCGCTGAGAAGAGCGCCCAGCTCGTCGCGACCAGTCCGGAGAGGAGGAGGGAACGAGAGGGCGACAGGAGGTTGCTGAACATGACAGACCTCGAACGAATCACCGTCGACAATACGGCCAGGACCGCAGGCCACATCATCGGTGGGACCGGAAGGAAGAGTCGAGCCAGGCCGGGGACGAATGGGCGGGGTCAGATCCCGTCTGGGTCCCGGGGAAGGTGGCCGTCGGGTGTCAAAATCCCGTCAGCTGATTGGCCCTGTCACCCGGGGCGGTCCAACTATCACGCTAACTGAATGTACCTGCGGCCGCAGCCCCTATTTCATTGCCGACGAGCTATCCAACCCATCGGTTTCGCCCATCGCTCACAATCCGGACTCGGGGCGCCAGGATGTGAAGCGAGAGAAGATCCTCCGCGGGAGGAGGACTCGCTCGGGACTGTCCTGAGAACGAAAACCCCGTTTCTTGTCTCCCCTTCCATTCTGGTTCCCGTCTCCGAACGAAACCCGTTTCTTGCTTCCCCTTGCTTTGTTGAAAGGCTCGCCTGGCGCGGGCCGCCTCTCATTTCGTGAGTCCTGTCTCTGGTACTCATCGGTCGGCGCGGTATACTGATCTAATGTCCACTAATCCTGCTCAAACGATCCGCGGGCGCGGGGCGGCCGAGAACCCGCCGAACCGGTTCCTCCCGTTCGCCCGCGTTCCGCTCCCGGACTACGACCCGACCGAGGACCCGGCCCCGCAGACGCAGTTCTTCCACGACAACACGAAGTCGATCCTCGCCCGCAACGACAGCCCGGACATTCCGTTCACTTTCAGCCTGAATCCGTACCGCGGGTGTGAACACGGCTGCGTCTACTGCTACGCGCGGCCGACGCACGAGTACCTCGGGTTCTCCGCCGGCCTCGACTTCGAGACCCGCATCGTCGTGAAGTCCGACGCCCCGGAGTTACTCCGCAAGCAGTTCCTTTCGCGGGCGTGGGTACCGCAGCCGGTCGGGGTCGGGAGCGCGACCGACGCCTACCAGCCGGCCGAGCGACAGCTGCGCATCACCCGCCGGTGCTTGGAAGTTTTCGCCGAGTTCCGCAACCCGGTCGGGGTGGTGACGAAGAACGCCCTGATCGCCCGCGACGCGGACGTGCTCGGCGACCTCGCCCGGCACGACGCCGCGTGCGCGTTCCTCTCGATCACAACGCTCGATGCCGACTTGGCCCGGAAGATGGAGCCGCGGGCCTCGGCCCCGGCCGCCCGGCTGCGGGCAGTCGGGGAGCTGAGGAAGGCGGGGGTGCCGGTGGGGGTGATGGTAGCCCCGGTGATCCCGGGGCTGACCGACCACGAAGCCCCGGCCATCCTGCGGGCCGCGGCCGACGCCGGGGCTATCGCCGCTTACTACGTCGTGCTGCGTCTGCCGCTCGGGGTGAAGGACATGTTCGCCGACTGGCTGACCCGCCACTACCCCGATCGGGTAGACAAGGTGCTGGGCCGGATCCGCGATGTCCGCGGGGGACAGCTGAACGATCCGCGGTTCGGGTCGCGGATGCGGGGCGAGGGGCTTTGGGCGGATACGTTCAATCGGCTGTTTCGGGTGACCCGGCAGAAAGCCGGTCTGTCCGACGCGATGCCCGCCCTGTCGGCCGCCGGCTTCCGCCGACCGGGTCAACAGCTCACGCTATTCTGATGCAGGACCCCGGTGCGGCGGTCGCATTTGGTTCGGGCGTAACCGGGCGGGCTCGGGCGAGTGGTGCAGCCGCCTCATCACCAGAGCGACAGGCAAGAGCCCGGGGCGTGAGTCTCTGTATGTACAAATGTATAGTTAATGAGTTAACGAGAGTTAATCACCGCCGGGTTGAGTCGCTCGATGCGACGCGCGCCGGCCGGAAATCGGTAAATCTTAACTAATCTTAACCATTCACCTCGGTCATCTTGCCGGAAGCCATGTGTGGTTCGGGGGTTCCGGAAGCGTAATTGGGAAGTGTGCAAATCGCCTCGGACGGGTGGTCATGCCGCCCCGTGGGGATGGCACGACCGTCACCGAGTTCGGGGAAATGGACCACAATGGCCGGGTTCTTGGGCTGGTGTGAACATCCGACCATTAACCCACCGGCCGCTGAATCCCGAATGCGCGTCACACGCGCGACCCGGAGCATCGGCCAGATGCCCTCTGAAATGACACAAGCCCTGGTGTTACCAGGGCTTGCCGAGTGGAGGTGAGGAGAGTTGAACTCCTGACCTCTTGAATGCCATTCAAGCGCTCTACCAGCTGAGCTACACCCCCTCGTTGGTGAGATCAGGCTATCGGCTCGTCCCGGGGGTGTCAACCCATCCCCTGTATCCAGTCGACTTTTCCGCCCCGCCCGCCGGACTGACCGGCTCGGCTGGACACTTTCCCGGAATGTCTGCACAATCTGCGCATCATGACACCAGACCTTTTACCGCGGCCGAGCACCTTGCCCACCGGGCGCAACACCAGGGGAACGGGCGTGAAGAAGCACGCGGCCGCGTGGGCCAAAGGGTTGCTCAAGTACGGGCTCGGGTTCGGACTGCTCGCCTGGGTCATCTCGAAGTACTGGGCCGGAGACTCGGCCACAGGGACAGTCGGGCTCGAAACCCTGCTCGAACGGCCGCTCAACCCGGTCCCGCTCGTCCTCGCCGGGCTGCTGATGGCCTCCGCCCTGACCCTTCAGTTGGTCCGCTGGTTCCTGCTGGTCCGGGCTCTCGACCTTCCGTTCACCGTCCGGAACGCGCTGCGCCTGGGGTTCGTCGGGGTCTTCTACAACACCTTCCTTCCCGGGGCGGTCGGGGGAGACTTGCTCAAGGCGTACTTCATCGCCCGGGAGCAGCCGGGGCGGAAGGCCGCCGCCGTCGCCACCGTCCTGATCGACCGGGCGATGGGCCTGTTCGGGCTGATCCTCTTTGTCGCCGTCTCCGGGTCGATCGCCTGGGCCGCCGGGGACGAACGGCTGGTCGCGAACCCCGACCTCCAGTGGATGGTGAAGGTGACCGCTGTTCTCGCCGGCGGGGCCACATCCGGGTACATCCTGATCGGGTTCCTCCCGGTCCGCCGGGTCGAACGGTTCGCCGGCCGGTTGAAAGCCCTTCCGAAGGTCGGCCGGTCGCTCGCCGAGATGTGGTACGCGGTATGGGTGTACCGGCAGCGGCCGCGGACCATCTTACTCGGGGTCGGGATCTCGGCCGTTTGCCACCTCTGCATGGTGTTCGCATTCCACTTCGCGTCTCGCGGGTTCACCCCGGACAACCCCGCGGTCGACCTGGCCACCCTCCCCGAGCACATGGTCATCTGCCCGATCGGGTACATCGTCCAGGCGCTGCCTGTGTCCCCGGGCGGGGTCGGGGTCGGGGAGGCAGCGTTCGCCGGGCTGTACAAGCTGTCCGGGCGGACGCCGAGCACCGGGGTCGCGTCCCGCCTGGCCCTCCGCGTGGTCGAGTGGGTAATCGGGCTGTGCGGGTACGTCGTGTACCTGCGGATGCGGACCGAACTACCGGGGGTCGAGGACGAGGCCGAGAAGGAAGGGTACGGCGGTGCGGAGGACAATCCCATCATCTCGGACGAGCCGAGCCGGGCGGTCGAACTCCCGGCGAACCCCGACCGTCCGTAAGGTGACGAAACCACCGAAGACGTCGATCTGAGACATGAAACGGCGGGTCGGACGCTACCGCGTCCGGCCCGCATGCGAAAGAAAACAAATCACCCGGGTAGTAAGCAGCCTCTCCCCTCTGCTTACACACCCGGGTGATTGAGTTAGCGAGGCCGTCCTCCGAGCCGCCGGCTGATACCGCCTCTCCCCTCGGTTCAACCGTCCGGTTCGGCTTCGGCCTGCTGGAATACGTAATAGCAGCGGCAGTGCCAAACTCCCGCGAAGCCCGGTTCGATACCGCTGGGCTGATCACAAGTTGCAACTTGAGTAGCCCTTGTGACAAATCCGACAATCCCCGCTTTCCGCGACCGCCGCTCGAGGTCTGGTTTAGCTGCCGAACCAGCGTGCAATTTGCGGGTGTCCACTCGTGCGGAATGCCGCGCTTCGTGTCACCGGGATCTGCTCTGGATTCGTTGAACCTCGGCCGGGTCGCACCCGACCCTTATTTCGGGAGTCGTTGACGGTCCGCTCGGGCACCGGATACGATCCCTAAAGGTGGACCGCACGGTTCGCGCAGCGCTCGAACCTGATTTTCTCTGTGAATTACCCGTTTCTGTCCCGAACAGGGATGGAGTCGTTATGGCGACGGACATTCGGTTGAAGGAAGAGCTGCCCGCGATCACCGACCAGCTGGTCGAGACGTACACCGAATGCAGCCGGATGAATCATCTCGCCCACGAGCCGCTGCCGAGCCGGGATGGGGTGGCCGAGATCGTGGGCGACCTGTTCGAGGTGCTCTACCCGGGGTACGGGAAGCGGCAAAACCTGCACATCGGGAATATTGGGTACTACGTCGGGAGCCTGATCGATTCCCTGCACGACAAGTTCACCACGCAGATCGCCCGGGCCCTACGTCACGAGCTCTGCCACGAGTCCCCGCACGTCGACTTCGAGGCGATGGCCCAACCGAAGGCGGTGGAGCTGCTGCGCCGGCTGGCGGACGTGCGAAAGGTGCTGGAGCAGGACGTGGACGCCGCGTACCGGGGCGACCCGGCGGCCCGCAGCCACCACGAGATCATCTTCAGCTACCCGGGTTTGGAGGCGATCACAATCTACCGGACCGCCCACGAGCTGCACCGGCTCGGGGTGCCGTTCATCCCGCGGATGATGACCGAATTCGCCCACTCGAAGACGGGGATCGACATCCACCCGGGGGCAGATATCGGGCCGGGGTTCTTCATCGACCACGGGACCGGGGTGGTGATCGGGGAGACGTGCGAGATCGGCCGGGGAGTGAAGCTGTACCAGGGGGTGACGCTCGGGGCCCTGAGCTTCAACAAGGACGACGACGGCGGCCTGATGAAGGGGAGCTACAAGCGGCACCCGACGCTGAAGGACGAGGTGGTGGTGTACGCCAACGCCACAATCCTCGGCGGCCAGACGGTGATCGGGGAACGGGCGGTGATCGGGTCGAACGTCTGGCTCACCGAGTCCGTCCCGGCGGACACGACGGTGGTGCTGGAGAAGCCGAAGCTCCGACTCAAAGGAGCCAAGCCGGCCGCGAACGAAGTGTCGCTGATGTACCACATCTAAGGGCGAGCGTAAGGACGTCTTGTAGTGCCGGCTGTGCCGGCCGCCGCACCACGACCCGAACGTGCTGACGGCCGGCACAGCCGGCACTACACCAAGCCGATCGGGTGTCCACGCGGGATCTCAGCCGAAGCCGGATGGAAAGAATCAGGGGGCTCATGCCCCGCTCGCCAGGGAGGCCGGAACCGGACATGGACGCCCTCCAGTTCCTCGACAAGTCCGCGAAAGCGAAGCGGCAGCCGGTGTACGCCCTCGTCGGCGACGAGGACTTCTTCAAGCGGCAGGTCCGCGAGGGGATCATCTCCGCCGCCCTCGGGGACGCCGACCCCGCGTTCGCCGTATCCGTTTACCAGGGCGACAAGCTCGACTTCTCCACCGTCCGCAACGACCTCGACACGCTCCCCTTCCTCAGCCCCTGCCGGATCGTGGTCGTCGAGACCGCCGATCCGTTCGTGACTGAGCACCGCCCGTCCCTCGAACGGTACGTCGCCCACCCGTCGGCGGTCGGCACCCTCGTTCTGGAGGTGAAGCTGTTCCCCGAATCGACCAAACTCGCGAAGGCCCTGCCCGATGTTGCCAAGATCGCGTGTAAGGCCCCGCCCGCGAGCCGTCTGCCGGCCTGGTGTACCCAGTGGGCCCGGGTCCGGCACGGGAAAAAGCTGAACCAGGACGCTGCGGACCTGCTGGTCGAACTCGTCGGCCCGGCGATGGGGCTGTTGAACCAGGAGCTCGACAAGCTCGCGGTCGCGGTCGGGAAGAAGCCCGCGATCGACGCCGCGGACGTGGACCGGCTGGTCGGCCGGAGCAAGTCCGCGGACGTGTTCCGGATCATGGACGCGGTCGGCGACGGGACACCGGCCGTCGCCCTCGGGATTCTTGAAACCCTGTTCGCGGAGGGCGAAGACCCCATGGCCGTCCTCGGCCCGCTCACGTGGCAGCTCCGTCAGCTCGCCGCGGTCGGCCGCCAGCTCGCGCAGGGGCAATCGCTCATCCCGGCGATGGAGGCGGTGCGGATTCCGGGGTTCCGCCGCCAGAGTGTGGAGAAGCAAGTCCGCTGGCTCGGTCTCCGCCGTCTCGGCCAGTTGACCGGGTGGCTGGTCGAGATCAACTTCGGGCTCAAGGGCGGGAACCCGCTCCCGGAACGGGTGCAGGTCGAACGGCTGGTGGTGAAGCTCGCCCGGCCGCGGGAGACGGCAAAATAAGACGTCTCACCACAAAGGCACGAAGACCGCACAAAGGGTCACAAAGAAGATGAGTTCAATCCTCTCTTCGTTTGTGACCCTTTGTGCGGTCTTCGTGCCATTGTGGTGAGAGTCTCTCTACACCAGTTCGGCGATCGGTTTGCCGCCGACGACCATCGGGGTGGGCCGGCCGGTCGGGTCCTTGTACTGAATCTCCTGCGGCAGACCGAGGACGTGGAACACGGTCGCCATCAGGTCCTGTGGGGTGACCGGGGTCGTCTTCGGGACCTCCGCCTTGGCGGTCGACTCGCCGATCACCTGTCCCATCCGGAGCCCGCCCCCGGCGAGGGCGAGGGTGCTGAGCGGGGCCCAGTGGTCGCGGCCGGCGCTGCCGTTGATCCGCGGGGTCCGGCCGAACTCGCCGGTGATCACCAGCAGCACGTCCTGGTCGAGGCCCCGGTCGCCGCAATCGTCGACGAACGCGGACACCGCCCGGTCCACCTTCGGCCCGAGGCTGTCCATCGCGGTCTTGATCCCGCCGTGCATGTCCCACCCGCCGTAGTGGATGGTCACGAACCCGACCCCGGCCTCGCACAGCCGGCGGGCCATCAGCATCTGCTCACCGAGCCCCGGCCCGTACTTGTCGCGGACCTTCGGGTCTTCCCGCTTCGGGTCGAACACGTCCTTCGCCCGGCTCAGGATCAGGTCGAACGCCTGCTGCTCAAAGCTGTCCATCCCGGCCATCAGGCCGGTCGCGTCGAGCCCGCGGTCTACCGAGTCGAAGTTCTTCAGCAGGGTCTTGCGGTCGTCGAGCCGGTCGGCGGCGACCGACAGGGTCATGTTCGACCGGGCCCGGCCCTGGACGTCGAACGGGGAGTACGGCGCCCCGAGCCACGACGGGCCGTCGCCGAGGATGCCGCCCATCCGGACGTAGGTCGGCAGGCCGGTGCGCGAGTTGTTCGCCCCGCGGTACCGGGCGACGACCGCCCCGATCCCGGGTTTGTTGGCCGGGGCGCCGTTGTCGGCCGCGGCGAAGTCGTACCCGGTCATCACCCAGTGGGTGCCGCCGCCGTGCCCGCTGTTCCGGTGGGCGAAGCTGCGGACGAACGCCATCTTGTCGGCGATCTTCGCCATCTGCCCGAAGTTGCCGCCCAGCTCGACCCCGGGCAGGGTCGTCTTCACCGCCCCGGTGACCGACCGGTACTCGGCCGGGGCGGACATCTTCGGGTCGAACGTCTCGACGTGGGTCGGTCCGCCGCCGAGCCAGAGCCAGACGACCGAGGTGTTCCGCGTCGGCGACCCAGCGTCGGCCGCCTTCGCCCGGGCCTGGAGCAGAGCCGGGAGGGTCAGCCCTGTTGCCCCAAGGGTGCCGATCTTAAGGAAGTCGCGGCGGGTCTTGCCGTCGCAGTCGGGATGCCGGCGTGAGCCGTTGAGCTGGAGCATGAGAAGTGTCCTCGGCGTGCGGAAGTTGATAGCGAGCGGTGGGCTGCCGGATGGCGTGGCCCGGGTGGGGACCGCCGCGAAACGGCGGTCATGACCGAAGTATCAACTCTCCCGGCGGACGCGTCAACCGAAAAGCCGGGGTGACGGTTTGAAAGCGGCGGTGGGAGCGTGCGAGAATCAAGGCCCGCCCCGCCACGAGGGTCGACCGTGTCCCGACTCCTACCGCTGCTCGCCCTGCCGGTCCTCGCGGTCCCGCTCGCGTCCGCCCCGGTCCGGCCGGAGGCGGCGCGGACGACCTGGCCGATGTTCGGCGGGTCGCCCGGCCGGAACATGGCGAACCTGATCGACCGCAACATCCCGGAAAAGTTCGACCCCGGGCGGCAATCCCTCTGGAAGGCGGACCTCGGGTCCCACTGCTATACCCAGTCGGTGGTCGCCGGCGGGGTGGTGCTGGTGGGCACGAACAACGAACGGCCCCGGAATAACCGGGACACCCGCAGGAAAGCTGACGATGAGGGGGAGCCGGTCGACAAGAACATCCTCATGTGCTTCGACGAGAAGACCGGGAAGTTCCTCTGGCAGGCCGTGTTCGACCGGCGCCCGTTTGCGGGCGTGGACCCAGACTGGCCGAAAGTGGGTGTTTGCTCCACCCCTTCGGTGGTGGGGGATCGGGTGTATGTGGTCAACAACCGGTGCACAGTGGTGTGCATCGACCTGAAGGGGTTCACGAACGGAAACCAGGGTATCCAAACCGAGAAGTACCAGACCCCGATGGATGCCGACGTTATCTGGGAATTCAACATGGAGAAGGAACTCGGCGTGTTCCCGCACCGTGCATCCGCCTCCTCGCCCCTGGTCATCGACGATGCGGTGTTCGTCGTGACCGGGAACGGGGTGGACGAGGGGCACGTCAACATCCCGTCGCCCGACGCCCCGAGCTTCATCGCCCTCGACCGGCACACCGGCAAACTCCGGTGGAAGGACAATTCACCCGGGAAGAACATCCTGCACGGCCAGTGGTCGAGCCCGGCATACGCGGCCGAACCCGTCCCGCAGGTTATCTTCCCCGGCGGGGACGGGTGGATTCGCGCCTTCGACCCGACGACCGGCAAGCTCCTCTGGAAGTTCGACGGCAACCCGAAAGGCGCCGTGTACGAACTCGGCGGGGTCGGGAACAAGAGCGACTTCGTAGCCACCCCAGTGGTTCACAACGGGCGGGTCTACATCGCGGTCGGGCAGGACCCGGAACATACCGACGGGGTCGGCCGGATGTGGTGCATCGACCTGGCCCGGGCAATCGAGAACGGAGCGCGGAACAAAGACCGCGACGTATCGCCCGTGGACAACAACTTCGACCCGGCCGCCCCGGTGAACCGGACGTCAGCCCTCAGCTGGTACTACGGCGGGGAGGAGAAGCGGAAGTGGGCCGTCCGCGGCTACAAGTTCGGCCGGACGATGAGCACCGCGTGTATCGTGGATGACGTCCTCTACGTTGGCGAACTGCCCGGGTATGTCCACTGCTTCGACGCCCGGACCGGCAATCGTTACTGGAGTTACGACACCAAGTCGGCGATGTGGGGGTCGTGCTACTACGCGGACGGGAAGGTCTTCATCGGGAACGACCACGGCGACCTGTACGTCTGGAAGCACACCAAGACCCCGGCGTCGATCGACGACCTCGACCCGAATGCACCCGACCTGGGCGCGTCACGGGCCTTCCGGCGTGGGAAGCGGCAGGAGATCGAGACGAAGTACCTGCTCGCGAAGATCGAGTTCGACGCCCCGATCCGGATTCCCCCCACCGTCGCGGGCGGAGTGCTATACGTCGCGACCGAGAAGACGCTGTACGCGATCAAGAAGCCGTGAGCCGGTGGGTCACGGCGCCTGCCCACGGACGACCTGCGACATCGCCCGCAGCCATGCGTCCTGCAGGGCCTTCGGGCCGTCGATGTCGTACTGCCGCTTCAGCGCCTGGGCCGACCCGTACCGCTGGCAGTCCCGCAGGAACGTGTTGAAGTGTTTCTCCCCCTTCAGTCGCACGAGGTAGTCAACCAGCGACACGCTCCCGCAGTAAAACCCGGTGATCTTGTCCGCCGCCGGGAACTCCTTCATCTCCATCAACACCGGCACCGTGAACAGCTCGCCGGTACGGCGACACCGCGGGAGCGTCTGGGTGTACCGGCCCACTTCCTCCGGCGACGCGGCCAGTACCGCCATGCCCTCTTCCGCCCACTTCGGCGGGGGCGTGTGCGGGAACAGGTCCGCCAACACCACGTGCGTGAGATCCCGGGGCAGGGTATTCGCGACCACCCCGTCGTCGTCGGCCCGGAGGTCGATCCGCCGCTCGGTCGCGCGCCCGTCCGCCAGCCGGACCGTTGCATGCCCGGCCCCCTCGGCCGGCTTGCCGGTCATCGTCGCGTAGCTCTCGGCGGTCGGGTGCAGGACGATCTCGCATCTTGGAGACCACGCCCCGCCCGGGGGCCCGCTCCACCGCTTGAAGATCTCCTCCCGCTTCGTCTCGGCCGCCCGGGCTACCGTCTCGGCTACCGCCTTGGTGCCCTTGTAGGTCACCCGGAAGCTGGGCATGTCGATCACGTCCCAGCCGGCCGGGATGGGGACAGCCGGGGTCGGCGCCGCCGACCCGCCGCCCGCAGGGTTCGCGGCCACTCCGGGCTGCCGACCGGGACCGGCCTTCCGCTGCCGGGCGACGGCGAGTACCGCCTGCCCGATCTTCTGGAGCCCGGCGTTGTTCGGGGCGAGCTGAATCGCCTCGGTCACGTTCTTCTCGACCGCCGCCGCGGTCGCCGCGTCGCACGTCGGCTTGTTCACCGCGTCGGCCGCGACCCGGACCCGGCAGTACGCCCACGCCGCGGTTTCGCCTTCCGTGAACTGCGCCTGCCCCCGTGATGCTGCGAACTTCGCCTCGGCCTCGACGTACTTGCCTTGCTTGAACAGCGTCCGGGCGTCGCGGAGGGCGTCAGCCCCGTCGGCCGCGGGTGCGACATCCGGGAGCGTGACGGAGAGGGGATCGTTCGCGAGCGACGTGAGCGGGGAGCAGATCAGGATAACGAATGGGAGAAACGGGCGGGACATGCGGCGTTCCTTGCCAGGGGGGCCGGTGCCATCCTGGCGACCCGGCCGCGGGGAGGGCACGGTATACGCTGACGGGGGAAACCACACAAGAGGAAGTCTCAAGTCTGGGGGCCGCACAGTCTGGGCGGCGCGAAGGATTTGATGACGTGGGACTTGTGGCCTGCGGACCTGTGACTCACTTTTTCCGCCCGACCATCGGGCCGCCCTTCAGGAACGAGTCCAGCGAGACCCGTACTTCCTTCGTGTCGGCGGCCTTCACGATCGCCGCGTTCGCCTTCTTCAGCAGGTCGCGTTCCAGGTCGGGCTTCGCCTGCTTGACGGCGTCGATAACAGCCTGACCGAGCAGCTTCGCCGCGTCTCCGCCGACCCCCGCCGTGTGCTCGATCACAAGATCGTCGTAGAAGAGTTGGGCGTCCGTCACCCGCACCCGGACGACGAAATCGGGCAACAGGCTTCCGGGTTTCGTCTCCGTGCGGGAAACGACCTCGCACTTGAGCGCGGCGGCGGCCCGGCACCGGCCGCGGGTCTCCCCGCTGTAAAGCCGGGTCCCGTTCCGCCACAGCTGTTGCTCGAACCGGATCGCACAGTCCACCCCGAGCATGGCCGTGAACGTCGCCCGACCGGGTTCCGGGAACGCCGGGTCGGCGATCCCCAGAGCGAGCGTCTTTTCGGGGTCGACCGCCCGCACCGCCACCCGCCGCCACACCCCGTCGTTCCGCATCCCCCGAATCGACTCCGATCGCAGTCGCGGTCCGTCCTTCTCGAAATTCACCCCGATCACCCCCTCCTTCTGTTGGCCCCACCCCCGCGCGGACTGAACGATCGGGTCGGGCAGGTTCTGGAGGAGCAGGTTGCGGAGCGTCTTTTCGAGCGACCGGACTTCGGCCAGGTCTGGCTTCCCGGCTTCCGGGGTGGCGCCCCGGGCGACACCCGGCGTGGAAGCGGCAAGAGTTGCATGTGGGGAGGCCGCACTCGGCCCTTCCCCGGCAGAGCGGTGGGTCGCACACCCTGCGAGCGAAGCGGACAGCACGGCGGCGGCGAAACGGATCACGGTCGGATCCCACCGGGGAGTCAGGACGGCGGTCCCATATCGTTATCTTTCGGTCGGGGAAAGGTGGGTTGCAACGGAAGGAAGGGGAAGGGGCTTCGGGCAAGGAGTGGGGAACCGGCACGATCGATACAGCTTGCGCAGCTGGTGCGGCCGACCCACTTCTGACGGCATCAGGAATCCGGGCGAACGACCAATGCACCGAGGGGGAACCCGAACCTCCGGCCGTCCGGGGCGGTCATCTTCTGCGAAGAGGTCCTCGGGGTGTGCCGGAAGCACGCGACTCTGCGAAGGTCGCGGACCAGGTTCGACTCCTGGCGGGGACACTCGATGGGGTAGGGGAATTCGGACGGCGTGTGGATGCTCGCTGTGCGAGCTGCCGCCGTGTCGGTCGTCTTTAATCTCCGCCGAGACGGAGTTTCCGGTTCCTCATATGGACAGGCGCCAGGGGGAGGAATAGTTGCCCCCCGAACCAGCCGCCGACCAGCCCGGCCGCAAGGATTCCGCACCCCAATCCCGCGAGTGCGGCCGGATCTTGCGCGCTCGCACCGGCGAGGTTCATCTGGCTGAGCAGATACTCCGCCGGCTGTGAAAGCTCCCCCCTGGCCGCGGTCAGCCCGACCACCCCGAGCCCGCCGAGCAAGCCGGCGTACACCCCGTGCCGCAGACCGGCCCCGGTCCCGGCCCCGGCCCACGCCCCACCGGCCAGCACCGCGAGCGTGGCGATCTGCCAGCTCAGGAACCTCGCCTGCCCCCGGGATTCCACCTTGAGAATCCCACCGGACACCTTTTCCGCCCCGCCCCGGACCTTCTCCGCAAGTCCCACCCCGGCCACGATCACCGCCACCCCGACCCCCACCCGCAGCCACACGGTCGGCCGGCTGCCTTCACCCGGGGCGTCGACGTTGAGCTGAATCGAGCTCTGCTTTTTGCCCGCCGGGACCGGCATGTCCAGTTCCGGGACGGCCGCCCACACCCAGGCCCCGGCAACGCCGGCGATTGCCCCGCCAAGCGAGAGAATCAGCGGCTGGAGAAGGAGCACCAGCTGGCCGCTCGGCGCCCCGGCCACGATCTCAACCGTCAGGAACAGCCCACCGCACAGCCCGCCGACTGCCGCCCCGAGCGTTGACCCCCGCACCCGGCCGGCCGCGGCCAGAACCGACCCGAACAACACCGCCCCTGCCTGGAGCCCGAACACGCCCACCAGCCCCTCCGGGGTCAGCCACCAGGCGTCCGGATCCGTCACGGTCGCCAGTAGCCATCCAATGGTCAGCTTACGCAGCCCCAGGTACAGGCCGAAGGCCACAACCATCCCGACGAGCACCCGGCCGGCCGGGGTCGGGTGGAGGAGGGCCGGAGGTGCGTGGCCCGGCACCTCCGGAAGGGCCGGCGATTCCTCTGGCGTCAGCAACAGCCCGCCGCACCGGGGGCACCTGGACACGCCGGTGAACGCGGACTGACACGCGGGGCAGAAGAGGAGCATGGTAGAGGTGTCCGGATGGTCAGCTGTCAGAGCGCTGGGAAGTGTAGAACGGAAACCGGCCGCTTGCCGGGTGGGCGGTTGAGACAGTAACACTGAGCGGGTACAGTTAAGGCCGGCCCATACACCCGGGTGGGGATGAGACCACCTTGGAAGGTGTTGGGCGAATGGCCTGACCCGGCCGACTTCCGGACGGAGCTCCTGGTCGGGACACAGCTCGATGTGACCGGTGAGAACGGTTTTTCCGCCCATGCCGGCGTCCCCTGGAAGCATTTGCGGGTGAAGGTGTTGGTCAAGCCTGACGGCGGAAATCCCGAGGTCGTCGGGATGCTCTCCTGACCCACCCGAGGCGCCCAACTCATGCCCCACGTCGTCATCGTCGGGGGCGGCCTGACCGGGCTGTCCGTCGCTTTCCGGCTGAAGCAGGCCGACCCGGAGCTAGCGGTCACCGTCCTGGAACACAAATCGCGGCCGGGTGGGAACATCGGCACCGAGGACCACGACGGGTTCCGGGTCGAGACCGGGCCGAACGGGTTCCTCGACCGGACCCCTGCCGTACCCAGTCTCTGTAGCGACCTCGGCCTCGCCGATCAGCTCATCACCGGGAGTGAGGCCGCCCGGAAGAACCGATACCTGTTCCTCGGGGGGAAGCTCCGGAAGCTGCCGGGCGGCCCGCTCGGCCTGCTCACCACTCCACTCCTCAGCCTCCGTGGGAAGTGGCAGCTCCTGACCGAGCCGTTCCGCCGCGCCCCCGACCACCTCCCGCCCGACGAGTCCGTCGCCGGGTTCGTCACCCGGCGGGCCGGTCGGGAGGCGGCCAACGTCTTCGCCGACGCGCTCGTGACCGGCATCCACGGCGGCGACCCGGCGCAGCTGAGTGTGGCCGCCGCGTTCCCGCGGCTGCCGGTGATGGAGCGGGAGGCGGGGAGTATTATCCGCGGGTTCATGCGGGCCGCGAAGAAACGGCGACAGGAAGCGGAGGCGCGCGGCGAACCCAGGCCGGGGCCGCAACGGATGTGGTCCTTTCGCGCGGGGCTGCGGGTCCTGATCGACGGGCTCACCAACCAGCTCGGGCCGGCGGTGCGGACGGGGGTGCGGGTCCAGTCGCTGTGGCCGGCGGTGGGGGTGGCCGGGTGGGGTGTTCGGGGCGACGGCCGGGATGCGTGGTCGGCGGACGCGGTCGTGTTGGCTTGCCCGGCCTACGAACAGGCGGAGATCCTCGCCGACCTCGACGCCCCGCTCGCCGACGACGTCGCCGGGATCCCGTACAACCGGATCGCCGTTGTGGCCCTCGGCTACCGCAAGACGGACTGCCCGACGGCCCCGGACGGGTTCGGGTACATCGCCCCGCAGAACACCCGGCGGGACGTGCTCGGGGTGCAGTGGTGTTCGTCGATCTACCCGGGCCGCGCGCCGGACGGGTTCGTACTGTGGCGGGCGCTGTGCGGAGGGGTCCACCGGGCGGAGGTGGTCGACTGGGACGACGACACACTGGGGCGGGCCGTTCATGCGGAGATGAAGGTCGCGATGGGGGTGACGGGCGAGCCGGTGTTCCGCCGGGTGGTCCGGTGGCCGGCGGCGATCCCGCAGTACGTGATCGGCCATCTCGACCGGGTAGCCCGAATCGACGCCGCCGCCGCCAAACACCACGGGCTGTTCCTGACCGGGAACGCATACCGCGGGGTCGCGATGGGCGATTGCGCCGAGCAGGGCGAGGCGGTCGCCGGCCGGGTCCTCAGCTTCCTGGCGACCACCGCGGATGAGGGCGAGCGGGAGTGACGCTCGGGCCGGCCGCCGTCACACCCCGGCACCCGGCTCGTCCTCTTCCGACGGTTCGTCGTCGTGGATGAAGACGAGACACGAGCCGGAGTCCTCGGCCTCGTCGTAGTACGGGACGAGGTCTTCGGGCAGCTCGTCCCGGTTACACGGTTGGTCCGAAACGACAGCGGCAATGGTGTACCCCGCCCCGGTGATTTCCGCGACCGCCTCGGCGACCGCGGTCTCGCGGTAGGAGTCCCAGAAGTCCGGGGCGAACGGGTCTTCGTCCTCCTCCATGACCGCCTCGTTACCGAGGAAGTAGTGGGCCTCCGCGGATACCGAAGGGTATCCCTTCTGGACGGAGATAGTGACCCAGTACACCG
>JAQGHQ010000373.1 GCA_028288765.1 Gemmataceae bacterium | reverse complement strand
GGCGAAGGTCGTTCGCCAGCGTTCCACGATACGAGGATCTTGCACGGCCATCACGGGGGCTCCTACGGGCGAGGAAAACCCCAGACTAACTCACCCCACAAGACGCTCGTTCACCGGACGTTAACGTCGTAACGACAAAACTGTTTTTCCCCTGAACTTTCCGGCTCCGGTTCCCCTCGCAATTGCGAGGGATGGATGGGTCTGAAAGTGGTCTCACGAAGACGGGGGCGGACATGGGACGCGAAATCATCTTCCTGGTCATTACCCTCGTCGCGTTTGCCGTGTGGGGGCTTCCGAACCTCCAGACGTTTCTCAGGCTGATGTTCCCCGGCAAAATCCGGAGCGAATTCGAGGAGCAGGAGATCGACCCGGCCGATTACGCCCGTCCCGTCCGTGACCTGATCGACGCCCTGACCGGGTTGGGCTTCCACCCGCTGGGGATAAAGGTCGAGAACCCGCCGACCGGGGCCGCCGTGTGGGACCTTTCCTTTGCGGCAGCGGACCACCAGGCGTTCGCCTCGATCCACAGTCTGGATAAGGACGAACCGCATTACTACTTTTACACGCCGTTCCAGGACGGGGCGGTCGTACTCACTTCGGACGCGCGGTCGGAGTCGGTGAAGACGCCGATCTACGTTCGCCAGGCGGCACCCGACCGGCCGATGGAAGAGGTCCTCCAGGTCCACCAGAAGGCGGTGAAGAAGATGACCGCGGCCGGGCACACCCAGTACGACCGGTTCGACCACGAGGCGCGGGTCCAGGCCACCACCGATTACTACGCCAATCCGGACGCCACGGCTTTCATCCGGAAACTCCGCTGGAAGGCGCTCGGCAACTTCGCGTCGAGCCTGGGGCTCGTGATCCTGGCGGGCTTGTTTTTGGCCTACCGGTTCGTGCGTTGACCGATGGACATGTTCGGTGGAGATGTTCGATTTTTGTAGGGTGGGTTGAGTCATCGAGGCCCACCGGTGTTAATCTCGGTGGGCCTCGATGACTCGACCCACCCTACAAGCAGCCCCAAGCAACCCTGCCAAACCGCATTTCAACCGCACCACGTACTACAGCTGCCGCCCGGCGAGCCAGCCGGTGCTCCAGGCCGACTGGAAGTTGTACCCGCCGATCCACCCGTCGAGGTCCAGGACCTCGCCCGCGAGGTAGAGACCCGCCACCCACTTGCTTTGCATCGTGCGAGAATCGACCTCGTCCAGACTCACCCCGCCGGCCGTCACCTCCGCCTTCTCGAACCCGAGCGTCCCTCTCAGCGGGATCGGCAACCGCTTCACCGCCGCGACCAGCTTCGACCGGTCCGCTTTGCTCAGCGCGGCCGCCTTGCGGTCCGCCGCCTGCCCGGTCAGGCCGAGCAGCTGGTCGCATACCCGCCGCGGGAGCTTGTCCGCCAGCACGACCGCGAGCTGTTTCTTGCCCGAGGCCAGCGATTCCGTCTTGAGGAAGTCGTCGAGCTGCTGTTCGGGTTCGCCGGGGAGGAGGTCCGCTTCGAGCGTGAGGGTCGCGGGCGCGGGGTGGCCGCTCACCGCCCGGCTCACGTCGAGCGGGGCGGGGCCGGTCAGGCCGAAGTGCGCGAACAGCATCGACCCCCGCCGCGAGCAAAGCGGCTTGCCGTTCTCCATGACCTTGAGCGTGACGTCGGGGAGGGTGATGCCGCGCAGCTCTCCGACCCAGGCCGCCTGTACGGTGAGCGGCACGAGGGCCGGGCGGGTCGGGACGATAGTATGTGCGAAGGCGGTGGCGAACGCGTACCCGTCGCCCGTAGTCCCGCACCCCGGGTACGACTTCCCGCCGGTCGTAATGAGGACCCGCTCGGCGGTCACGTCGCGGAGGGGCGTGACCACCCGGAACCCTCCCTCGGGGAGCGGCCGGACGTCGGTCGCGGGCTCGCTCGTGGAGAGGGTGGCGCCACTCCGATGGAGCCGGCGCAAGATCGCTTCCAGCACGTCAACCGCGCGGTCGCTCACCGGGAAGACCTTTCCCGTCTCCTCGACCTTGGTCGCCACTCCTTCCGCGTTGAAGAACGCGACCGTTTCGTGCGGCCCCAGTGCGGCGAGCGCGGAGTGGAGGAACTTCCCGTTCGGGCCGAACGCGGCGACGATCCCGCGGGCGTCGCAGTCGTGGGTGATGTTGCACCGTGTCCCGCCCGACATCAGGATCTTCACCCCGGGCTTGCGGCCCTTCTCCAGCAGCAGAATGCGCCGGTCCCGCTCGGCCGCGTGGACGGCCGCCATCAGCCCGGCGGCCCCGGCGCCGATGATCACCGCGTCCCAGTCCCACCCCGGCATCGGCGAGCCCCAAAAGGAGTTGACCCGCTCCGCGAGTCGTCGTGACCCAAACGAAGTCGGTCGCTCGCGGAGCGAGCGACCGACTTTCGAGACCATTCTACGGTTTCGATCCAGCCGGTTGCGGCGCGGCCCGGACAGCGGATATGATCGGGCCGCATCACACCCCGAAGGATCTCCCGATGAAGCGACCTCTCTTGATCGCCGCCTTGGTGCTGGCTACGAGTCTGCCGGCCTCCGCCCAGCTCCCGAAACCGTTAGTCGAGGGCTTGAAGAACCCCGAGTCGGTCGCGGTCGGCCCCGACGGCAAGGTGTACGTCAGCGAGATCGGCGAGTTCGATAAGGACGGCGACGGCCGGGTCGTCATCGTCGAGGGCGGAAAGGTCACGCCGTTCGTCGACGGGCTCGACGACCCGAAGGGGATCGTCGTGTTCTCGCGGTGGGTGTTCATCGCCGACAAGACCCGCGTCCTGCGGGTCGACACGGCCACCAAGAAGGTCGAGCTCTTCGCCCCGGCGAACGCCTTCCCGAAGCCGCCGCTGTTCCTGAACGACATCACCGTCGACCCCGAGAGCGGGATGCTCTACGTGAGCGACTCCGGCGACCTGAAGGGGCACGGCGGGGCAGTCTACCGCATCACCCCGCAGGGGCTCGTCAGCCTCGTGGTCGATGAAAAGACGCTCCCGGGCCTCAACCTGCCGAACGGCCTCGCGCTCGACGGGGCGTCACACCTGCTCGTTGGCGATACCGGTACGGAAACCTTGTACCGTGTGAAACTGGCCACCGGCGCGGCCGAGAAACTGGCCGAGGGGCTCGGGGTGGTCGACGGTATTGCCTGGGACAACTACGGCCGGCTGTTCATCAGCGACTGGAAGGGCGGCCGGGTGTTCGTCATCCCGCGGCCGGGCGAAAAACCGGTGCTGGCAGTACAGGGGTTCAAATCCGCCGCCGACATCTGCATGACCCTCGATCGCAAACAGATCCTCGTCCCGGATATGACCGCCGGGACCCTCACCGCCGTTCCGGTGACCGTGCCGGGGGCCGAGGTCGATGAGTCGCCGTTGCCGGTGGAACTGTCCGTCGCGTTTTCGAAGCTGAAGTGGACCGGGTGGAAGAACGAGACCGACGCCGGCAAGCCGAACCAGCTCCGGCCCATCCTGTTGACCCACGCCGGCGATGGGAGCAACCGCATTTTCGTCCCTACCCAGCAGGGGGTGATCCACGCCTTCACAAACGACGAGAAAGAGCAGTCGACGGCCGTCTTCCTCGATCTCCAGGACCGTGTGAAGTACGACGACAACACGAACGAGGAAGGCTTCCTCGGGATGGCGTTCCACCCGAAGTACAAGGAAACCGGCGAGTTCTTCGTCTTCTACACGCCCAAGAACACGAAGGTGCTCACGAACGTCGTCTCCCGGTTCCGGGTGAGCAAGGACGACCCGAACAAGGCTGATCCCGCCTCGGAAGAGATCCTGATCAAGTTCGAGAAGCCGTTCTGGAACCACGACGGCGGGACGATCTGCTTCGGCCCGGACGGCTACCTCTACGTCACGCACGGGGACGGCGGGGCCGGGAACGACCTGTACGACAACGGCCAGAAGCTTGGCAGCCTGCTCGGTAAGGTCCTCCGGATCGACGTGAACGCGAAGACGGGCGGCAAGAACTACGCGATCCCGAAGGACAATCCGTTCGTCGGGACGAAGGACGCCAGCCCGGAGATTTACGCTTACGGTCTGCGCAACGTCTGGCGGATGGGGTTCGACCGCAAGACCGGTCAGCTCTGGGCCGCCGACGTCGGCCAGAACCTGTACGAGGAGATCAATCTCGTCCGTAAGGGCGGGAACTACGGGTGGAACCGGCGCGAGGGGCTGCACCCGTTCGGGGCGCTCGGGTCCGGGCCGCGGGCGGACCTCATCGACCCGATCTGGGAGTACCACCACGACGTCGGCAAGTCGATCACCGGGGGCACGGTTTACCGCGGCGGGCGGGTTCCCGAACTTGATGGGTATTACATCTACGGCGACTACGTATCGGGCCGCGTCTGGGGCCTGAAGTACGACGAGGCGAAGGGGCGGGTGGTCGAGAACCGCCCGATCAAGGGGCGGAACCTGCCCGTCTACTCGTTCGGCGAGGACGAGAAGGGTGAAGTGTACATGCTGACCGCCACCACGAGCGGGCGTGGGATCTACAGGATCGGGAAGTGAGACGTGTCCCGTCCGTGAGTCCCCGCCCCGGCGGGGACTCACGGGTGTGTGGGGTCGGGAGGTCTCTCATGGTCCGGTTCGTTGTTTGCCTGGCGGCCCTTCTCATACCGATCGCCCTTGTTCTGTCCGCCGATCCCGATCCGAATGAAGCGGTCGCCCCAACCGCGGTTGCCTCTCTCTTCAACGGCAAGGATCTCTCGGGCCTGACCGTCTGGCTGAAGGACACGAAGCGCGAGGACCCGCGGAAGGTTTTCCGCGTGACCGACGGGCAGCTGCACGTCACCGGCGACGGATTCGGGTACGCCGCGACCGAGAAGACGTACCGCGACTACCATCTCGTCGTCGAGTACAGGTGGGGGAAGCGGACCGACGGCGGGAAGTTCGTCCGCAACTCCGGCATCCTCCTTCACGGGACCGGGCCCGACGGCGGTGCCAACGGCACCTGGATGTCGTGCGTGGAGTGTCAGCTGGCCCAGGGGTGCGTCGGCGACCTGATCGTCATCCGCGGGACTGATGAGAAGGGCAAGACGATCCCGGTTCAGCTCACGAGCGATGTCGCCCTCGGGCCTGACAAGCGGCCCCGGTGGAACGAGGGCGGGATGAAGCAGGTGTTCACGAACCGGCAGCTGTGGTGGAACTTCCACGACCCCGACTTCAAGGAGCTGCTTGACACCCGGGGTAAGGCCGACGTCGAAAGCCCGCTCGGCGAGTGGACGAAGGTGGAATGTGTGTGTGAGAAGGACCGGATCACGGTGATCGTGAACGGGACGACCGTGAACAAAGCCTACAACGTGACGCCCGCCGCCGGGAGGATTCTCCTCCAGTGCGAAGGGTTCGAGTTATTCGTTCGGAAGTTCGAAATCCATCCTCTGAAGCCGTGAGAGGGCCTGCCGTGACCACCTCCTCCCGCCGCGAATTCCTGGCCGCGTCCGCCGCCGCAGCTGGTACCTTCGTCGCCTCCCCGGCTCTCCACGCCGCCGGGAACGACACCCTCAAGGTCGGCCTGATCGGGTGCGGCGACCGCGGCACCGGCGCGGCCGTCCAGGCGCTGACCGCCGACAAGAACGTGAAGCTGGTTGCAATGGCCGATGCGTTCGAGGACCGGCTGCAATCCAGCCTCGACACGCTCCGCAAGAAGGCCGAGGTCGCCGCGAAAGTGGACGTGAAACCGGACGGCTGCTTCGTCGGGTTCGACGCGTACAAGGAGGTGATCGCCCGGTGCGACGTGGTGTTACTCACCACCCCGCCGCACTTCCGCCCCCTGCACCTGAAAGCCGCGGTCGAGGCGGGGCGGCACGTGTTCGCCGAAAAGCCGGTGGCGGTCGACGGGCCGGGGGTGCGGTCGGTCCTGGCAACCTGCGAGCTGGCAAAGAAGAAGGGGCTGTCGGTCGTGTCGGGCTTGTGCCTGCGGTACGACTACGGGTTCCGCGAGACCGTCCGCCGCATCCACGCCGGGGAGATCGGCGAGGTGGTCGCCCTCTTCGCCAACGACTACCGCGGCGGGCGGTGGACGAAGCCGCGGCGCCCCGGCCAGACCGACATGAACTACCAGATGCGGAACTGGTACAACTTCACGTGGCTGTCGGGCGATTTCAACGTCGAGCAGCACGTCCACTTCCTCGACGTGTGCGCCTGGGTGATGAAGGAGGAGTACCCGGTCCGGGCGATGGGGCTCGGCGGGCGGACGGTCCTGAACAGTCCGGATTACGGCAACATCTACGACCACTTCTCGGTGGTCTACGAGTACAAGACCGGCGCCAGGCTGGTCAGCAGCTGCCGCCAGAACCCGGGGTGCAAGAACGATTTGAGCGCTCACGTCCTCGGGTCGAAAGGCCGGGCCCTGCTTTCGGAGCGGACCGACGGGCTGTCGATCCGGTCGGCCGCCGACTGGTTTTACACCGGCCCGACGAACCAGATGTATCAGACCGAGCACGACGAACTGTTCGCCAGCATCCGGAACGGGAAGCCGATCAACAACGGCGATTACATGGCGAAGAGCAGTTTGCTCGCGATCATGGGCCGGATGGCGGCGTACACCGGCCAGCAGGTGAGCTGGGAAATGGCCCTGAATTCGAAGGAAGACCTGACCCCGCCCAAATACGACTGGGGCGCCCAGCTCCCCGACCCGCCCGTCGCCGTGCCGGGGCTGACCAAATTCGTCTGAGCCCGAACTGGCGGTTTCCCCTTCACGATTCCGGAGCTGGCATATCGGCTTTGTAGGGTGGGCACCGCCCACCTTTTGCCTGGCGGTTTCTCCTCCCGATTTTGGAGCTGGCATATCGGCTTTGCAGGGCGGGCACCGCCCACCTTTTGTCTCCCCGAACTGATGAGTAGTGCCCATCTTATGCGAAAACGGTCTGGAACCGGGAGTCGAACCCGACCCGGTCCGTGGGGGAAAAAAATCAAACCAGCAGTGGCCGCGCCCCCTCCCTGATCACTAGGTTGAGTGAACCGAGTTTGACGAACCATTGCGGATGCTAAACATCCGTATATGAAGTTTGTCGACTCGGTCACGTGCGGTCATTTGGGGTTTCCTTGAATGATCCTCGTGCCGCTGAAGAGAGTCTGACGAAGTTTTTTTGTCGGACGAGTTGACAGCGGATGAAGACGCGATAAAGTGACTGAGCCAAGGACGCAAAGCCAAGTGCCACAAGTGCTTGCAACGTCTGCGGACAGGATCCAACCCTAACAGCAGGGCTGAGGGTTGGTCGGGTGGCGGGGAAACCTGTCATCCGCGAGTTCTTTGACAACGTGGGTGTGCGAGTAGCATCTGACCGACGGCCCTGGAGGAGGGCCGGGGGGTGTTCGCCGGTCTGTCCAGGGAACTGGCGGGCGGGCGGGGGTCCCCCGGAGCCGAGCCCGGGGTCGGCGTTGACACTCAGATATCACGGGCCTTGGAAGGCTGAATCGAATCGTCGCCCCGGCGGAAGTCCCCGCCGGGGCGGGAGCTGGCCAATGCCCCGGTCCCTCTCACCTTGTGTTCTCGGGGTGGCGGGGGTTGGGGCGGTGCGGCCAAGCTAGTAAGGGCGTGTGGGGGATGTCTAGGCGCCAGGAGGCTCAAGGGCGTGGCAGACTGCGATAAGTCCGGGGGAGCCGTCAAACGGGCTTTGATCCCGGAGTACCCGAGCCAACCCGGGGAACTGAAACATCTAAGTACCCGGCGGAAGAGAAAGAAACCTCGACTCCGTCAGTAGCGGCGAGCGAACGCGGACGAGCCCAAACCAGGGGGGTAACCCCCTGGGGTAGTAGGACCACGAGTAGGACCCGAGCACCTAACAGAACGGCGCGGAATCGCCGGCGGCACAGGGTGAAAGCCCCGTATGTGACAGGCGCGAGGGCCGAGTGGGATCCTGAGTACGACTCAACACGTGAAAGTGAGTCCGAATCTGCGGGGACCATCCCGCAAGGCTAAGTACTCCCTGGCGACCGATAGCGAATAGTAGCGCGAGCGAACGATGGGAAGAACCCCGACAGGGGAGGACACTGAACCTGAAACCACACGCCTACAAGCGGTAGGAGGGCTATGCCCGTAAGGGAAGGCCTGACTGCGTGCCTTTTGCATAATGATCCGGCGACTTACCGTCCCCAGCAAGGTTAAGGCGTTCTGCGCCGCAGCCGAAGCGAAAGCGAGTCTCAAACGGGCGACAAGTTGGTGGCGGTAGACGCGAAACCACGTGACCTACGCATGGCCAGGATGAAGGTGGGGTAACACCCACTGGAAGACCGAACTCACGAGTGTTGAAAAACTCGGGGATGAGCTGTGTGGGGGAGTGAAAGTCTAATCAAACGTGGAGATAGCTCGTTCTCTCCGAAATAACTTTAGGGTTAGCGTCCGGATAGTTGGTACGGGGGGTAGAGCGACTGAATCCGAACGGGGGCCTACCCGGCTACCCGTCGGAACCAAACTCCGAATACCCGTATACAAGTCCGGGCAGCTAGACGGTGGGGGATAAGCTTCATCGTCGAGAGGGGAACAACCCAGATCACCCGCTAAGGTCCCCGAGTCGTGCTCAGTGCGAAAGGAAGTCGAACCCCGCAGACAGCCGGGATGTTGGCTTAGAAGCAGCCACCATTTCAAAAGTGCGTAATAGCTTACCGGTCGAGGGGTTCCGCGCCGATAATGAACGGGACTCAAGCACGACACCGAAGCGGTGGGTGTGGTAACACACGGTAGGAGAGCGTTGCGTCTGCGGCGAAGGAGTACGGGCAACGAACTCTGGAGCGGACGCAAGTGACTATGCCGGAACGAGTAGACGATAAGACGGGTGAGAATCCCGTCCGCCGTAAGCCTAAGGTTTCCTGGGGAAGGTAAATCCGCCCAGGGTTAGCCGGTGCCTAACATGAGGCCGAGAGGCGTAGTGGATGGGGAGCAGGTTAATATTCCTGCGCTCCCCGCGCGACATAGGACGTCGGTCCGAGGTGGTGCAGGCTGACTAGATTGCCTCAGGGCGTTTAAGATCCCGATATCCACCGACGGCCGGCCAAGAAAACTGCGCGGGAAACCGTACTAAAACCGACACAGGTAGGCGGGATGAGTATTCCAAGGCGCTCGAGAGAACGCTCGTGAAGGAACTCTGCAAATTGACCCCGTAACTTCGGGAAAAGGGGTGCTCACCTCGGTGAGCCGCAGCGAAAAGGTTCTAGCGACTGTTTACTAAAAACACAGGTCTGTGCGAAGGCGTAAGCCGCGGTATACAGACTGACGCCTGCCCGGTGCCGGTAAGTTAAGGAAGGGGGTTAGCCGCAAGGTGAAGCCCGCGACTGAAGCTCCGGTAAACGGCGGCCGTAACTATGACGGTCCTAAGGTAGCGAAATTCCTTGTCGGGTAAGTTCCGACCTGCATGAATGGCGTAACGACTGGAACACTGTCTCCACGAGCGACTCGGTGAAACTGTAGTTGTCGTGAAGATGCGACATACCCGCAGCTAGACGGAAAGACCCCGTGAACCTTAACTGCAGCTTGGTATTGGGTTTAGGCCCGGCATGCGTAGCGTAGGTGGGAGGCTATGAACCCTCACTCTCGGGTGAGGGGGAGCCGCCGATGAAACACCACCCTTGCCGTGCTTGAATTCTAACCCGGACCGGTGAACCCCGGCCGGGGACCGTGCTAAGTGGGCAGTTTGATTGGGGCGATCTCCTCCCAAACGGTAACGGAGGAGCCCAACGGTACCCTCAGCCCGGTCGGCAATCGGGCATCGAGCGCAAAGGTATAAGGGTGCTTGACTGCGAGTCCGATGGGACGAGCAGGGACGAAAGTCGGGCTTAGTGATCCGGTGGTCCCGGATGGAAGGGCCATCGCTCAACAGATAAAAGGTACTCCGGGGATAACAGGCTTATCTCCTCTGAGCGTTCATAGCGGCGAGGAGGTTTGGCACCTCGATGTCGGCTCATCACATCCTGGGGGTGGAGAAGCTCCCAAGGGTTCGGCTGTTCGCCGATGAAAGTGGTACGTGAGCTGGGTTTAGACCGTCGTGAGACAGGTCGGTCCCTATCTGCTGCGGGCGGA
>JAQGHQ010000378.1 GCA_028288765.1 Gemmataceae bacterium | reverse complement strand
CAGCGACGCGGCCATCGTGCTGGCGGCGGTCCGGGCCGGCCGGCTGCGACTGGTCTGGGACGAGCCGACCCGGCGGGAGACCGAGCACGTCGTTCGCACGATCCCGCCACTCCGGAGCACCGACCTGGGCGACCTGTTCCACCCGGACGGCCGGTACGGCGGGCCGACACACCCGGAACTGTTCGGCTTCATCCCCGACCCGGACGACCGCAAGTTCGCTGCCCTGGCCGCCGCCACCGGGGCGGTGCTGGTTACCCGGGACCGGCACCTGCTGGCCGGCCGCCCGCACCTCGGTGTCGTCGTCCTCACGCCCGCCGAGTACGCGTTGCAGGTGGGGCTGAAATGAGATGCCGTCGAGCCGGGGCCTCTTCCAGTCAGCCGTGGGGCGTCGTTGTGAAAGCGTGGCCGTCTTCACACAGGAAGTCCGTGAACCCGACGCCACTGTCCGTGATTTCCACCGGCCGCTTGCCACACTTCGGGCAGACGGTATCCCGGTGCCACTTCGAGCACAAACACCGACTGTCGCGGCACTCCCAGACCGGCGGCCGAGTCGGATCGTCTCCCACGTTCACCATCGACCCCTTGCACCAGGGGCACTTCCCCCGGAGCCTCTTCGCCAGCGCACGCCCGTCCCCCGCAGGTGATACACCTGCCCGTCCCGAGTCGGGTTCAGGAGCAGCCCGTGCTGCTCCAGCCGCGGAACCCCCTCAATGTACGGCATGGCGGCGTCCACATCCCGGGGGTTCGTGATCTCCTTCACGTCGATCAAGACCGCGAACCCCGCCTCCAGCCCTACCCGGACGAAGTGGAGCATTCTAGTCTGCGAGTCGGCGAGGCGGGTCAGGATCTCCACCTCCTCCGGCCTGAGTTCGAAGGCCGGTGCCCGCGCGGTCTGGTCGTGCGACTGAAGAACGCCGACTTCGGCCGCCTTCCCGATCCAGGAGAGCAGCAGGCCGTCGAACGCTTCCCGTCTGACCGGCGTCCCCGTTGTCGCAAACGCCTAGGAAGGACGACCCCGAGAGGGTAGATTACCCCCGCCCCGAAGCCCGGTCTGGGCTATTCCCCCAATTCCGTTCGGTCGAAGCGCAGCTCTCCTCTCTCGATCAGGGGTCGAAGGACCTCCCGGGCGTCGGCCGGGTCCCCGGTGAGCATCGACCCCCCGAGGCCGAGGCGAGCACCTCACATCGGCCGCGCGCCGGACTCCGGCCGGCGGGCACTATATAGGTAAACTCCCCCGATCTGGAGGGCCGCCCCGTGCCCGACCCCATGACCCAGTTCCTGGCCCGACTCCGCAACCCCCAGGCGGGGCCCGAACCCGACAGTGCCCTGCTCCGGGCGTACGCCGCCGGCCGCGACGAAGACGCCTTCCGCGCTCTCGTCGTGCGGCACGGGCCGATGGTGTACGGGGTATGCCGGCGAATCCTCGGCCGCGGCGGCGACCCCGAGGACGCCTTCCAGGCCATTTTCCTCGCCCTCGCGCGGCGGGCCGGGGCCATCCGGCGGCCCGAGGGGCTCGCCGCGTGGCTGTACCGCACCGCCGGCCGGGTGGCCCGCAAGGCGAAAGCCGCCGCGGCGCGGCAGCAGAGACGAGTGTCGGTGGCCCCCGCCACCGCGCCCGCCGCCGACCCTCTCGAGTCGCTCAACGCCCGGGAACTCCTCGACGCCCTTGACGCCGAACTCGCCCGCCTCCCCGAGCGGCTGCAACTGCCGCTTGCACTCTGCTACTGGGAGGGACTGTCCCGGGACGAGGCGGCGAAGCGGCTGGGGTGGCCGGCGGGCACCCTCCACGGCCGGCTCGAGCGGGGGCGGGCGAAGCTCGCCGAGCAGCTCCGCAGGCGGGGGTTCGCCCCGCCACTGCTGTTGGCCGCGGCGGCACTCGCCCCCGCCGTCCCTCTTCGCCTGGTCGCGCGCGCGGTCGATCTCGCCTGTGCCCCGACCGGAGGCCACCTGCCGGCCGGGGTCGCGGCGCTCATCCGGGCCGCCACCCCGGCCGTCTCGCGGGCTGTCGCCGCCGCAGCGGTTGCCCTGCTGGCACTCCCCCTGCTCGTCGCCGGCGGCCGGTCACAGCCGGCGCCCCCCATGCCCCAACTGCCCCGGGTCGCGGTCGACGCGGAGCAGCCCCCGGGCGCAACGGGCGTCGATCTTGCCGGTGACCCGCTACCGCCGCGTGCCGCCACCCGGCTCGGCACTCACCGGTTTCGGTCCGACAACTGGGCCGAAAATGTCGTCATCGTCCCGGGCGGGAAGCAATTCCTCACCAAGGGCGCGCAGTCCGTGATCCTGTGGGACGCGGCAACCGGTCGGGAGGCCCGCCGGTTCGCCTCCCCGCCCGGCCGACGGGTCGAGAATACCACCTACAGCCGGGGGTTCGAGTCGTTCGCCGTGTCGCCGGACGGCACGCTCCTGGCCGCCGGCACCTTCGACGGTTCGAGGCTCGAGTGCCCCATCCTCCTGTTCGACCTGGCAACCGGAGCGGCCCGGGGTGAACTGCCCGGGCATCGGGGGAGTGAGTGGTCGGCCAACAGTCAACTCACCTTCCTCACCCCCACTCTCCTGGCATCGGCCGGCGCCGACCGCACGGTCCGGCTCTGGGACGTTGGCGTCGGTCGCGAACTCCGCCGCCTGGAAGGGCCCGACGACGGGCGCGTATCGGTCCTGGTGCCGGCCCCGGACGGGCACCACCTGTTCGTCGCCGGTTCCCAGGAGAAAGGGGGCTACTGGGCGGTTACGGACGCCCGGACCGGGCGGACAGTCCACCGGGTGGCTGGCCTCCCGGGTCGGTTCGTGAGCCTCACACTGTCCCCGGACGGGAGAACCGCCGCGGTCATCACCGGGGCGGGCGAGCCCCAGGAGGAGGGCGGGTCGAACGAGATCCGGCTGTACGCCGCGCCGGAATGGAAGGAGTGCCTCAAGTGGCAGGCGCACGCCGGGGCCTACCCGCAGCGGAACGCGGTCGCGTTCGCCCCGGACGGCAAGTCGCTCGCGACCGGCGGGGCCGACCACACCGTCCGCCGGTGGGACCCGGCCACCGGGAAGGAGGTCGGCCGGGCGATCGAGCCCGCCCGGCACGCGAACGGTGTGGCGTACCTCGACGCGACAACGCTCGCCACATTCGGCGCCCAGCACGCGGTCCGGTTGTGGGACCCGGCGACCGGCCGGCCGAAAGCCGAGTTCGCCGGGGCAGAGTCGCATCTGACTGGTGTCGCCTACTCCCCGAATGGACGGTACGTGGCCACCAGCGGCGGGGGCGGGGACGCGACCGTCCGCGTCTGGGACGACGCCACCGGGAGGCAGATAGCCCGGCTCGGCGGCCGGCTTCACGACCTGACCCGCGTGGCGTTCTCACCGGACGGACAGCTGATCGCCACGGCCGATTCGGACGGGTACGCCCGGCTGTGGGACTGGGCCGCCGGCCGGGAGGTGCGAGCGTTCGGGGGGCACAAGGGCTGGGTCCAGGCTCTCGCGTTCGGGCCGGGCGGTGGGCGGCTGGCCACCGGAGACGAGGCCGGGGCCGTCCGGGTGTGGGACACGGCGACCGGCAAGCTCGTTCGCACCCTCGACGGGCACACCCACATCACTGCCGCCCTCGTCTTTACCCCGGACGGGTCGACGCTATTCAGCGGGAGCTGGGACCACAGTATCCGGGAGTGGGACATGGCCTCCGGGCGGGCGGTCCGCGTCATCAAGGGTGTCCGGGACCCGACCGGCCGACAGTTAGCAGAGGGACATACCGCGCCGGTCACCGCCCTGGCCCTCTCGGCCGACGGCCGGCGGCTCTTCTCCGGCAGCTACGACCACACGATCTGCGTGTGGGACGTGGCCGCCGGACGGCTGTGCCGGACGCTCAAGGGACCGAGCCGGGACGTGGCGAGCAGCGTGGTCGCCGTCGCCCTCTCGTCGGACGGGCGGCGGCTGGCAGCGGCGGTCCAGGAAGACGGGCAGAGTTCGCTGATCCATCAGTGGGACGTGTTGACCGGGGAACAGCTCGCAGAGCTGCCCGGCCACCGGGGGGCCGTGACCGGGGTGGCGTTCTCGCCCGACGGGCGGCGGCTCGCGTCGTGCAGCGGCGATACGACCGGGCTCGTCTGGGACCTGACCGGACCGTCGGCCGATCGGCCGCGGCCGGACGCGGATGCCCTGGGCGATGTCTGGAAGGACCTCGCCGACCCGGATCCGGCCAAGTCCTATGCCGCGGTCTGCCGGGCGGTCTCCGCCGGGGACGCGACCGTGACCGACCTCCGCGGCCGGGTGAAGCCGGCCGCAGCCGCGGACGCGGCGAAGGTGACGGGGTTGGTCGCGCAGCTCGGCGACGACGCATTCGACCGCCGGGAGCGGGCGACCCGCGAGCTGTCGGCGATCGGTCTGTCCGCCGAGCCGTTGCTCCGCAAGGCGGCTGCGGGAACGGCTTCCGCCGAGGTCCGGGTTCGGCTCACGCAGATCCTGGGCGGGTTCTCGGCCGACCTGCGACGGCTGTCCCGGGCGGTGGAGGTGCTGGAGGTGATCGACAGCCGGGCGTCCCGCGACTTACTCGCCGAATTGGCCGGGGGGGACGCGGCCGCCCTTCTCACCCGAGAGGCGAAGACCGCCCTCCGGCGGCTCGACCGCCGCCCCTAAAGCGAGCGGCGGCGGGGAAAACGGGACCCGCGGGCCGGCGGCGACACGAAAAAACCGCGGGATCAGCGCGCGGTCCTCGGGGAACCCGGGATTCCCGTCCCGGTCAGGCCGCCTCGCTCCGGGCCGGCGGCTGGAACAGCCACCCGCTCGGCCGCGGGAATTCCCCGGCCCCGACCGGCCCGTCCGGGTGGCCTTCCCACTGGTGCTCGCGGACCGACGACAGGATCCGCTCTGCGAGCTCCAGGGCGTCGCGGCCGTCCTCGCCCGTCACCCGCGGCCGCCGGCCGGACCGGACGCAGTCCACGAAGTGCCGCAATTCGGCCGTCAGCTGGTCGCCCTTCCGGTCCCCGTCGAGGTGGAGCACCTGGAGGTGGCGGCCGAACACCTCGTCCTTCAGTCGGCCCCGGGCGGCGGCGTCCATCTTGTCCACCCGCAGGCCGTACCGGCGGACCTCCTCGCCCGGCTGGACGAGGCTGAGCTTGCGGCTGACGAAGTCGATCCCCGCGTACCCCTCGGGCGCCCAGACCCGCAGCCGCCGCTTCGGCCGCGGGCTGATCCGGCTGGCTGTCACGTGGGCGACGCACCCGGTCTCGAACTCGAGCCGGGCGTTCACCATGTCCTCGTGCCCGCCGAACACCGCCGCCCCGACCGCGGACACGGTCCGGACTCGCCCGCCGACCAGGGCCAGGAGCAGGTCGAGGTCGTGGATCATCAGGTCGAGGACCGCCCCGATGTCGACCGACCGGCCGGTGAACGGCCCGTGCCGCTCGGCCTCGATGAACTTCGGCCGGATCGGCCGGCGGGCCAGCTCCTCGAACGCCGGATTGAACCGCTCGATGTGCCCGACCTGGATCGGGACCCCGGCCTTCTCGGCGAGCTCGATCAGGTCGGTCGCCTCGGCCACGGTCCTGCAGATTGGCTTTTCGACGAGGACCGGGACGCCGTGTTTGAGGAACGCCGCCGCGACCTGGTGGTGGAAGATCGTCGGGGTAACGACGCTGACCGCGTCCACCCGCCCGAGCAGGGGCTCGAAGTGGTCGAAGGCGGTGGTTTCGTGCCGGGCGGCGACCTCCCGGGCCTGGGCCGGGTTGGCGTCCGCCACCCCGACCAGCTCCACGTCCGGGAGACCGGCGAGGATCCGGGCGTGGTGTTGGCCCAGGTGCCCGACCCCGATCACCGCCATCCTCAATCGCGTCATTCCGTCCTCGGTCGTCTAGTCGTCAAGTTGTCTGGTCGTCAAGGCGGTCAGGCCGCACGAGCTGCGGGCCCGGGGCCCGGGCCCTTGAGCGCCTGGCGCCTGACCGCCTCCGCGGAGGCGGTCAGCTGGCGGGCCAGTTCGGCGTTCAGGGCGTGCCCCGACCGGTACGCGACGACGTGCCCGGCGAGGTCGAACCCGCACAGGGCGAGGTCGCCGATCAGGTCCAGCACCTTGTGCCGGGCCGGCTCGTCGGCGAACCGCAGCCGGTTGTCGATCGGCCCGTGCCGGCCGAATACCAGGACCTCGCCCGGGGTCAGGTGGGCCCCGACCCCTTGGGCCCGGAGCCCCGCCGCCTCCGACTCCGTCAAGAATGTTCGGCAGGAAGCCACCTCCCGCACGAAGTTTTCCGGCCGGATATCCACCGTGTGGGCCTGCCGCGGGATCGGGGCGGTCGGCCCGTAGTCGAGGATGTAGCTCGCCCGGAGCCCCGGGACGTCGGCCGGGTGGAGGCCGATGGTGGCCCCGCCGCCGGACACGACGACCGGGCTCGTCACCCCCCAGACCGCCCGCCGGGCCCGCTGGAGTACGACACCCGCCGCCGTGACCGCGCTCACGAACCCGGCCGCCGACCCGTCCAGGCCCGGCGGCTCCGGGCCGTCCACCTCGACCGTACAGTTGTCGACCCGCAACCCGGCCAGGGCCGCGAGCACGTGTTCGACCAGGGTGACCCCCGCGGCCGATGGGCCGAGGGTGGTCCGCCGCTGGGTGCCGGTGACGAACCGGGCCCGGGCCGGGACGGCGGGCGAGCCGGGCAGATCGGTCCGGCGGAAAACGATCCCGGCGTCGGCCGGGGCCGGGATGAACCGGACCCGGACCCGCCCGCCGGTGATGAACCCGACGCCCCGGACTTCGGCCGGGGCGGCGAGTGTTCGCTGATACCTGAACCCGATCACGCGCACGGCGCCCGCCTTCCGGGCCCGAGCCCGGCGAGAGTTGTCCGCCCCCCCGGGGCGGACACGGCCGTCAGGGCAAAAAGACCCGGCGGCCCGATCCGCGGGCCGCCGGAGACCGGCGTCAGGGCCGGGGCTGGCCGGGGGGCACCGCGGCCGTCCCCGGCGGAAGGGTGCCCGGGCCGCCCGGCGGGGTCCCGGGGACCCCGGTGCCCGGCGGCACCATCCCTTCCAGCGGCGGGAGCTTGTCGACCGGGGTCGCCGGCGGGTACCACGCGTTCAGGGTCTGGATCACCACCCCGGTGATGTCCACCTGCTTGGCGACGTAGAACGGCTGGGCCGCCGGCGGCTTCAGCTTCAGCTCCTTCAGGTACGCGTTGTTCTGCTCGTCCGGGGTGACCGCGTCCGGGTACGCGAACACGATGTGGTACGCATTCATCTCGGCCGTCTTGTCGACCACCATCTTGATCTCGTCGTACAGCCCGGAGATGATCTTGCTCGCCTCCTCGTTCAGCGCCTTGTTGACCTCCCGGTCCTTGTCCTCGATCTTCCGGGCCAGCTCAAGGATCTCCTTGGCCATCTTTTCCTTTGTGGCCGGCTCCACGGTCTTCTGGATGTCCTGCTGGAGCTTGATGTACTCCCCCCGCCACTTGAGCAAGTCGCCGGACAGCTTGATCCGCCGGTCGTTCAGCATGTACACCTGGTACTTGGCTTTCCCATAGTCCCGCATGACGGCGGCCATGTTGAACACGGCAATCGTCGGGCGGGCCTGCGGGGCCCCCGCCGCCGGGGGCGGGGCGCCGGGAGCACCCGGCGGTTGGGCCTGCGCGGTCTCGGCCAGGAAGGCCATCCCCCCGAACCCGACCAGGGCCGATAGGCATACGAACACGCGATTCACACCAAGCCCTCCTCTGCTCAGTTCCGGATCGCGGCGGAGGTTCCGGTCCCCGTCGCACCATCCGCTCGCCCGGGCTACCCGGTCGCGGGTGACCCGCGGGGCAGCCGTCCGGCGTCACCGGTCGTTCGACGACCGGCGACGAATGGCCGGCCTCCGTTCCCCTCTCGTGGCCGTGGGGTGCGTATCTAACCGATCCCCCCGGGGGCGTCAACACAGAGTCCGGGCAGCGTCTCCAGCTGCATTCGGCAGCCGGCAGGACCCGCCGAGGGACTCAACCTCCCCGGCTTTCCTCAGGGTGAATACGGGAGCGGCCCCGGGAACCGGCCTTGACCCGCCCGCCCGGGGCGATATGCCTCTCGGACGCTCGAACTGCTGCGCTGCCCGGAGAAGATCATGCGCTCCGCCCTCGTGGCCGGTCTCGTCTTTGCTGCTTTACCGACCGTCGCGGCCGCCCAGAACGGGCCGTACCGGGCGGTCGTCTCGGACTCCGAAGTCCGGCTCCGGGCCGGCCCGAGCGACAAGTACCCGGAGACCGGCACCCTGCCCCGCGGTACGGAGATCCTCGTCCACGAGGAATCGAACGGGTGGCTGGCCGTCCAGGCCCCGGGGGCCGTCAGCTGGGTGCCGATGCTGTTCATCGACTTCGACAAGGCCCAGAAGATCCCGCAGAACGTCATGACCCAGACGGACGTGACCCTTACCCCCGGCCGGATCGGGCTGCCCGAACCGCTCGTGGAGGTCCGGCTCGCGAAGCTGCCGGCCGGGACCATCCTGACGGTCATCGGGGACAAGGTGTTATTCGACAACAAGTCGTGGTACCCCGTCGTCCCGCCGCTGGGCGATTTCCGCTACCTGCCGAAGACGGCGGTCCAGCCCGGCAGCGCGGTGAATACCTCGTTCTCGGTCCGCGACGCCGCCCCGCCCGGGCTGCCGCCGGCTCCCGGGTCCGCGCCCGCGCCGACCGCGCCCGCGGCCTCCGGGGGGCTCGCGTCCCCCAATTCGCCCGCACCGAAGCCGGTGGTCAACCACCCGCTCTGGGCACAGGCCGACGAGGCCGAGAAGGCTGGTAAGTACGACGAAGCCGAGAAGCTGCTGTTCCAGCTCGCCCGGGTGATGAACGAGCCCGGCGGCGACCACGACGTCGCGAACCTGTGCTTCACGCGCATTCACACGTTGCGGGAGAAGAAGTGGGGCGGGACCGGCGGCGGGTCGCTCCCACCCCCGGCCTCGGGGACGTCCTCGGCGGGCTCACCGACTCGAAACGACCGCCCCACCCTGCTCCCGCCCGTCGGTGACGACCGGGCCAGTTCCACCCGTCCCGCGACCCCGCCCGTGACCCCCGCGGGACGTGATACCCCCAGCTCGCCGACCCAGCCCGGGACAGACCGCCAGGGGTGGAGCGGCATGCTCAGGCTGTCCGCCCTGGCCCTCGACGGCCGGCAGACGTACGCCCTGGAATCCAGTCCCGGCAACCCGAAGGTGTACGCGGTCGGCGCCCCGGGGGTCGACCTGAAACCATTCTTGAATCGCTCGGTCGAGCTGTTCGGGACGACCTCCACCCGGAAAGACCTGTCGAAGCCGTACATCGTGGTCGCAAAGGTCGAGTCGAACCCGTAGGATCGGCGTCCGACCCGATCAGGCCCGTGTTTCCACCTGCTCCCATGAAGGAACGATGTCGATTGGCTTTGTTCCGCAAAAACCACCTCCCGATCGGCCCTCCACCCCACTCGCCAAAGTTCGAGCCCCTTCGGAACCGAACCCGATTCCCCGCCCCGGCTGAGTCGCCTATGTCATATGGGCGTACCCGGTCGGTCCCGCAATCTCTTCGGCTGGTTTTCGGGAGGTTTCCGTCCTCGGATCTGGGTGCCTGCACCGGTCTGGAGACCGGTGCCACGAGAAGAAGAGCCCCCGGAGATGAGTTCCTCCTTCCATTGTGGCACGGGTCTTCAGACCGGTGCAGCAATACCCGTCAACGACGCGAGCGGACTACCGGTTACACCCATTCATACCCGAGGAAGTTGCCTGTCGGCCATGCGACTGCGGGCGATGATCTGCGCCCAAACAAAAAGCCCACCCGCAAATGCGGGTGGGCTTCGTCGTTCGAGAGAACCACCGGTTAGTGGTTCAGCATGAACTCGTTGGTGTTGAGCAGGGCCCAGAACACGTCCTGGCAGAACCCGATGTCGCCCGGCCCGGCACCCGGGGCGAAAATCGCTGGTGCCTTCGGGTTGGGGCCCTTCGGATTCGGCCCCTTCGGCGGGGTGGCCGGGCCGACGGTCACCGTCGCCTTCCCGTTCCGGACGTCCTCCAGCTTCGAGATCTCGGCCCCGGTCGGGTGCCGGTTGAGGGTCATCAGGAACAGCTCGTCGTACATCTTCGCCGGGTTGGACCCGGTCTTCTTGAGCAGGTCGGTGATCAGGGTCGCCTGGTCGCCGTTCCGGCCGACCCCGAGCTCGCCGTTCAGTTCAGTTCCGTTCATCATCAGCAGGGCCTGGACCACGGTCCCGTTGAAGTTCAGCTCGTTCCCCTCGTCGTCCCCGAACTGGCGAACGAGCTTCCGCATCCAGGCGTCCCGCCGTTGCATTGACCCCTCGGACTTCCGCCTGTCGGCCCGGGTCGCGGTCTTCAGCGACTCGTACAGCACCTCGGGGGACATCGCCTTGAGCGCCATCCGGGCGAAGTACGGCTCGTACTTGATGTCCGCGTACTCCTTGACCGCGACGTGGCTGAGCTGGTATACGTCGCTCGTGCAGATCCACTCCATCAGCCGTTTCGGCTCGTAGTTGTACTTCGCGAACTCCTCGCCCAGGTAGGCGAGCAGTTCGGGGTGGACGATGTCGTTGTTGCTCCCGAAGTCGTCGGCCGAGGGCTCCTTGTTCATCCCGCGGCCGAAGAAGTGGGCCCAGAGCCGGTTCACGTAGGCTTTCGAGAAGTTGTCGTGGGTCACCACCCACTCGGCGAGCTGCTGCCGGCGGGTCTTGCCGGGCCCGGCGCTGGCGAGCGTCTTCGACGACTTCTCGCCGTTCTGGGCCTGGGCGTAGTCCTTGAGCATGATCGGGAACGACCCGAGCCGGCGACCGTCCCGCCGCTCGTAGAACACGAGCATTTCCGAGTTCAGGCTGGGGTCGTCGGTCAGGGTCACCAGGGCGGCGTTCGCCATCTTCGGATTGTTCCCCACCGGCGGGCCGCTCGGGGTGGCGCTGCGGACGGTCTGCCGGAAGAACGCATTCACCCCCCAAAAGTCGGTCTGCACCCACTCCTTGTTGAACGGGTGGTCGTGGCACTGGGTACACTGGGTCTGCAGGCCGAGGAACAGCCGGGTCACCCGCGACGTGATCGGGACCCCGTCGAACGCCCCGTCCCGGGCCCGTTCTTTGGGGTCCTTCACCGCCTCGCCGAGGTGGTGGATGATGAAGTTCGCGGCGTAATCGTCCTTGTACGGCCAGCCGTCGCCCGTTTTCGCGCCCCCGACCTGCCCGGTCGCGGTCAGGAGCTTGGTCACCAGGTCCTTGTGGGAGATGTTGGCGGCGAACTGCTTGTCCAGCCAGACCCGCATCTGGTCGCGGTAGTCCTGGTTCCCGCTCCGGGTCATCAGCCAGACGGTCCAGAGTTCCGCCCAGTGATCGGCCCACTGCTCGGTATAGCGGAACGTGAGGTAGGTCGGCTTACCGTCCGAACCCTTCCCGGTCGGGATTAGCTGGCCGGTCGTCTTACTCCGCGGCTGGTAGTCCGTCGCAGTCAGGAGCCGCTGGACGAGCTTGACCCGCTTGTCCGGGGAGGTGTCCCGCTCGAAGTCGAGGACTTCTTCGGGGGTGGCGATCCGGCCGATCAGGTCGATGAACACCCGGCGGAGGTACTCGTCGTCGCTCGCCCGGGCGGCCGGCCGCTTGATCCCGGCCGACTCGTACCCCTTCAGGATCAGCTCGTTGATCTTCTGGGTCTGCGGAGAAACGTAGGACGGTTTCGAGTCCGCCGGCTTCTGGTCCGCCGACTTGGGGTCAGTCGGTTTCGGGTCAGTCGGTTTCGGGTCCCGGGCATGCGCGGCATGGGCCAGAACCCACACGAGGGTGGCGGCCAGGGCGGTGCGGCCGAGCGAGAGGCGGATCATCCGATTTACCCCCGGTTCATTCGGGTGTTCCTCACCCCGGGGTGAGCGCGGTGGGGTGGGACGTGGGTTGGCGAGACTATCAGTCCAGGTTTGCAATTGTAGTTTCAGTTTAGACCGCGGGTCGGAGCGGGGTCTACCCTTTTTCCACAGCGCGTACGCCTGAAGGACCTGGACCTCTTCATTGAGTATGATGCGCTGACGGGGTGAGGAGTTCCCGAACCCCGCCAGTATCGAACGAACCTTCACCCCGGGCGTTGGCGGGGTTCTCGTCGACGGGCGGCCGGCCGGTCCCGGGGAGTGGTCGGGCCGCATTCCCCAAGCCTAGAGTCGCAATGAAGTTCGATCTCAAACGGGTGGCCGTCTACATCCGCGGCGCGGACACCGAAGAGCTGCTCGACCGGGTGACGGTTTACCGCGCGGGGATGGAACCGGCGGCGGTCGATCTGATGGAGATGGAACTCGACCGCCGGGGGGTGACGCAGGAGGAGATCGCCGAACACGATTGCACCCGCCGCGAAACGGCCATCATGCTACCGGACGGCACGGCGATGCGGTGCAGCTTCTGCGACCGCCCGGCCGCGGTCCGCCGGTGGGGCTGGCACCGGCTGTTCGGCCGCGTCCCGGTGTTCCCCCGCGTGTTCGCGTACTGCACAGCCCATCTCAGTCCGAAGGCCCGGCCGCCGGAGGATTCCGCGGACCGGGCCGACTGAGCCGGGTCGTCGGGGCCGCCGACCGGTTGGTTACTTCTGCGGCACCGGGTGCGGGATGGCCACCGGGTCCGGGAACGTCAGGTGGAACACCGGCTTTGCCCCCTGCTTGATCTCGTCAAACAGTTTCGGCATCTCCCGATTGATCTTCGCCTCGATGACCTCCTTGAGGAGCATTGGTTTCTCCGCGTCGAAGGTCTTCGACGCGTCCGCCGCGAGCACCCGGTCACACTTGACCACGACGAACCCGACCTTCGTCTCGATCAGCGGGCTGACCTCACCGATCTTCAGTTTGGCCGCGGCGGCGTGGGCGGGGTCGGTGTAGGCCGGGTCGGTGTCGAGCGGCCGGGCCCGCGGGACCGGATATATCCGCCCGCCGGCCGCCCGCAGCGTCGGGTTCGTCTGCTCCCGGGCGGCCCGGCCGAACGTCTCCTCTTCGGCCCGCAATTTCTCGTACCCCGACCGTGCTTCGTCCCCCCGATCCTTGGGCCACACGATCACCCGGACCTCGACCTTCTCGCCGTACTTGGCGTCGAACGCCCGGCGGAGCTCGTCCTCGGTCGGGGCCGTGACCCGGCTCTTGACCAGCTGGGACATCATCAGCCTGGGGGTAATCACGTCCTCGATCCACTCGGGAAGGGTCTTGCCGTATTTCGGGAGGACGGTCTTTTCGAACTCCTCCGCCGTCACGCCGATCGCCTTCAGGTCGGCCTGGAGGGCGGCGTGGACGTCGTCGCCCGAGATCGTCCACGCCTTCTTCCCGAATGCCCGGGCGACGATCTGCTTGTTCACGAACAGTTCGAGTTCCTTCTTCCCGTGCCGCTGGATCAAGTACTCGGCGAACTGGCGCCGGGGAATCTGCTCGTCGCCGAAGATCGTCGCAACGGGCTGATCCATGCTAGGGGGGGGGCTGTAAGTAAAGGTCAGATCAGGGGGATTCCCGAGATCCCGCTGGGCTGCCGGGTCCGGTTTCGCCGCCGCGGGCGCGGCCGGCGGTTCGCTCGCGATCACGGCCGCCGGCCCGGCCCGCCCGTTCCACGCCCCGAAGCCCGTCAGTCCGATTCCCGCGGCGACCACCACCGCGGCCAGTTTCCATTTCACGATCATCGTCTTCACCACCCCTTCCGTGAGTCCCAGGATGCCGGCCGGGACCGCCCCGGCCGCGCCGGTCAACACCGCCACCGCCCGTCCGGCCGTCGCCGACGCCAGCTCCGCCGGGACCGCCACCGACAGACCCGTCGCCGTCAACCCGACGCCGCGACGGGCGAGCCGGCCGCGGAGCAGCTGGCGGCCCCGGGCCAGCCGGCTGGACAGCGTCCCCTCGGCCAGTCCGAGTTCCCGGGCCGCGTCCTTCCGGCTCTTCCCCTGGAGTTCGCACAGCACCAGCGGCCGGCGGTACGCATCCGGCAGCGCGGCGAGCTCGTCGTCGAGCACGGCGGCCGAGTCGTCCAGTTCCGGGGCCGGGGTTGTGGGTTCGGGCGTCATGGGAGAAGCCTGCCTTTCCGTCGCCAGCCGGCGGGACCGGACGAACCGGGCCTTCCGGGCGACCCGGACCGCGACCCCGTACAGCCACGGCCCGAGCGATTCCCGCCAGACCGTCTGCCGGGCCCGCCGGACGAGGACCAGGAAGGTGGCCTGGAACGCGTCGTCCGCGTCGTCCGACCGGCCGAGGACCCGGCGGCAGACGCCGAGGATCATCGGCCCGTGCCGGCGGACCAGCTCCGCGAACGCGGCCTCGTCGGCCGCGCGCAGGAAGTCACGCAGCAGGGCGGCGTCCGGGCGGTCGTCGTGGGCGGCCAGTCGGGCGACGGCCTGGGACAGGCTGAGGGGCATCGGTTCGCCTCCGTGCGCCGGCGTCGGGCCGGTCGAGGGTATATTTCCGGCAGAGGGGGGTGCGCGTCCCGGTTTTTTTCACGGGCGTTGCGGGTATTGAGGCCCGTCGGCTCGTGGTTGGTCTGGATGAGCCTTCCCGGCCGAGCATATTTGAGCCCACACCCCGTAGGTTACCTGTGGGGAAAGATCACACCTTGGCCACCACCGAATCGACAGCGGGCACGCCAAAAAGCGGCCGGGACGGCCGCGGTCCCGGGGGGGAATCAAACCGAAACGCGGCCATTTTCCCCCTTCCCTTTCCGCCCGCTCTCGGGCACTCTACAGGGCAAGGGTTTTTGCCCCCTCCCGCCATGCGATCCTGCCAGCTCTCCCGCAAGCCGTGCCCGGGAGTTCCGTCGCCGTCGATCGAACAGACCCGCCCGATGTCCCTCCCCGGGATTGACCGACCATGACCCCACCGCCCTGGTTCCGCGAACGCGCTGACGGTCGCCCGTTCACCCGCCGGACCGCCTTGAAACTGGGCACCGCCGGGGTCCTCGGCTGGTCGCTGCCGCAGTGCCTTGCCCTCGCGGCAAAGACCGGCTCCCGCGCCGCCGCGAAGAACGTGCTGGTCATCCTGGAGCAGGGCGGGTTGTCCCACATGGACACCTGGGACCCGAAGCCGGACGTGGTCGCCGACCACCGCAGCCCGTTCAAGCCGGTCGACACGAACGTGCCCGGCATCCGGTTCACCGAGCTGCTCTCCAAGACGGCCAAGGTCGCCGACAAGCTGGCCGTCGTCCGGTCGATGTACCACGCGAAGGGCGGGGCCGACGCCCACCCGAACGGCACCCAGTACGCCCTCTCCGGGGCGCACCCGTCCGGGGCCGCGATCGAGATGCCGGACATCGGGTCGGTCGTCTCCCAGCTGATCGGGAGCGAGTGCAAGGCCCTCCCGCCCTACATCATGGTGCCGGGGAACGACGAGCAGGCGGCCGAGACGCGGACCGGGTTCCTGCCCGCCTCCACCCGCGTGTTCAAGACCGGCGGCAACGACCTCGCCGACCCGGGCTGGACCATCCACGGCATCGTCCCCCGGGCGGAGAACCAGGGGCCGCGGTTCGAAACCCGACACGGGCTCCGGGACGCCCTCGACCGGCAACAGGCCGGGCACCCCGCCGGGGCGTTCGACCCCCAGGGCATGGACCGGTTCTACGACCAGGCGTTCGACCTGCTCGGCAGCCCGAAGGTCGCCGGGGTGTTCGACCTGAAGCGGGAGCCGCCGAAGGTCCGCGACGGCTACGGCCCCGGGCACCGCGGGGCCTGCTACCTGATGGGGCGGAAGCTGATCGAGGCCGGCGTCCGGTTCGTCACGGTGGACGTCCGCTGGCCGCACACCCCCGACCTGCCCGGCGGGTTCAACCTGAACTGGGACCACCACGACCTGATCTACGCCAAGGGTTCCTGCGGGACGATCCGCGACAAGGCCGGCGGGGAAGGCCGGTACGGGATCGGGCACTGGGTCATGATGGGGAGCGTCGACCAGGCGTACTCGACCCTGATCGCCGACCTCCATGACCGTGGACTCCTGGCCGAGACACTGGTCTGCTTCGTCACCGAGTTCGGCCGCACCCCCCGGCTGAACAAGCACCAGGGCCGCGACCACTGGACGAAGGCGTACTCGGTCGTGTTCGCCGGGGCCGGGGTCCGCGGCGGGCAGGTGGTCGGCCGGTCGGACAAGGAGGGCGGGTACGTCCTCGACCAGCCTCATACCCCCGAGGACTACGCCGCCACGATCTACGAGAAGCTCGGGGTCGACCGCTCCCGGCCCCTCTACACCAGCAGCAACCGGCCGGTCTACTTCGGCCACGCCGGCGAGCCGATCGCACAGCTGATGTGAAGCCCCGGCTCCCGCCCGCGGTGCCCCCGGCCCGGGGCGGTTCCAGAAGCCCGGGGCGTTGCCCCGGGCTAAGCGCAGTCACCCCGTTGGGGTGAAAACCATGTGGCAGGTAATCCGTCGGATTTCCACCCCAACGGGGTGGGAGCACTTAGCCCGGGGCAACGCCCCGGGCCGGGGGCACCGCGGAGCCGCGGGCTCGTATAACACTCCCCATACCCACCTTAACCCATCCAATATTCAATACCGGAGCAGGTCGTGATCCGCATCGCAGGCGTCCCGCTGTTCGCCCTCGCCGTGGGGCTGGTCCTCGGCACCGGGGCCGTGCCGGCCCCGCTGGCAGCTCATCAAAAGAAGGACCCGCCAAAGAAGGCCCCTCCGGTCAAGAAGGAGGTTGCGCAGCCTGGCGAGCTGTACGCCGCCCCCGGGTTCCAGGTCGAGCTGTTGCACATCTCCGACCCGGGGACCGAGGGCTCGTGGATCAACCTGGCGACCGAGAAGCCCGGCAAGCTCATCATCGGCGGGCAGGGCGGGCAGCCGATCCTCCGGGTCACGATCAAGGACGGGAAGGTGGACGGGATCGAGAAGCTGAACATCCCGATCACCGAGGCGATGGGCTTCCTGTACGCGTACGGCAGCCTGTACGTGAACGGGTCCGGGCCGAAGGGGTACGGCCTGTACCGGTGCAAGGAAGGGGCGGACGGCAAGTTCGACGTGCAGCCGCTCAAGATCTTCGGCAGCGGCGGGGAGCACGGGGCCCACGGGCTCGCCCTCGGCAAGGACGGCAAGATCTACGTGATGAACGGGAACCACACAAAGGTGCCGGACGGGCTCGCCCCGAACCCGCCGTACCGGGACTACCAGGAAGACCACGTTTTGCCGCGGCAGTGGGACGGGAACGGGCACGCGGCCGGGATCTACGCGCCGGGCGGGTACGTGGTCCGGCTCGACCCGGAGGGAAAGAGCTGTGAACTCGTCCTCGGCGGGTTCCGCAACGCCTACGACCTCGCGTTCAACGCCGACGGGGAGCTGTTCACGTTCGACAGCGACATGGAGTGGGACTGGGGGATGCCGTGGTACCGCCCGACCCGGGTGAACCACTGCACGGTCGGGTCCGAACACGGCTGGCGGTCCGGCACCGGCGTCTGGCCGGACTACTACCCGGACAACCTCCCGCCGACCGTGAACGTCGGGATCGGGTCGCCGACCGGGGTCACCTTCGGGGCCGGGGCGAAGTTCCCGGCCAAATACCAGAAGGCGTTCTTCATGTGCGACTGGACGTACGGCCGGCTGTTCGCCGTCCACCTGACGCCGAAGGGGGCGAGCTACACCGCCACGGTCGAGAACTTCGTCGCCCCGCTCGGGCTGGTGAAGCCCGGGGCGCCGAAGAAGCCGCTGAACCTGACCGACGTGGTGGTCGGGTCGGACGGGGCGCTGTACTTCACGATCGGCGGGCGGAACGCGCAGGCCGCGCTCTACCGGGTGACGTACACGGGCACCGAGAGCACCGTCCCCGCCGCCCTGACGGACAAGGACGGGGCCGAGGCCCGCGCCCTGCGGCACAAGCTCGAAGCCTTCCACGGGAAGAAGGACCCGCACGCGGTCGAGACCGCGTGGCCGGTCCTCGGGAGCGACGACCGGGTCCTCCGGTTCGCCGCGCGGGTGGCGGTGGAGAGTCAGCCGGTCGACGAGTGGAAGACGAGGGCGGTCGCGGAAACGAACCCGGCCGCGGCGCTCACCGCGCTGCTCGCCCTCGCCCGGTACGGGGACGCGAAGACTCAGCCTGACCTGCTCGCCGCACTCGACCGGTTCCCGCTCGCCAAGCTGACCGACGACCAGAAGCTCGAAAAGCTCCGGGTCCTGCAGGTCAGCTTCGTCCGCCACGGGCCGCCGCCCGGCAACGCCCGGAAGATCATCGCCGAGCTCGACCCGGCGTTCCCCGGGCCGAACGAGCTGGTCAACCGCGAGACGTTCCAGCTGCTCGTCTACCTGAACGCCCCGGGGGTCGTGGGCAAGGGCCTCAAGCAGATGGCGGCCGCGAAGACTCAGCCGGACATGTTCCACTACCTGTTCCACCTGCGGACGGCCCCGATCGGGTCGTGGACGCTCGACCAGCGGAAGGAGTACCTCGGGTACTGGACGAACCGGAAGAAGCTGCCGCAGCCGGCCGAGTTGGTAGGCTGGTTCGAGCAGGCCGGGCGGGGGTACGACAACGGGGCGAGTTTCAACAACTTCCTCAAGAACTTCCTCCGGGAGGCGGTGGCGAACATGTCGGCGGCCGAGCAGAAGGAACTCGCCCCGACGATCGCCGCGATCAACAAGGACATCACCCCGAGCTACGACACCAAGCCGCGGGCGGTGGTGAAGCAGTGGACGATGGACGAGGTCCTGCCGACGCTGGAGAAGGTCGGGAAGGGGCGGAACTTCGACCGCGGGAAGGAGGCGTTCGCGGCGGCCCAGTGCGTCAAGTGCCACCGGTTCGTGGACCAGGGCGGGTCGATCGGCCCGGACCTGACCGCGCTGTCCAGCCGGTTCGGCCGGAAGGAGGTCCTGGAGTCGATCCTGGAGCCGTCGAAGGTGCTTTCGGACCAGTACCAGAACGAGACATTTCGGACGCTCTCCGGGAAGACGGTGACGGGCCGGGTGGTGGACGTCACGAAGGACGCGATCGCCGTCCAGCCCGACCCGCTGTCGCCGGACCGGGTGACGATCCAGAAAGACGACATCGAGACCCGGACGGTGTCGAAGGTCTCGCCGATGCCGGCGAACCTCGCCGACGTGCTGACCCACGAGGAGCTGCTCGACCTGATCGCGTACCTGGAGTCGGCCGGGCGGAAGAACCACCCGGTGTTCCAGAAGTAAGGCCGTCAGCAGGAAATGGTCTCCCTGTGTCGGGTAGCCCGGTCGGCTTGTCCGCCCGGGCCGCCGCTTCACGGGCGGACAAGCCGACCGGGCCACCCGGCCGTTCTCCTACCGGCTGCCTCACGCCGGGCGATGGGTCACATCTTCCTCCCAGACCATCTGACTGCAAGCTAACGAACGAGGCGGCATCGCGTTTGTTACCCTGGTGAGGGCGGTCCGCGTCTCAAGTCGGGGGGCGTTATGGGCAAGCCCGGAGTTTGGCTGGCCACGGCGGTCGCGGCAGTGATTTTGACCGGTGGGGCCGGACTCGCCCAGTTGCCGGAGGCCCCGCTGCCCCACCCGCCGCTCGACGAATGGGTGACGGAATACCGGCGGCTGGGCCTGCCGGTCCCACCGCCCGACGCCGAGTTGGTGCGGATCGAACTGGCCTGGGCCGTGGGGCCACTGCCGGAACACCGGAAGACCCCGCCCTACCTTCTCGGTTTCCGGCTCCCGCCCGCCCGGCCCGGTGACCCACCCCGGTTCCTGATCGGAGAGGATCAGGAGCGGCCGATCGACCCCTTGTGGGCTGAGCCTGTCGAGCCGAATGTCGATGCCCTGCGCGAGGTGGTGGAGATGCGGGATACTGACTACCTCTGTCTCGCCGCCCAGTGCAAGCTCCGCGGGTTGGATGACTTCGCCAGGCAGCTGTACGCCCGCGCCCAGGCCGAGCACCAAGATCCCTGGGACGAGGCGTATTCATCTATTGTTAAGATAATGTGGTACGGACAGTTGACGAATCGGAACGTGGACCGAAAGGCGATCATCCGGCGCCTGAAAGAGATCATCACAGAACAGCGGGAACGGGCAGGGCTTTCCGATTATGACAACTCTCCCTTCTACCATCCCTTCGATCACCTCCGCTCTCTCGAACAGACTGTCGCCCCACGGAAAGCCAAACCTGGCTCCGTCGAGGCCCTGATCGACGAGCTGACCGACCACTGGCACGAATACCTGGATCCGGAAAACGAGGAAGGCCATCAGGCGTATTGGAAGCTGGCCGAGCTCGGATTCGACGCCGTCCCCGCCCTGATCGATCATCTGCGCGACGACCGCCTGACACGGGCCGTATCCGAGCCTCGGCTCATGGCCATCCCCTATCACCTCAAAGTCGGGGACCTCGCCGGTCGTCTGCTCTGGGATCTCTCGGCCCGGACGACCGGCGGTGGGTACTGGACCGATCAGCGCGACCGGCTCAACCCGGACAAGGCCCGGGCGTGGTTCGCTGCCGCCCAGAAGATCGGAGAGGAGAAGTGGCTGGTCGATCACGCCGTACCGACGGACGGAGGTGGCGCGATTGTGAACCAGTGGGGCCGTCCGGAGCGGCTCATCGTCCGGGTGATCGGGGCCAAGTACCCGGCCCGGCTCCCGGCGATCTACCGGGCCGTCCTGAAACAGCCGGTGTCGTACTCGAACCGCGATTACATCCAAGAAATCCAGGCGAGCAAGCTGACCCGGGAGCAGAAGATCGCCCTGTTCGAGGAAGGGGCCGGGCACACCGACCTCGACCACCGGCTCCTGGCCCTGGAAGGGCTCGCTGGGGTCGATCCCGAATCGTTCCGCAAACACCTCTTGCTGACCCTGAAGCAGGTCCGGGCCAAGTCCGAGACCGGGGAGCGATGGTGGCCGAATCCCTTTCGACTCGTTCCGCTGGTGGAGCGGGCCGGCGACCCCGGGTGTTGGGACGCCCTGGCCGCCGTGGCCCGGAGTGTCCCACATGGCGAGCGGCTGGATCTCATTTTGAGTGTTGGGTATGCTCGGTCCGACCGACCCGACCCGATCCGGCGCGAGCGTTTACGTTTCCTGGTGCCGTTCCTGGAGGATTCGTCCGCCGAGCGAAACGAGGACGAGAAGTGCGACCGTGTCGCGGTTCGCGACTATACGGCGTCCCAGCTCGCCGGGCTCCTCGGGCTCCGGGTGAACCGCAATGAGAGTCTAGGGGTAAGGCATGATCCGGACCGCGGGCCGGTGTACCGGTTCGTGCTCCGCCAGGTGGTCCGGCGGGCCGCCGAGCAGGAGCTGGCCCGGCCGAAGAAGTGAGGTCACCGGCCGGCACAGCCGGCCCTACGATTGGTGGCTCATGAGGCGGTTCTACCACCTCATGAGCTCGATTGGTTTTGTCGGTCACTTCTAATGTACGATCTCGCACTCACGAAGGGTCCACTTCAGGTCCCCAATACCCGAACGCGTCGCCTGGGTCCCGCGGAGGTAAAGGTAGATCAACCCCTTGAACCCTCCGAGTTTTTTGAGCCCCGCGTCCGTTACCTTGGTGTGGCTGAGATCGAGTGTGGTCAGGGCCTTGAGTAATGCGAGATCCTTGATCTCCCCGTCCCTCACCTTCGTACCGGAGAGGTTGAGGGTGATCAGCCCTTTGAGCGGAGCGAGATGCTTTAGCCCCGAACCGGTCACCCCGGTGGAGCCGAGGTTGAGGGTGGTCAGTTTCGTGAGCGACGCGAGATCCTTGAGCCCGGCGTCGGTCACGCCGGTTCCGCACAGATTCAGGCCGGTCAGCCCCTTAATCGGTGCGAGCCCCTTGAGTCCCGCGTCGGTCACATCGCTGAATGGCACTTACTTTTCCCTAACGCTTTTCGGGAGATCGCGCTTAGCTTCGCATCTTGGTTTTCGGAGGAAGCCATAGTGCTTGGGCCTTCGTTTCCGGAGGCGCGGCGCCACCCGGTCCGGCCGATCGGCCACCCGGTGACTGGGGATCGCCTCGAGCAACTGCCGGGAGATCGTCACGCGACCTTCCGGAGCATGATCCTCTCGCATCGCGATCACGGGCTGGAAGGCCTCTAGCGTTTGCACCGCCCCCCTGAAACTGATCGACCGGGGCTCGATGCCGCGCTCGGTGGCCGCCTGAGCCATGATCGTGCGGACGAGGTTGTAGGCCGGCACGTGGGTCCGGATCTCCTTCCGGACCAGTTCCGGTGTCTTGCACCGCAGGACGTCCATTTGCAGCGTCCGCTTCAGTGATCTTGAATCGAGCTCCGCATTCCAGCGGGCCCGGTAGAGTTGCGCCAGGTCATCCTCGGTCACCTCCTTGGCGTCCGGCAACGTCGTTGCCACGACGATGGCCCGGGAGCGAAACCCGGCCTGCCCGACCCGGACGCGCGTCTCCCGGACCATCAGGGACTCGGGCACCGCGTCGTAAGTCCGCCGGTCGATCGAGCGGGGCTTCGTCGGCTTGGCCCGCCGGACGATCTGATCGTCCTTCCCCAGTCGCCTGCCCCGCCGGAAGCCGGCCCGACGCTTGCTCAGGCGGGTCACCGAAACGACCCCCCGCGCCCTGAGCAGGACCAACGCCGTCCAGGCACACATCAGGCGATCCGTGAGGAGGACGTCGCCCGCGGCAAACAAGCCCCACAACGTCCGGAGCAAGCTCAGCTCACCCTGCCCCTTCCCGGCGTACCGGCAGATGCCCAGGTCGAGGACCGCCCCGCCGGCGAGCGAGAAGACGGCCGCGCTCCGGGCCAGCGGGAAGCCCAGGCCGCGCTTCTGCGTCCCGGGCTGCGGGTAATCGCGCTGGTTCCGCGGGGTGTCGGGCATCGACACGGACGACCCGTCATAGGCGTACACGCGGCGGCCCTTCCGCCGCCACCGCTCGTTCACGCGGGCGTCCAGCGCCCGCCCGGTCCGGCCGGGCGACTGGTATTCCCCAAGAAAAGTGGACACGAAGTTAACGGTGGGTCTGGTTGTACGTCCGTTCAAATTCGTCCGGGGAGACATACCCCAGGGCGGAATGACGGCGGACGCGGTTGT
>JAQGHQ010000374.1 GCA_028288765.1 Gemmataceae bacterium | reverse complement strand
CAGCGACGCGGCCATCGTGCTGGCGGCGGTCCGGGCCGGCCGGCTGCGACTGGTCTGGGACGAGCCGACCCGGCGGGAGACCGAGCACGTCGTTCGCACGATCCCGCCACTCCGGAGCACCGACCTGTCTGACCTGTTCGGTCCCGACGGCCGGTACGACGGGCCGACACACCCGGAACAGTTCGGCTTCATCCCCGACCCGGACGACCGCAAGTTCGCCGCCCTGGCCGCCGCCACCGGGGCGGTGCTGGTTACCCGGGACCGGCACCTGTTGCACGGCCGCCCACACCCCGGGCTGGCGGTCTTGACCCCGGGCGAGTTGGTGCGGCAGGGCGGGCTGGCCTGAGATCGCAGGTCGGGTGAGTGACACCCGGGAAGCCACGCTGCCGTCCTTTTCGATGCCGCTCTCAACTTCCTGCCCCAACTCCCAAAAAGTGTCTTTTGAATCCTTGTTTTTCCTCCTCCCGGCCTACGTCAAACGCGAACGCGATTCCGGGTCGGTGGGTGGCCGGGTCTCAGTCCGTGTGGTGGGGACACCTCAACCCGGCCACGGGCGACACGCCACCGCTCGGTACTCCCACCCCGTTCCGAGGGACACGATGACGAATAGCACACTGGCCGTCCTGCTCGGGGGGATCCTCCCCGCCGTCTGCTTCGGGCTGTCCGGGGCGGTGCAGAAGGTGACCGCGAAGACCGAGATCGGCAGCCGCCTGGGGCTGCCGGTGTCCACGACGCACTTCTCGGTCGGGTCGCTGTTCGGGATCGGGGTGGTGAGCCGGACCGCCCGGGTGCGAATGGTTCTCGCCATTCTCGTGGCGTGGGCCACCACCCTACCGACCGGGGCCGCCCTCGCCGCCGCCGCGTACCTCGTCCTCCGGTCGGCGTGAGCATCCCGCACTGGGGCGTTGCGGCTGGAGCCCCGGGCCGAGCGGGCGTATAACGGGGCAGTAAGACGCCACGACACCTGCCCTCCCGTTCTGGTGTCTCCCGCACCGAGTCGGCCACCCATGGACACCCCCCAACAGCCCGACCGCCGGGCATTCTTCCAGACCACGGCCCTCGGGGCGGGAGCCCTCGCGCTCCCGGCCGCCGCGGCGTCTGCCGAACCGCCCGCGACCCCGGCCCCGGCGGGCGTGCCCGACTTCACCCGCGGGTCGTCCGCCCTGGAGCCGGACCGGATCGTGGCCTCGGCCTGCCAGTTCTGCAACTCGCTGTGCGGGCTGAAGGTCGGGCTGAAGGCCGGGCGGGTGATCGACATTACCGGGCGGGCCGACGACCCGGTGCAGGCCGGGGGGCTGTGCGTGAAGGGGCCGATGATGGCCCAACTCGTCTACAACCGCCACCGCCTCAAGACCCCGCTCAGGCGGGTGGCCGGGGCGAAGGGCGACCCGGCCTCGAAGTTCGAGCCGATTACCTGGGACGACGCCCTGTCGCTGGTCGCCCGGAAGTTCCTCGCACTCCGGGACGCCGGGGAGGCGAGGGCCGTCGTCAGCCGGACCAGCGGGCGGCTGCCCCGCGGCACCGGGTCGCTCATCCACCGGCTGTTCACACTCCTCGGCAGCCCGAACGACACCGACGTCGGTCCGGTGTGCAACGACGCCGGGGGGAACGCCCTGGCCGTGACGTTCGGCCTCGGCAACTTCACCAACGGATACGGGGTGGACCCGGCGACCGGGCGGGAAGACCTCGGGGCAGCGAAGTTCTTCCTGTTCCTCGGGACGAACCAGGCCGAGACGCACCCGGTCACGTTCGCTCACCTGCTCCGCTGCCGGGAGAAGACCAGGGCGAAGCTGATGGTGGTGGACCCGCGGAAGACGGCGACCGGGGCGGTCGCGGACGTGTGGATCGCCCCGAAGCCGCACACCGACCTCGCGCTGGTCCTGGGCGTCCTGGGCCACATCGTCGAGAGGAAGCTGTACGACGCCGCGTTCGTCGAGAAGTGGGTGCTCGGCTTCGACGAGCTGGCGAGGCACCTGACGGCGAACGGGTACGCCCCGGCGTGGGCGGCGAGGGTGTGCGACGTCCCCGAGCGGCAGGTCGTCGAGCTGGCCGAGGGCTACGCGAAGGCGAAGCCCGCGGCGATCTTCTGCAACGCCGGCATCTCGCACCAGTTGAACGCCTTCGATACCTACCGGGCGTTGGCGATGCTGGCCGCGGTCACCGGGAACATCGGCGTCCCGGGCGGCGGGTGCAACTTCATGCACAACACCTGGCCCGGCGACCTGCACCTGCCGCCGTCGGGCGTGAAGCCGCCCGAGCTCCCGGACAAGGCGATGCCGGTCGGCCCGGACTGGTTCGCCGAGTCGGTCCTGAGCGGTCGCCCGTACCGGATGAAGGCCCTGGTCTCGATGGGTAACCCGCTCCTGTCGAGCGCGAACACCGCGAAGGTGAAGGAGGCGTTCGGGAAGCTGGAGTTCTTCGCGTACACCGGCCTGTTCCTGGAGGAGTCGGCGTACTACGCGGACGTGGTCCTGCCGGTCTGCTCGGGGCTGGAGATGGACGGGGTGTACATGCGGCGGGACGACCGGGGGGTCCGGTGGCAGACGGCCGCCGTCCCCCGGGTCGGGGAGTCGAAGCCCGACTGGGAGATCTGGATCGACCTGGCCCACGCCCTGGCGAAGCACGACGCGAAGAACAGGCCCGCGTACTGGACCGACGCCTTCCCGGCCGGGTGGAAGGACTACCGGACGCTGTGGGCCGAGTTCGTGCGGTTGACGCCCGGCATGGGCGGGATGACCGCCGAGCGGATGGCGAAGCGGGCCGAGCCGCTGCGGTGGCCGTGCCCGACCGAGGGACACCCCGGGGTCAGCACCCTGTACCTGGACCACCCGACGTGGTCCGCCGCGGCGGCCTCGCTCGGGCAGAAGGGGAAGCGGTTCCTGACCCCCTCGGGCAAGGTCGAGGTCTTCACCCCGGAGTTGGAGAAGCGGCTGGCCCCGGCGGGGCACGGGGCGTTGCCGGCGTTCTACACTCACCCGGAGGTCACGGGCCGGCACCCGACCGTCGAGTACGCCGCGGAATTGGTATCCAACCCGGTCAACCCGCAAGCCGTCACCCCGACGGTGCGGATCGGGGTCCGCTCGGACGGACGGGTCCACGCCGAGTACCCGCTGATGGGGATGATCGGCCGGCCGAGCGTCGTCCACTTCGCCGGGGTGACGCAGTGGACGTACACCGGCAAGCAGTTGAACGGGGTGCGACTCGTCCAGGTCCACCCGAAGACGGCGGCGGCGGCGGGGCTGAAGACCGGCGACCCAGTGGTCGTGGAAAGCCCCCGCGGGTCGGTCAGTGGCACGGTCCTGGTGTGGGACGGCATCCGGGGGGGGACACGGTGTTCGTCCCGGCCCAGGCCGAGGGGGACGAGTTCGGGCTCCCCCGGTATGACGCGGCCAACCACCTGACCGACGACCGCTACTTCGACAACCTGAGCGGCCAGCAGGCGTACAAGTGCTTCGCCTGCCGCCTCAAGAAGGCATGACCGAGTTCGGGAGGCGTCACACCCGGGTGGCTGACGCCCGGGGCACGCGGGTCCGGAGCCGGGCGGGGTGGGCTGCGCCCCTTCGATGACCCTGTCGATCAGAGCCGGCATCCAGCGTGGACCACACCCCGGTCATCAGGGCGTACGCTGGCGACCCGTCCACCGGCTCCGGCTCCAAGGCCGCCCACTTCCCGGATTCGACGCTCTCCTTCCACGTCCACCCCGTCGGGGGAGCTTCCGCTTGGCCCGGTCCCGGTTGCCCCACTTCACCACCTGCAACCGCCCGTCCCACCACACCGGCAACAATGGCGGCGCCGCCCGGGGCGAGCGGCCGAAGCCCCGGCAAGCCGACGGCGGGCGGGAGCGGTGCCGGGAGGACGTGCTGGCCGCGGTCCGCGCGGCCTGCCGCCCGCTGACCCGGAAGGAGGTGATCCGGGCATTGAAGGCGGCCGGGGGCGACCACGGGGCCGGGACGGTGGCCAAGGCCCTGGCCGACCTGACCCGGTCCGGGGAGTTGCTCAACCTCAAGGACAAGCGGGGCTACCGGCTGCCAGGGTGGGTCCGCAGACACCCGGGCCTGTTCGACGAGGTGTAGGCGGTCAACGTGGTCCCCCCCCATTCCCTTCAGGATGGGAATTGTCGTCCGACCGGGACTCCAGAGCGTGACCCAGGTTCCGGGCGGCTGCTCCGGTTCGCCCCGGGCGGCGGGCCGACCGCCTCTCGCGGGCCGGCAACGCGGCTCCTACTCCCCCTGCCGGATGACCAGGCATTTGGGGAGGGCTTTCCGGATTTCATCCGCCCCCGCCGCCGAGACCCGTGTTGCACCGAGGTACAAACCGGTCAGGTGCTTCAGCCGGACGAGGTGCTTCATCCCCGCGTCCGTGACCTCGGTCCCGCCGAGGTTCAGGATGCGGAGCTTGGTCAACGGGGCCAGGTCCGCGAGGCCCGCGTCGGTCACCAGGCTGTTGGACAGGGAGAGGGCGGTGAGGTCCGTCAGCGGGGCCAACTCCCGGACCCCCCGGTCCGTCACCCGCACCTGTTCGAGGTGCAGCAGCGTGAGCTTCTTGAGCCGGGCGAGATCCCGGAGCCCGGCGTCCGTTACCCCCGTGGACCCGAGTTTCAGGCGGGTCAGGTTCTCGAACGCCCCGAGGGCCTTCAGCCCGGCGTCGGTCACCCGCGTCTCGGTCAGGTCCAGGGCGGTCAGGTTCCGGAGCCCGACCAACCCCCGGAGGCCGCCGTCCGACAGGCCGGTCCCCCAGAGGCCGAGCGCGGTAAGGGTCGTGACCGGGGCAATGTGCCCGACCCCGTCGTCCGTCACCCGGGTGAGCGTGAGGTCGAGGGCGGTCAGGGTCTTGAGCATCCGCAGATCCTTCAACCCGGCGTCCGTCACCGCCGTGCTGCTCAACCCGAGTTCGGCCAGGCCCGGCAGGGCACCGAGGTGCTTCAGCCCCGCACCCGTCAACCGGGTACTCCCGAGCTTCAGGCTGGCGAGCTTCCGGAACCCGGTCAGACGGCCGAGCCCGGCGTCCGTCACCCCGGTGCCGCTGAGGTCCAGGGCGGCGAGGTTCGTCAGCGGGGCCAGATCCCCCAGGCCCGCGTCTGTCACCCGCGTGTGATCGAGGTCGAGGGCGGCGAGGGCGGTAAGGGCGGCCAGGTGCTTCATCCCCCCGTCCGTCACCTCGGTGAAACTGAGGTGAAGAGCCGACATCTCCGTGAGCGAAGCGAGATCCTTCAACCCTCCGTCCGTCACCTTGGTGAAGCTGAGGTCGAGGGCGGTCAGCCGTTTCAGGCGGGCGAGGTCCGCCACCCCGGCGTCCGTGACACCGGTGCCGTTGACGTGAAGCGCGGTCAGGTGGTCGAGCCGGGCGAGGTCTTTCAGACCCGCGTCCGTGAGGGCGGTCCCCCCGACGTGAACGGCGGTGAGGTTCGGGAACACGGCGAGGTGCATGACCCCGGCGTCCGTCAGCTTGGTGCTGTCGGCCTCCAGGGTCACCAGGCCCTTGAGTGGGGCGAGATCCTTCAGCCCCGCGTCAGTCAGATTGCGGTTCGAGAGACGCACGCCGATCACCGGTTTGCCCGGTTTGCCCTCGTCTCGGGTGACCGACCCGCCGAGCTTCTCGACGGCTTTTACGGCCCCCTCTTCGGCGTCGTCCGCCCGGACGGCTGGGCCTCCTGCCAGGAGCATCAGGGCGATGAACCGATCGCGCATGGCGGCTTACCTGGCTGGGCCTTCCCAAAGAGCCGCACCCGGGTGCGGGGCGTGCGCGGATGGGGTTGATCGGCCGTGGTTGTTCGATTCTATCGACCCGAGCGGACCGAGACCGCGGCTCTCATTTCGCCGGCACACCAGACTGAGATCTTGTGGGGGAAAACGCAAGCGTTTCGTTCCCGTGGACCATACACCGGCCATCCCTTCCCCGCCCGGGGTGGGCTTCGGGCGTGACCCGAGCCAGCTAGCCGGTACGGGGTTCGGGACGGTGTGCTGGTCCATGCCCCGAGGCGTACAGGCGTGCGATGCTCTGGATCGGTCGGTCCCGGGTGGCTAGAGTTCTAGCTCGTAAATCGCCACCCGAGAAGGGAATAGGCCAGCCCGGGACTCCCGCAAAGAATCCCCGGACCGGCCCCGACCAACAGGAACACGACGCATGCTACCCGGCAAGAACGGCCGCCGCAACTCCGGCCGGAGACGAACCGCGAAGGCCCCCATCGGCAGTCGGAACCTCGCACCCCGGGAGCCGATCATCCTCCCGGACCAGTCCGGGGACGAGGACGACGGCGAGGACTTCTACGAGTGCGAGAACCCGAGACCGACCAGGGCCGTCCTCCTTGATGACGATGACGACGCGGACGACCTGTCGGAACCCGTGGCCCGGTTCAGGGCCAGGCGGGAACCGGCCCGGCAAGCCGAGGCCGAAGCACGGGCGAAGGCCGAGGCCGAGGAACGAGCAGAAGCGAAGTCCGTGCCGCCGGTCGTGGGCGAGGACGTCGGGGACGATGGGGGGGAGGGCGAGGAGGGTGAAACTGCTGCCCAGGACGACACACCCGACTTTCCACCCCTGACGGCCGAGGAGGTCAGATGGCGTGAGAAGCGAGACCGAGTGATCTGGAAGAAGCTGGGCCAGAAGGGACGGGACCGCCTCCGCACGATCGACGACCCAGCCAAACTAACCTCCCAGCCCGGCTACCTGGTCGTGTGCCACGGGGTGGGCCTCCGCCTCCTCGTCCAACAGGCTCTCGACGCCTACGCCCGGCTCTACCACTCGCCCCTGATCGGGGAGCGGGAGGAACGCCAAGCCCGGTACAAGGAGATCCTGGCCGAACGGGACCGGGCTCAGCAGGCGGTCGACCGGTACGACGCGTGGGTGGCCGCCCACCGCCCCGAACTAGCCGACGACTGGTTCGTGGAGATGCTGGCCCGCTCGACCGACGACCGGGTCGCGGCCGAAGCCCGCCTGGCGGAGTGCGACGGGAAGTACAAGACCGCCCCGCCCGCCAAGTCGAAGGGGGAGAAAGACGAGATCGAGTTCCCGCTCCCCGTCCTGTACCAGAAGGAGTACCAGGGCAAGGTCCGGGCGTACCCCGAGTGGATCGCCCCGGTCCTGCGGGCAGTGGCCGGGAAGCGGGGCCACAACATCCCCGCAATGGCCCTCGTCCTGGCGCAGCTGGTGTACTGGATGCGGCCCAAGGACGCGACCGGCCGGCCCCGGGCGAGGCGGGCCAAGCTCATCAACGAAAAGTGGTGGGTGGTCCTCGGGTACGGGGCGATCGAAAAGCAAACACCGGTGAGCAAGGGCCAGGCCCGGCAGGCGGTGCGGCACCTCAAGGAACTGAATCTGGTCGAGACGCTCACCTCCAAGAAGGCCAAAGTGGGAAGCGAGGCCGGGGGCGTGGACTTCGGCCCCAACACCGTCTTCCTCCGGGTGAACACCGAGGTACTCGACCCACTTGTGAAGGCGGTCATGTCGGGATGAACCAAAAAGTGGATTTGAGAAGTAGGGTCTCGGAGAGTGGGTCGTATCCGTCGCACCCCTCCGAGTGGCCGGCTTCGGTCGGGGCGGAGGTCGAGGACGGATCAGTGGGATTCGGACCTGTGGTGTACACCCATACGTGTGCTGAGTTCGACACACCCGTCTGTCGAGGCCGACATACAGGGTCTGCTGAGGCCGACATACCCGTCTGTCGAGGTCGACACAGGGGTATGCTGAGTTCAGCACACCTGTCGCAACAGAGTAGGGGGAGTAGCGAGCGTAGAGCGAGCCTACGAACCCTCTCTGCGGCGTCGTCGCTTCGCTCCTCCCCCGCTCCCTCGGCGGGGCTCGGTCGCGGGGGCGACGCCGAAGAGAGGGGAGAAGACGTCCGAACGGTCGGTTCCGTCTTCTGGCGACCTCGACCGACGACCAGCGCACCAGCCCTGCCAGTCCTTCCACCACGACCGGGTCTGATTCCTACCCCCGCGACACCGAACCAGCGCGTCCGGGATTCCGTTCCGACCACCACGACCCAACCTGTTTAGTTTGACCCCGACGGTGAACCCACGCCCCCGACCGTCGGCCCGTCCACCGCGACGATTTCCGGCCGGCGGCATCCACCCGAGCGGAATCCGACCCATCTCAAAAAGTGGATTTTAGATTGGTGATGAGATTGGAATGGCGGCGACCGCTACATTCCTGATCGCATCGGTTATGCCACCCGGGCGGGTTGTGCCGGCCGGGTGGGCTGGTAATCGGGGAACGACACACCGGACAACATCCGGAGTGCGGTCGACCCAGGCCAACAGCCGACGTACTGAAGCCACGCTTGGATTTCGTGTACTCCGAGGGCTTCGGGCATGGGGTTCTTCACCGGCCGGGTCGCCTTTCTCCGGTTCGCCGTCCAGGGGCCGGCCCCCCGGCTGTTCGGGGACGAACACCTGGACCGCCTCCGCGAGCACGCGGCGGGCAAGCAGGCCGTGGCCGCCGCGGACGGGGTCGAGGCCGGGTGGGCGGCCGGCAAGTCGGTCCTCGACGTCAGCTTCGACCCGGCCAAGAACATCATCAACGACTGCCTCGCGTTCGACCTCCGGGTGGACACCGACCGCCTCCCGGGCGACCTCCTGAAGGCGTACTACGAGGCCGACCTGGCGGCCCTGACGAAGGACAATCCGAGCGGGTTTGCCTCGGCCAAGCAGAAGCGGGAGGCCAAGGAGAGTGCCCGGGACCGGCTGGAGCAGGAGGCCAAGGACGGCCGGTTCCGGCGGCGGAAGTGCACCCCCCTCCTGTGGGACCGGCACGCCAACGAGGTCTTGTTCGGGGCCACCTCGACCTCCCAGGCCGACCGGCTCGCGGCCCTGTTCGAGCGGACGTTCGGGGCCGGGCTGGAGCTGGTGACCGCCGGCCGCCGGGCCGAGAAACTCGCCACCGACCTCGGGCTGTCCGGGACCGCCGACGCCCCGTCGGCGTTCGTCGACGGGGCCGGGGGCGAGGTCGCCTGGGTGCCCGGGGGCGGGCCGGCCGACTTCCTCGGGAACGAGTTCCTCCTGTGGCTCTGGTTCCTGACCGACCGGGATTCGGACACGCTCACCTTGGGGGACGGGAGCGAGGTCACCCTGATGCCGGCCCGGACGCTGACCCTGGAGTGCCCGCGGGGGGTGAGCGGGACCGGGACGCTGGCCAGTGAAGGGCCGACCCGGCTGCCGGAGGCCCGACGCGCGGCGCAGGCCGGGAAGTTGCCCCGGAAGATGGGGCTGACCCTGGTCCGGCACGACCAGCAATATGAGCTGACCCTACACGCCGAGACTCTGGCCGTGGGCTCGTGCAAGCTGCCGAACCTGCCGGACGAGGTAACGGATGCCCGCGCGAAGCTGGACGAGCGGGCGACCCAGGTCCGGGAGCTGATCGAGACCCTGGACCTCTTGTACACCCGCTTCCTGACGGTTCGGCTGTCGGCCGACTGGGCGGGGGAACTGGCCCGGGTCCGGCGGTGGCTGGCACGGGTCGAGCCGCAGGCCGCGTGACCCGATGCCGGAAGGAGGCCGGCTGCACTCGGTCGCCGGCCCGGTGAACTTGTTGGATAACGGCGTGAGGTGGCGTGCGGGGGAGGGGGACGCGACGCCTGGGCCAGGCAGAGCCGATCGGTGCCGAGGCTCTCACCCGGCCGAGTCGCCGGCCGCCGCGTGGGCGGTTCCGCCAGCCGGCCACAGCGCGTTCAGGGGATCGGGGCCTCGGCCGTCTGGAGGCAGTTCGGGCAGTACCACGGGGCCGGGGTCGTGACCCGATTCGGGCTTCGCTTCCGGCACTGGGCACAGAGGAACCGCTTGCCCTTGAAGGCGGTCTTCGGTCGGACCTGCTTCCCGGTCCGGGGGATGTTCTTCGCCATCGCCTGCTCCACGCCCAACCTCACCCTCTACCCCGTTTGCCTAACAGCATTTTACCTGCCGCCCGGTGAGACCTCGCCGGGCACCCGTCGGTCGGTCCTTTCCGGAACAAAAACGTGAGGCCGGCAGCACGAGCTGCCGGCCCGGGGAACGTGTTGGGGGGAGGTGTGGGGGTGGTATGCCAGCGGGCCGCCGAGAGGCCGCCCGACGGTTCAGTGTTCGACGCCGGAATACAGATGCACCCGGCGTGCCAGAATCGGCTCACCTACGACGGATGAGCCCGCAACTCGTCCCCCGACCTCTTACTCCTCCAGTTCTTAGGGATCGTCCGGCACAGCCGGTCATGCAGGGGGGGTAGGACCGGGGTTCAGGACGTACCGGCCGTCGAGCGAGCTGAGGTGGTGGTAGTCGGCACAGATCGGGCCGAGCGACGTCGCTCGCAACAGGCACAAGTCAGATCGTCCCCCGATTTCGTCATCAGCCCCGAGCGGTTTCGGGAAGGAAGGCCGCGTTTCCGCCTTCGTGCAAGCGCGTTCGCCGGTGCGGTGCGTCAGGGCGTTCCGGTGGCGGCCCGGGGGTGTCGCGGGAGGGACGGTACGACGCCGTTGAAGAACCGCCGCACCACCCCCACCGCCTCGTGGCAGAAGTCCTCCGTCAGGACGAGTGCCCCGGTGGGGGCATAGAACGACGTGTCGATGGCGAGCGAGTTCGTGTTCCGCCCGCTCACGTACTGCCGGATCTTGGCCGACCGGGGCGACCCGTCCAGTTCGCCGCCCTCGTGCGCGATCACGTTCCGCAGGTCGTAGAAGAGCAGGATCTCCGCCCAGTCCCCGCCCGCGTCGGGGAAGGCAAATCCGACCGCCTTCCAGTACCGGATCGTGTCGTCCTTGTACCGCATCGCGTCGTACCCGGGGACCAGTTCCGCCGGCTCCCAGTGCTTGACCTTGGCGTGGTGGGTCCGGGCCAGGTCGAGCAGGGCGTGGTCCACGTAGCTCATCTGCGAGATGAACGCCCCATACCACATGGTCCGCGGGAGGTGCTCGGTGACGTGGGCGATCTCGCTTCCACGCATCTCCTTCGGCCACCACTCCCGGTCCTCCTCGGAAAGATCCTTCATCTCCTGTTCGATCGCGGCGTTGAGCCTGGCCTGCTCGGTCATCAGGACGCCGGCGAGGAGGCGGACGTACTCGTCGAGCCGATCGAGCTCGTTGTTCATCATGCTCAGGCGTAGACGCCAGTTGACGGGCCGCATGGGACACCTGTTGGCGGGGCGAGTATCTCGGGCTTCCAGACTCCACCTTGCCACACCGCGAGTTTTCATCGCTGACCCGAGAACCCTACCCGACACACCGCTGTGAGGAGCCTGGACGCGATGGAAAGTGCCGGGTTCGACTCGGCGTGAGAAGCCAGGTAAACAGCTTCATGGAGCACCTCCTTTCGGGCAAGAGGAAGGGGATGCCACGCCGCCGTCCGGTTATTCGCCGGCCACGGCGGGAGATTTTTCGGCCGCCGGGCGTGGCCGGCTTAGGAGGAAGACCGCGAGCCGCCCCAGTTCGGTGACGCCCGCTTTCGTCGAGCGGACGACGGCGACGATAGGCTTCTCGACCGTGCGTGCCGGGGCCGGCGGACCTCGGCAGGGTGGCCGATGAAGCGGCCCCGGCTGCGATTACGCCGAGCCGGCGTGGGCCACCCGGCACTCCTCGATCACCTTCGGGAGCGACGACCCGCCGGGCATCCCCCGCTGGCCCCGGTAGAGGGCCTGGTCGACCGCGATCCACGTCTCCCCCGGGGCGTCCGGGATCGGGCCGCCCTTCCGCGACGGCCAGCCGCCCGTCCGCCGGAAGTGGGCCATGATCCACTCCCGGATCTGCTCGGCCGCCAGCGGCGGCAGGGCCTTGCGGTTCCGCTTCCCCCGGTGCCGGGCCAGCAACCGGGCCAGGGTCTCGCCCCCCGGCAGCCCGCGGAGCCCGGCGGCCAGGGCCGCCTCCACCGCCTTCCACGTCTCCCCGGGTGCGTCCGGGATCGGGCCGCCCTTGCCGGTCGGCCACTCCCCGGTCCGGGCGTGGTGGGCGTCGGCCCAGGTGAGGATCTGCTCGACGGTGATGGGCGGCAGGGCCATGTGGTTGCGGACCCCGCGGTGCTCGGCCAGGAACTTGGCCAGCGACCCGCCCCGGGGCAGCCCGCGGACCCCGGTCTCCAGGGCCGCGGCCACCGCCGACCAGGTCTCGCCCGGGACGCCGGAGACCCGGCCGGACCCGGCGGTCGGCCACTTCCCGGTGCGGGCGTGGTGGGCGTCCGCCCACCCGAGGATCTGCTCGGCGGTCAGCGGCGGCACCGCGGCCGGGTTCCGGACCCCGCGCTCGGCTTCGAGGAATTGCGGGAGCGACGACCCGCCCGGCAGCCCGCGGTGGCCGGCGGTCAGCGCGCGGCTCACCGCGTACCACCCTTCCCCCGGTGCCTCGGGGATCGGCCCGGACCCGGCGGTCGGCCAGTCCCCGGTCCGGCGGTGGTGTGCGTCCGCCCACGCCAGTATCTGCTCAGCGGTCAACGGCGGCCGGCCGCCCGGGGTCCGCGTCCCGCGGCGGCGGGTCAGGAGCCGGGCGAGCGAGTCGCTGCCCGGCAGCCCCCGGGTGCCCGCCCGGAGGGCCGTGTCGACCGCCGACCACCGCTCCCCCGGGGCCTCGGGGATCGGCCCGGACCCGGCGGTCGGCCACCGGCCGGTCCGGTCGAAGTGGTTGTCGGCCCAGATCAGGATCTCCCAGTGCTCAAGGCGGGGTACGTCTGCCGGGTTGCGGACACCCCGCTCGGCCTGGAGTAGCCGGGCCAGCGAACTGCCGCCGGGCAGGCCCCGGCAGCCGACGAGCAGGGCCTGGTCGACCGGCTCCCACGCCTCGCCGGGGGCCTCTGGGATCGGGCCGGAGTCCTGCCGGGGCCAGTTGCCGGTGCGGGCGTAGTAGGCGTCGGCCCAGGCCAGGATCTGCGCGGGCGTGAGCCGCGGCAGGGCGAGGTGGTTGCGGACCCCGCGGTGGGCGTGGAGGAGCTGGGCCAGGGAGGAGCCGCCGGGGAGCCCGCGGCGGCCGTCCCGCAGCGCGCAGTCGACGGCGAGCCAGGTCTCCCCCGAGACGCCCTCGACCGGGGTGGACTCCTGGCCGGGCCACTCGCCGGTCCGGGCGTGGTGGGCGTCCGCCCAGGTGAGGATCAGGGCCTCGGTCAGGGCCGGCGGGTAGGTGTGGTGCCGCCGCCCGCGGTGGGCGAGGAGGAGTTTGGCGAGCGACGACCCGGGGGCGAGGCCCCGGGAGCCGTTCTTCAGGCAGGCGTCGACGGCCGACCAGGTGTTGCCGGTCAGCCCGACCCGCCCGTCCATGCGGGTCGGCCAGCGGCCGTATCGGGCCATGAACTCGTCGGTCCAGTTGAGGATCTGGGCGACCGTGAGGTCCGGTCGCGGCGGTGCGGGGCGGAAGTGGAGTGGTCGCGTCATCCGTCCGAACCGGGTTGGTGCGGGATGAAGTCTACCCCAGGAAGGGGTGATGGAGAACGATCATCCTGCTCCCACAGCACGTCGCTCAACCCGCCGGCCCCGAGCGACAGGGCCGTCCCGAAGTGGCCGGGGCGGCCGTCGCCTCGGAGCCGCCGGACTGCGTCCACGATCCGGTGGAAGTTGTCGTCGGTCAGGGAGAACTCTCGGTCTCTACACGGGGATCGGCTCTTACATGACGTTGCTCTGTTGAATCCTTCGGGCGGGTAATGGGCTCCAATGTTACATGAAGCCAACAACCCCGATGACCAAGTCCCCGCGGGCGGTCGCCCGGGA
>JAQGHQ010000315.1 GCA_028288765.1 Gemmataceae bacterium | reverse complement strand
GCGAAGGTCGTTCGCCAGCGTTCCACGATACGAGGATCTTGCACGGCCATCACGGGGGCTCCTACGGGCGAGGAAAACCCCAGACTAACTCACCCCACAAGACGCTCGTTCACCGGACGTTAACCGTCGACTCGATGTACCGGGCCGAGTACCTGCACGACGAGGTGTTCGCGGCGGCCCCGTTCGAGCGGGTGGTGGTCAGCCGCCCGCCCGGTCAGAAGGGGTGGGTGACGTTGCCCCAGCGGTGGGTGGTCGAGCGGACGTTCGCGTGGCTCGGGCGGTCCCGGCGGCTGTCGAAGGACTACGAGCGGGAGCCCCCGTCGAGTGAGGCCATGCTCACGGTGAGTATGATTCATCTGATGACCCGCCGGCTCCACCCCGTACCACGGAAGAGGTCACAACGGTTTCGTTATATATAATAAGGACTTCGGGTTTTCGCACAGACACTCAGCGTCCTCGGCATGTTCGTCAGCGCGTCCGTCAGGGCCTTGGCGTGCCCGGCGAACACGTTGAACGTCTGGGCCAACGACTGGGCCGCCTGCCCGAAACCACCCGCCTGCTGCACGAACTGGTTCAGGGTCGCGGACAACGGACCCGACCCAGATGTTGGAGTTCGTCCAGGACAAGACGACCTGTCGCCGGTTGCGGCTATTCGCCTGCGGGTGCTGTCTGCTCGTCCGAGACGACCTCCCGGACCCCGTTTGCCTGGAGGCGGTCCGGGCGGCCGAGCGATTCGCGGACGTGCGGGCCGGCGTCACGGAGCTGGACGACGGCCCGCACGTCGTCCTTCCGGCGGTGGCAACCGGGCCCGGAGGCCGTGGCTCAGCCGTCCAGCACTTCCCGCACCTTGCCCGCCAGGTCTTTCGGCGTGAACGGCTTCTGGAGGAAGGGGGTGTGGGCCGAGAACACCCCCTGCCGGGCCACGGCGTCCTCACTGTACCCGGACACGTACAGCACCTGCATGTCGGGCCGGAGGGGGGTCAGCCGGTTCGAGCATGAAGATGGCGTGGTCGGTGACGCTCTGGACGAGCAGCCGGAACCGCTCGTCGCGGAGGGCCTGGTCGTCGTGCCGGCGTCTGGAGGGGTCGCCGCCACGAGGCCCGAAGGCGGGGGGGTCGGGGTTCATGGGGCCGTCCAGCTAATGCCGCTGTCGGCCCGTCGCATGCGACTTAGCCTATAGCTGATAGACTGCCGCCTGCGGGTCGTCAGAGATGCAACGAGCGAGTCTTATTGTAGCAGAAGCCGACGACCCCGGCCAATCGTGTCCCCGTGCGGGGAAGATGGTCCCGAACCAATTCATTCCAGAAATGCCGAGCCGGTCGTATCGCCTCTCGGCTTCGTCTCCACTATCAGACTTAGTGTTTCGGTCCGCCCCAACGCACTCCGAGTACGCTGTTATCCCGGACGCGGATGTGCCGCGAGCGGTCAAGCCGGCTTGCCAGCACGGCCGCGACACCGCGGCGAGCGAGGGTAACAAGTCCGCGAGCGTGTGGCGGGCCGTCACCGACGACCCGCCCGACCTCAAGCCACACACGAACGGGCCAACACGATCCGCACCTTCTCGGCCCACCGGCTTCTCTCGGGGCGGCCGTTCACGTCACCGCCGGCCCGACCGTCTTGAACAGTTCGAGCAGTGTCTCCAGGTCCACGGGCTTGACGTAGTAATGGTCGAACCCCGTCTCCTGCTGACGCTGGCGGTCGGCCTCACTCGGGGTGTAGCCGGTCAACGCACACATCACCACCCCCTTGAATTCCGGCCTCACCCGCAACCGCCTCGCGACCTCGTAGCCGTCCATGCCCGGCAGCCCGATGTCCAGGAGCACCACGTCGGGCCGGGAGGCCGAGGCCAGTTCCAGGGCCGCGGGGCCGGTGCGGGCCACCTGGACCTCCTGCCCGTACAGCCGCAGCAACATGCTCAGGCTGTCGGCGGCATCGACGTTATCCTCCACCACCAGCACCCGCAGGGCTCGTCCGGTGTGCCGGCCCGGCTCCAGAACGGTACTCGCCTCACGCCCGGACGGCCCCGACAGCATCGGCAGCTTGATCGTGAACTCGCACCCCTTTCCCGCCCCCGCACTGGACGCGAGTAGCCGCCCGTCGTGCATCTCGACCAGGTTGAGGGCGAGGGCCAGGCCGATGCCCAACCCGCCGTAGGACCGACCGAGCGAGCCGTCGATCTGGGAGAATAGCTCGAAGACGTGGGGGAGCAGTTCCGGGGCGATCCCGACGCCGTTGTCCCGCACCCGGATCACCCCCTCGTCCCCTTCCCGGCTGACGGTCATCCGAACCAGGCCGCCCGTGTCGGTGTACTTCGCCGCGTTGTTGAGCAGGTTGACCACCACCTGCTCCAGCCGGGCCGGGTCCGCCTCCACCCAGATCGGCTCGGTCGGGAGCGACACTGAGAAGTCGTGCTTGCGGGCGTCCATGAACGGACGGGCCGTCTCGGCGGCGTGGTTGACCACGACCCGCAGTTCGACCGGCTCCTTGGTCAGCCGCAACTTCCCCTTGGTGATCCGGCTGATGTCGAGCAAGTCGTCCACCAGCTTCACCATCACCCCCACCTGGCGGTCGATGATGTTCCCGGCCTGCTCGATGATCGGGTCGGTCGTCCGCATCTGCCGCAGGATGTTCAGGGCGTTACGGATGGGCGAGAGGGGGCTGCGGAGTTCGTGGGACAGCAGGGCCATGAACTCCTCCTTGTTGCGGTTGGCTTCGGCCAGGCCGTCCGCCCGCCTCGTCTGGACCTGCACCGCCTCGCTCTCGGTGAGATCGTGCATCACCCGGGCGAACGACCGGGCCTGCTTCTTCTCGTCGTACAGCGGCGTCACGACGGACTGGCACCAGAACCGCGTCCCGTCCTTCCGCACCTGCCAGCGAACGCTGTCCGACCGCCCCTCGTCCGCTGCCGCCTTAAGTTCGTGCTCGGGCTGGCCGCTGCGAACGTCCTCGGGCGAGAAGAAGCGGGAGAAGTGCTTCCCGATGATCTCGTCGGAGCGGTAGCCGAAGAGGCGTTCCGCCCCCGGGTTCCAGCAGAGCAAGGTGCCGCCCGGCTCGACCAGGAAGACGGCGTACTCCTTGGATTCCGCCGCCAGCCGGTCGAACCGCTCCCCCAACTCCTGGGGCGAGAGCTTACTTCCGTGTTCCTGGGACATGGCCCCGCCTTTCAGCGTTCCGATTCCGCTCCCGTCGGCGACGAGAGCCTCGGTGCGACGACCCCGGGCCGGGATCGTTCGATCCATCCCCGACTGCTTGCCGGTGTGCCGGATCACTTCCGGTTGTAATCGCCGTAGAACTTGCGGGCCTGGGCGAGCAACTCGTTCTCGGTCGTGTGGTGGGCGTCCACGACGACCGAGCCGATGACCGTGGCGGCCACGCCCGCGTGGTGGGCCTTCAGGTCCGCGAGCAACAGGTCCATCGCACTGCTCCTGCCGGTGCCGCTCCCGAACAGCAACACCTGTTCGGCCCCCTGCAAGGTCTTGGCGACGGCCTCGTAGAAGCTCTTCCGCTCCGGCTGACGCTTGCCATCGGTCCACTCGTGGGCGGAGTGCAGGTGCCGCCCGTACCCGTGGGGGTCGTAGGGGACGATCCGTTCGGGGACGGCCCCGTTGAATTCTGTGCGGTAGACCTTGGCTTCCTGGTGGTCGATGACCACCAGCAGGTGCGGGGCCATCCCCGGCTCGGCGGGTTTTGCCATGATCGTCTTCTCCCACGGCCTTCGCCGGTGGCTGACGGGGCGATAGAGTCGGGAACAGTCCCGGACGGGCAGATATGTGATTGTCCGGGGGTGCTTACGCAGGGCTATTGTATGTACCACCGGTCCAGTTCGTGCCGAATCACCGCCGCCGTGGAGTCGGGATCGGCCTCGGCGGGGCGACGAGCGATCCGGGAGCGGACGGAACCGCCCCGCCCGTTCCGCAGTGCGTATCAGACTGCGGCGGTCGCCGGACTGGCGGCGACCGCGGTAATCTTGATCGCCAGGGTCATCGGGCAGGTAAACCCGACCTGCGGTTGCGTCAAATTCACTCCTGTCGTCTGGACGACCCAGAAGAGATCAGGCCGGGGTGAGAAGGGGACGGATGAACGATGCTCTGCGGGACGAGCTTGTGGCAATGGCCATCGGGCTATTGTCGGTACGGCTTTTTCTCCTCATACAGCTTCAGCGTCTTCCGGCCTACGTCCCCGGACCTCTTTGTAAACTCGGAGTCCTCCTAGTACTACAGCGCAGTCTGTTTTTCCCACTTACTTGGGAAGAGTAGCAAGGCGGCGAGCCGACGCTTTCGGTGGCTGACGAAGGCCCGGCGGTTCCGCTCCTGCCGCCACCGGGACCACCTCA
>JAQGHQ010000298.1 GCA_028288765.1 Gemmataceae bacterium | reverse complement strand
CGTGGTAGTTTTCGGACTGACCAGTCCGTTAACTATTTCGTCTTCCCGGCCCCGACATGGACGCTGCCCCCCGAAAACCGGGCCGGCCCAAGGACCCCGAGCTGGAAGCCCGGCGACGGGCCCAGATTCTGGACACCGCCGCCAAGGTGTTCGCCGGGTTCGGGTTCGCCGGGACCCAGGTCCAGGTGATCGCCGACCGGCTCGGCGTCGGGAACGGGACCGTGTACCGGTACTTCCCGACCAAGGAGGCCCTGTTCCTGGCGGCCGTCGAGCGGGGACTCCAGGAACTCACGGCCGAAATGGATCGCGTCCTGGCCGCCGCCGTCGATGACCCGGTCGAACGGACCCGCCGGGCGATCCGGGCGTACCTCGGGTTCTTCCACCGCCGGCCGGAGATGGCCGAGCTCTTCATCCAGGAGCGGGCGGCGTTCCCGCACCACCACCGGCCGCTCTACTTCGCGATGAAGGACGGGGACGACCGGTCGTGCCGCCAGGCCGAGTTCTGGGACCGGCTGGTCGCGTCCGGGCGGGTGCGGGACATGCCCCCCGACCGGTTCTTCGCGGTCCTCGGGGACCTGTTGTACGGCACCATCCTGACCAACCTCCTCTCCGGCCGCCCGGCCGACCCGGTCGCCCAGACGGAAGACATGCTGGACGTGATCATGGAGGGCATGCTCACGGACGCGGAGCGGAACCGTCAGCCGGGGGAGGGCCGATGACAGCCGAGCAGAATCCCGGCGAGCGGGGGCCGTCAGGCCCCCGAGGAAGCGCCTCTGCACGCTCGGCGAGTTCAACCCGTACCCGGGGGGCTCATCGCCCCCGGGCACCACGGCCATTCTTCCTCCCCATGCTCCTCGCGTTCGTTCCCGCGTGTAATCCGAAGCCGGCCGACGCCGGCGGGCGGGAGACCGGGCCGGCCCCGGTCCCGGTGACCGTGGTCCCGGTCTCGCCGGTCACCCTCCAGCGGACCGTCCCGGTGGTCGGCACCCTCGACCCGTACAAGGACGTGCTGCTCGCCCCGAAGGTGGACGGCCGGGTCGTCCGGGTCCTGCGGGACACCGGCGACGTGGTCAGGCCCGGCGACGTGCTGCTCGAGCTGGACCCGACGGAGTACGCCCTGGACGTCGAGGTCGCCCGGGCCGGGTTGGAGGCGGAACTCGCCCGGCTCAGCCTGACGGGGCTGCCGGCCGGGGAAATCGACCTCAACGGGGTGAAGTCCGTCGCCCGGGCGCGGGCGTCCTTGAACCTGGCGGCCAAGGAATTCGCCCGGGCGACGGACGAGCGGACCCGGGGGGTGGGGACGCCCCAGACGTACGACAAGGCCGAGGCCGAGGTCGAGCTGGCCGAGACCGGCCTGCGGGTGGCCGAGGCCGACGCCCGGGCGACCCTGGCCACCGCCCGGCGGATGAAGGCGACGCTCGACAAGGCCGCCGACCGGCTCCGGGACGCGGTCCTGCGGGCCCCGGTCCCGGACGAGTGGGGGGCGTGGGCGGCGGCGGTCGGCCCGGCCGCGTGCCCGCTCCGGTACGTGGTCGCCCAGCGGCTGGTGTGGGAGGGCGAGGTGGTCCGGGGCACCCCGGAGAAGAACGTGTACCGGCTCGTCCTCGCCCACGTCCTGAAGCTGCGGGCCGCGGTGCCCGAGAAGCACGCCCCGGGGGTGAAGGTCGGGCAGCCGGTGGTGGTCCGGGCGGACGCGTTCCCGGACCGGGTGTTCCGCGGGGTGGTCGCCCGGGTGGGCCCGACGGTGGACACGCTGAACCGGACGTTCCAGGTCGAGGTCGAGGTGCCGAACGGGGACCCGCGGGCAGTGCTGAAGCCGGGGACGTTCGGGAAGGCCGAGATCGAGACCCGGGCCGACGCCGGGGTGGTGGTCGCGTTCGCCGGGGTGAACAAGGTGTTCGTCGTCGACGGCGACAGGGCGAAGGCGATCGAGGTCCAGCTCGGCCAGCGGGACAAGGACTGGGTCGAGGTGATCGGCCCGGTCCCGCCCGGGGCGCAGATCGTCACCAGCGGGTTCTCGCAACTCGTGGACGGCTCGCCGATCCGACTCAGGTAAGTCGTAAGGTCGAAAGTCGTAAAGTCGAAAGTCGTAAAGTCACAAGCCGAGCTGCCCTCTCGCAGCCCACGTGGAGGGGTGATTATGGCGAAGATCGAACGGTTCGAGGACATTGATGCCTGGAAGCGGGCGCGAATCCTTTCAAACCGGATCTACGCCGTTGCCGGCGCTTTCGCCCGCGATTTCGACCTGCGGAGTCAGATTCGTCGCGACATCATCTCCGTCATGTCGAACATCGCCGAAGGATTCGAGCGGGGTGGAGGCGATCGGGAATTTCGCCACTTCCTTTCCATTGCAAAAGGCTCGGCCGGAGAGGTCCGGGCTCAGCTCTACGTGGCGCTCGACGCGACCTACATCACCCAAGCCGAGTTCGACGAATTGACACAGATTGCGATGGACGTGTCGCGACTCCTGAGCCGGTTCATGCAGTATCTCTCTTCCGGCGACTGATGCCTTGGGTTGGCGACTTTACGACTTGGGACTTTACGACTTTATGACTAACGCTCTCTGGGATATCTGCATCCGCCGGCCGGTGTTCACCACTATGCTGATGCTCGGCCCGGTGGTCCTCGGGCTGGCGTCGTACGGGCGGCTCGGGGTCGAGCTGTTCCCGAACGTGGACGTCCCGGTCGTCGTCGTCACCACCACCCTCAAGGGGGCGAGCGTCGAGGAGATGGAGTCGTCGGTGACGAAGCCCGTCGAGGAGGCGGTCAACACCGTCTCCGGGATCGACGAGCTCCGGAGCACCACGAAAGAGGGTGTCTCCACCATCGTCATCGGGTTCAAGCTCGAAAAGAACGGCGAGATCGCCGCCCAGGACGTGCGGGACAAGGTCTCGACCATCCTCCCGTCCCTTCCCTTCGGGACCGACCAGCCGAAGGTGGACAAGTTCAACCTCGACGCCGCCCCGGTGGTCACCGTCGCGGTGTCCGGCCGGCGGTCGGTCCGCGAGGTCACCGAGATCGCCAAGAAGCTCATCAAGGAAGACCTCGAAGGAGTGACCGGGGTCGGGGCGGTGGTGCTGGTCGGCGGGCAGACCCGGGCGGTGAACGTGACCGTCCGCCCGGACCGGCTCCGCGCCCGGAACCTCTCCGCCGAGGACGTCCGGCTGGCCCTCACCCGGCAGAACCTGGAACTGCCGGGCGGGAAGGTGAACTCCGGCGGCCGGGAGGAGAACCTGCGGGCGATGGGGCGAGTGCTGCGGTGGGAAGACTTCCGCGACGTGATCGTCGCCGCCCGGGAAGGGAAGGACGGGAAGGAGAAGTCCGTCATCCGGGTGGGCGACGTGGCGGACGTGGCCGACGGGTGGGAAGAAGAACGGGGGCTCAGCCGGCTCGACGGCGACGTCGCCGTGAGCCTGGTCGTCCAGAAGCAGTCCGGGGGGAACACGGTCGCCGTCGCCGACGCGGTCAAGGCCCGGCTCGAACAGATCCGACCGACCCTCCCGGCCGACATCCGGGTGGAGGTGATCCGCGACCAGTCGAAGTTCATCAAGGGGTCGATCGAGGAGGTGAAGTTCCACCTCGTGCTGGCCGCGCTGCTGGTAACCGGCGTGATCTACCTGTTCATCCGCGACTGGCGGACGACGGTGATCGCCGCCCTCGCGGTCCCGACCAGCATCGTCGGCACGTTCGCGTTCATGGACGCGATGGGGTTCAGCCTGAACAACATGACCCTCCTCGGCCTGATCATCGCCGTGGGGATCGTGATCGACGACGCCGTGGTGGTGCTCGAAAACGTCTTCCGGCACATGGAGGAATACGGCCGGACACCCTGGGAAGCCGCGAGCGTGGCGACGCGGGAGATCGCCCTGGCCGTGCTGGCGACCACCCTGTCGCTGGCCGTGATCTTCGCCCCGATCGCCTTCATGTCCGGGCAGGTCGGGCGGTTCTTCAACAGCTTCGGGTTCGTCGTCGGGTTCGCCGTGCTCCTCAGCATGGTCGTCAGCTTTACCCTGACGCCGATGTTGTGCGCGCGGTTCTTGAAGAACCCCTCCAGGCAAGAACCTAACCCCACAACCCCCTTCCCTGACAAGGAAGGGGGAACAAGAGGGAGTCCTTCTCACACCCACCGCGGGTTCTGGGGCTGGGTCACCCGCCGGTACGTCGGCATCCTCGGGTGGTCGCTCCGGCACCGGTGGGTCGTTGTCCTCGCCACGGTCCTCACGTTCCTCAGCACCCCGGTCCTGTTCGTGGCCGTGGGCAGCGACTTCGTCCCGAAGGACGACCAGAGCGAGTTCGAGGTCGCGCTCACCCTGCCCGAGGGGTACACGCTCGGGCGGGCGAGCGAGACGTGCGCGGAGCTCGAACGCCGCCTGCACCAGCTCCCCGGGGTGACGAACGTGTTCACCACCATCGGGCCGACGGACGGGAAGGCCCCGAAGGGCCAGGGCGACGTGACCGCCGTCACCATCTACTGCCGGATGACCGACCTCAAGGAGCGGGACTTTCCCCAGCGGGACACGATGGCCCGCGCCCGGGAGTTGCTCGCCGACTACCCCGATCTGCGGAGCGCCGTGCAGGACGTGAAGCTGTTCAGCTCCAGCGCGTTCAAGAACGCCCAGGTGGACATCAGCCTCCGCGGCCCGGACACCGACAAGCTGAACGAGTACGCGGCCAAGATCGTCCGGTGGATGAAGGCGAACGGGCACTACACGGACGTGGACACGAACGCGGCCAGCCGCAGCCCGGAGCTCCAGGTCCGGATCAAGCGGGACCGGGCCGCCGACCAGGGGGTGAGCGTCCACGGGCTGGCGACCGCCCTCGGGCTGCTCGTCGGCGGGGAGCCGGTGACGAAGTACAAGGAGGGGACCGAGCAGTACGACGTCTGGCTCCGGGCCGACCTCCCGAGCCGGGACCGGCCGGACGCGGTGTTCGCCCTGACCGTCCCGGCCGAGGGCGGCCGGCTGGTGGAACTCCGGAACATCGCCGACCCGGTGTCGGAGCGGGGCCCGGCGGCGATCGAGCGGTACGCCCGGCAGCGGCAGGTGACGGTGCAGGCGAACCTCGCCCCCGGGGTCGCGCTCGGGAACGCCCTGCCGGAACTGGAGGCGCTCGTCAAGACGCTCGACCTGCCGCCGGAATACCGGTACGAGTTCCTCGGCGAGGCGAAGCTGATGAAGGACTCGAACTCGAACTTCGCGCTCGCGTTCATCCTGGCCTTCATCTTCATGTACATGATCCTGGCCGCGCAGTTCGAGTCGCTGGTCCACCCGGTCACGATCCTGCTGGCCGTCCCGCTCACGCTCCCGTTCGCGCTGCTCTCGCTCCTGATCCTGCAGACCCCGCTCGACGTGTACGCCATGATCGGGCTGTTCATGCTGTTCGGGATCGTGAAGAAGAACGGCATCCTCCAGGTGGACTACACGAACGTCCTGCGGGCCCGCGGGCTGGTGCGGGACACGGCGATTCTCAAGGCGAACGAGGCCCGGCTGCGGCCGATCCTGATGACCACCGTGATGCTCGTGGCCGCGATGGTGCCGATCGCGATGGGCCGGGGACCCGGGGCGAGCGCCCGGGCGAGCATGGCGAAGGTGATCCTCGGCGGGCAGCTGTTGTCGCTGCTCCTGTCGCTCCTCGTCACCCCGGTCGCGTACTCCCTCTGGGACGACCTGACGGCCCGGCTGAAGCGGATCGCCGGGTGGGCCCGGCGGCGGAAAGGAGATGCGAGCCCGCCGCCGTCCGCGGTAGGGGACACCACGGTTGACCTCCCGGTCGTGGTGAGTGGGGAGGCGAACGGGCATGTCACACCGAAGCATGGGGCGGCGGCGTCCTGAGCCCGGGGCTGGGGCCGTTTCTTCGGCACCCGCTTGAATACGGCCAAGGCCATCCCATCGCCCGACTTCAGCTCCTTCGGCCGACCATGGGCCAGATCACCGGGATCACAGAGGCAGAGCGACAGAGGCGCGACCGGCCGCTTCACATCCGCAAAAATATCCGCGTCAAGGACGAACACCCAAACGGGCAGCTCCCGCGAGTCGAGTTACCAGACCCGAGCCATTGACAGCTACCTTGCATGACAATATAGTTCGGGTATGGACGCCGACTTCCTCGCCAACTGGACCACGCAGATGCGGAAAGGGCTGCTGGAGCTGTGCGTCCTGGCCGCCCTGAAGGCCCGGCGGATGTACGGGTACGACATCGTCAAACACCTGTCCGCGATCGACGGGCTGGTGATGGGGGAGGGGACGATTTACCCGATCCTCAGCCGGTTCAAGAAGGACGGGCTGGTCGAGACGACGCTCGCCGAGTCGTCCGAAGGGCCGGCCCGGAAGTACTACCAGCTGACGCCCCGCGGCCGGCAGCTGCTCGGGAAGATGCTCGCCGCGTGGGCGGAGGTGCGGGACGGGATCGAGGCGGTTACCACGGAGCCACTGCTATGACCCAGACTTCCGCCGACCTCGGGCTCTCCGCGGCGGCCGAGGCCCGGCTCGCCGAGTACCTCGTGCAAGTGCGGGCCGCCCTCACCGGAGTGCCCGACGTGAGCCCGGACGAGGTCGAGGCCGACATCCGGGAACACGTCGAGAACGAGCTCCGGACGGCGATCCGGCCGGTCGCGCTGTTCGTGCTGGAGGCGGTCCTGAAACGGCTCGGTCCGCCGACCCAGTGGCTGCCGGCCGGGCGGGCCGCCCCCCCGGCCGAGGTCCCGTCGCTTCTCGGTTACCTCCGGCACCGGGCGCGGGGGGTGGTGGGCGCCTTGTGGCGCGGCCCGGAGGACTGGCGGCTCCCGTACCTCTCGTTCGCGGTCTTCGCCCTCGGGGTCGTGGCGTTCCCCCTGTTCCCGCTATTCCTGATCGTGAGCTATTTCCTCTCCCGGGCCGGGATCGCGGTCGCGAAGGAGAAGCAAATCCCGATCGATGCCGGGCGGAAGTGGCTGCTCTATCCCCCGGTGGTGATCGTCGGCCTGGTGCTACTCCTCGGCCTGACGCTCCTTGCCCCGCTCGGGGTGACCATCGCCGTCTGCGGGAATGCGGTCGACGCGGACCAGCAGGAGCGGTGGGAACTTGCCGGTCAGTCCGGGCTCGCCCCTCGATTCCGGGATAACACGGCACTGATGAAGCGGTATCCGGCCGTGGTCACCACCCTTGACCGGCTGCTCATCCGCTTCCCCGGGAACAGGACCACCAAGGAGGTGGGGGGGGCTCTGTTCGTGGGGGCCGGAGCGTTTGCCGCCTGGGGGGCGGTGATCGGTTTGCTCGGCGCGCGGTTCCCGGGTTCGGTGCGGGCCGTGTTCGACCCGTTGTGCGGCCCGTTCGAGGGAAGAGGTGCGGGACGGGTGGGGCTCACCTGCCTGCTCCTGCTCGCCGTCTGGTGCGGGTTTGCGGTCCGGATCCTGGTCGACGCCGGACTCGTGTAGGCGGACACCCGAGACCGGCCCGGCCGGTCACGACAGCAGCAATTCCAGGTCCTCGCGCTTCAGGTCGGTGATCAGGCGGCCGTCGCCGCCGAGGATGGCGTCGGCCAGTTCGCGCTTGCTCTGTTGCAAGGCCAGCACCTTCTCCTCGACCGTCCCCCGGGCGATCAGCCGGTAGGCGAACACCGGCCGGGTCTGGCCGATCCGGTGGGTGCGGTCGATCGCCTGGGCCTCCACCGCCGGGTTCCACCACGGGTCGAGCAGGAACACGTACTCGGCCGCGGTCAGGTTCAGCCCCACCCCGCCCGCCTTCAGACTGACCAGGAACAGGCGGCAGGCCGGGTCGGTCTGGAACCGCTCGACCCGCGCCGCCCGGTCGCGCGTCCGGCCGTCGAGGTACTCGTACGCCACCCCGTCGGCGTCCAGCCGCGACCGGACGATCGCCAATAGCGACGTGAACTGCGAGAACACCAGCGCCTTGTGGCCGCTCTCGGCCAGTTCCGTGAGCTGAGGGAGGAGGACGTCCAGTTTCGCGCTCGTCTCCGCGGTCCGCTTCTTGTCGATCAGTCCGGGGTGGCACGCCGCCTGGCGGAGCCGCAGCAGGGCTTCCAGGACCTGGATCTTCGACCGCCCCAGGCCGACCGCGTCTACCCGGGCCAGGAGCGCCTGGCGGTAGTGGTCGCGAAGCTCGTCGTACAGGCGGCGCTGGGCCGGCTCCAGGTCGCAGTAGACCGTCTGCTCGGTCTTGGCCGGCAGGTCCTTCGCCACCTGGTCTTTCGTGCGGCGGAGGATGAACGGCCGCAGCGCCCGCGCCAGGATCTCGCGGGTCTCCGCGTCCGGGTTGCGGGCCGGGCCCGTCCCGCCGCCGAACAGGACCGCCCGCCCGAGCATGCCGGGGTTCAGGAAGTCGAACAGGGTCCAGAGTTCGCCGAGGTGGTTCTCGACCGGCGTGCCGCTCAGGGCGAGCCGGTGGTCGGCCTGGATCAGCTTGACCGCCTTGGCCGTCTCGGTCTCGGCGTTCTTGGCCGCCTGCGACTCGTCCAGCACGCAGGTGTCGAACCGGAACCCGGCGAAGGTCTCCGCGTCGTTCCGGAGCGTGCCGTAGGTGGTCAGGACGATGTCGTGGGCCTTGAACCCGGCCCCGGTCCGGTCGCGGGCGGGGCCGGTGTGGTCCAGGACCTTCAGCCGCGGGGCGAAGCGGGCGGCCTCCTGTTTCCAGTTGAACACCAGCGACCGCGGCACGACCACCAGGGCCGGCCCGGCCCTCCGCCCGGCGAGGAAGGCGAGGACCTGCACGGTCTTGCCCAGCCCCATCTCGTCGGCCAGGCAGCCGCCGAACCCGAACTTGCGGAGGAAGCGGAGCCAGCCCAGTCCCTCGTGCTGGTAGCCCCGCAGCTCGCCCTTGAACCCCGGCGGCGCGTCGGCCGGGGCGATGCCCTCGAACTTGCGAAGCTCGTCCCGGGCGCGGGCGAACTGCTTGTCGAACGTGATCTCCGGCCGCGACGCGAGCAGGGCGTCGAGGACCCCGACCTGGGCGCGGCCGAACCGCACCTGGTCGCCCTGGATGGTGCCCATCCTGGCGATCAGGCCGTACTTCTTCAGCCAGTCTTCCGGCACCATGCCGAGGCTGCCGTCGTCGAGGACGACGGTCGACTCGCCGCGGTTCAGTGCTTCGAGCAGGCGCGGGAGCGGGACCGACCGGCCCTCGAAGTCGGCGGTCGCGGAGAGGTCGAACCAGTCCCGGTCGGAGTGGACGGTCAGTTTGAACTCGCCCGCCTGGCGGTACAGCTTCCCCTCCGCCTCCACCTTCCACCCGGCGGGGACCAGCTCGCGGACCAGCTTCGGGAGCTGGGCCGACTTGAGTTCCAGTGTCTCCCCGCCGCCGGACCAGCCGGGGCGCAGGCCGAGTCGGGTCAGCTCCCGGGCGGCGGCCTGCTCCGCGGCCGGGTCGCGCGGCAAGAACCGTTTATCGTCGGGCCGGTAGATGCCGCGGCCGGGCGGCCGGGCGGGGACGACCTGGCCGTCGTAATCGAACGACAGGTCGGCGTGGAGCAGCGGCGTGCCGTAATGCTGCTTGGCCGCCTTCACGACCAGCCGGGGCCGGGGCGGCACGGTCTGCTCGGTGTAGCGCAGCTCCTCGGGCAAGTCCAGCCGCGGGAGGCGGGGCATCTGGAGCAGCTGGCCGAGGAGGTCGTCGGCCCGGGCGACGGGGACCTCGATCTTCCCGACCCGGCGCAGGACCGGGACCCAGACGAACGCGCCGGCGTCGTCCAGCCGGGCGAAGCGGCCGTCCCAGAACACCGCCCCCGGGACGAGCAGCGCCGGCTCCGAGAGCGGCATGGTCTCGTCGCCGCGCCGCAGGGTTCCCGCGAGCACCCACTTCTTCCCGGCGTCGCCGCGGGTGACGGCGAGGGCCAATTCCCAGGGCGGGTCGAGATCGGGGGTGACGCCTTCCAGGTCGGGCCGCCGCGGGTCGCGCCGAAGGCGGACGCGGTCAGTCCGGGCGAGCAGGGGCAGCACCGCATCGAGCAGCGGCCCGGCAAGGCGGTACCGGCTGGAGCCGTAGCCGTAGTAGGACTGGCCGTACCCGTAGCTGTCGCCGCGCTCGGCCCCGCCGAGGAGAGCAAGAATTTGTCGGTCGAGCGGATCTGCCAGCTCATCGAACTGGGCGGCCGAGAGGTTTTGCACCCGCGGCTTCCCCCACTCGCCGTTCTTCTTACGCTCCCGGACGTTGACCTCCAGTACGAGCTTCCGGAGCTGCGCACTGGTCGTGACATCGACCACGTACACCGGCTGCCGCTCGGCCGCTCGGTCGTACCGTCCAGGGTCGGGACTGGCGGGCTGAGTCTCCCGGCGAAGTGCGGCGAGCTGGTCCTTCCAGGTCTCGCGCGCGGGGCCGGGAGGGGCCGGCGGGGGGGACCAGACCGACCGGTACTGCGGGTACGGAGGCTCGTCGTCGTAGTCGTCGTCCGCCTCGTCCTTGTCGTCCCCGTCGAGGACGAGGTGGAGCCGGCCGGTGGCCGCGGCACCGGCGGCGAACCCGCGAGATTCGGCGGCGAGGACGGTGGCCCAGATGTGCTTGCACACGGAGTCGGACTGATAGACGTACGGACATGTACACGAGGCAACGATCGTCCGGCCCGTGAGGGAGAGGTCGACGTCGTAGTCGGCGGACCCGTAAACAATGGCGGCGACCGCGACGGGGCCGACCGCCTCGAGGGTCACATCCCCGGACCGGAAGTACTCCTGCCCCCGGTCGCGGATCGTGGGGGACACTTGCGATGACAGTGCGGCGGCCAGCGGCATTTCTCCATTCTATCCAGCGAGGGTCACCCGAAAATAGTCGGGCGCAACCGGTCGGGCTCGCGCGCGGATGGTTCATTCCGCCCGAGGGTGTTAGCGGTTTCCAGCCCCGAAGGGCGTCCGTCGATAGCCCGGGGCCTCAGCCCCTGGGACCGAAGGGGCGACCCGACACGATCGGCCCGCGACGGTCGCCCCTTCGGTCTTCGGGGTCGCAATCCCCCGCGCCTGAGCCCGGCTGGTTCCGCCCCTCCGCAAATTGGGTTCGTTCCGCAGAAACGACTGCACGGTCGGCCGGCGGGATCGGCTCGGCCGCCACGATGGGCGAACCCTCCGGTCCGGTTTGGGTTCGTTCCGCAGAAACGACCGCCTGCACGGCCGGCGGGACCGCCTCGACCACCACGGCGGGCGGACGATCTGCCGCGAATTGGGTTCGTTCCGCAGAAACGGATGGTGCCCTGCTAATGGTGCACGCTTCGAATTGACTGTGAATTCCGGCGGACACCCCTCTGATTTTGTTGGGAAATCGAGGGTGTGCAACATTAGCAGGGCACCACCCGAGTACACGCGACTGGTTATTCCGGAACCGCGGCATCGCATTCCAGCTGGCCGATCAGGGTGTTGAGCCGGGCCCGGGTGGCGTTCCGCTCGGCCGGTCGCCGAGGGCTCCGAGATTTTTCCGGGAGCGTTTCCGCCCGGCGTGGATCTTCTCCCGCTCGGCCTGGAGCTGCTCGAGCTTCTCTTCGGCGGCCGCGATCTTCCGCCGGATTGCGAGCGAATCCCGGAGAACCTGCTCGACCTTCGCGTGAAGGAACCGCGCCCCGACCCGGGACTGGAACAGCGCCTCGGCGATGCCACCGACGGCGAAGTTCTGACTCCGCGGCTGCATTCGCACGACGACCTTTGTGGTCGTGTTCGGCGGTAACATGAGCTTGAACCGCCGGTAGTTCTCGGTGGTTTCGTGCGGCGCGGGGTATCGGTAAGGGACCAGTCGCCGCCCGGCCTCGGGTGGTCGAGGTCGAGCTGCCGCCCCCGACTCATCCACTTCGCCTTTTCCTGCCCCGCCGATCTTGCTACAACCGCTCACCCGACCCCCGCCGGGCCGCCCCCCTCCGGTGCGCGCCCACCCGCATGGGACCGACCTGTGTACAAGTTGCTCCTCTGCGTCCGATACCTCCAAACCCGCTACCTGGCGTTCATTTGCATAGTCAGCGTGATGCTCGGGGTCGCCACCCTGATCGTCGTGAACGCGGTCATGAGCGGGTTCAGCACCAAACTCAAGGACCGGCTCCACGGGGTGCTCTCCGACATCGTCATGGACACCGACCGGATGGAAGGGTTCCCGCCGTCCCCGGAGGCGGGCCGGCCCGAGACCCCGGACGAGATGATCGCCCGGATCATGGCCAGCCCGGCCGGGGAGCGGATCGAGGCGATCACCCCGACCATCGAGGTGTTCGCCATTCTCCAGTTCCCGTTCCGCGGGCAGGTGATCACCAAGCCGGTCCGGCTGATCGGGGTCGACCCGACCGGCCGGGCCGCGGTCGGCGGGTTTTCCGAGTACCTCGTCCGGCAGCACGGGAGTCCGAACCCGACGTTCGACCTGACCCCGGACGCCCTCCGGCGGCACGACTGGAACAAGCGGCAGCGCGAGCAGGACGCCGCGTTCGACGTGGGGGCCCCGCCCGCCCCGAAACCGCCGGTCGTCGACCCGAACGCCCTCCCCCCGCCGGACCTGGAACTCGGGAAGGGGACGCCCGAAGTCAAGATGCACGGGGTCATCCCCGGGTACACGCTCGCCCACTTCCGGTACCGGGACGAACACGGGGAGGTGCAGGAAGAGGCGGCCCTGAAGCCGGGCGACGCGGTGACCATCACGACCGTGGGTGGCGGCGACCTGAAGCCGGTCTGGGGCAACTTCCTGGTGGCCGACTACCTGAAGACCGAGATGAGCGAGTACGACCAGAGTTTCGTGTACGTCCCGATCGACCAGCTGCAGAAGATCCGGGGGATGGACAAGAGGTGCACGGCGGTCCAGCTCAAGCTGAAGGACTACGACCGGGACAAGGAGTTCGTGACGAATGAGATCCGCCGGCTGTACCCCTACCCGGACGTCCAGATCGCTACCTGGGAAGAGCGGCAGGGGCCGCTCCTGTCCGCCATCGACGTGGAGCGGGGCATCCTGAACCTGCTCCTGTTCATGATCGTCGGGGTCGCCGGGTTCAGCATCCTGGCGATCTTCACCATGATCGTTTCGGAGAAGTACCGGGACATCGGGATCTTGAAGTCGCTCGGGGCGTCGAGTGGCGGGGTGATGAGCATCTTCCTGGGGTACGGGCTGTTGCTCGGGACGGTCGGGTGCGGGCTGGGCACGGCCCTGGGGCTGTGGATCACCCGCAACATCAACTGGATCGAGAACGGGCTGACCACCCTGACCGGGACCGCGCTCTTCCCCCGGGACATCTACTACTTCAAGGAGATCCCGACGAACGTCGACCCGATGAACGTGGTCCTGGTGAACGTCGGGGCGGTCGCGATCGCGGCCGTGTTCAGCCTGCTCCCGGCCTACCGGGCCGCCCGGCTGCACCCCGTCCGGGCCTTGCGGTTCGAGTGAGTTCCGGGGTCCGGGTTCCACGTTCCAAGTTCGTGGGACCACCGGCCGGACAGACCAACTTGGACCCCGGACCCTGGACCTTGGAACAATGTTAAGAGCCGAGAACCTCTCCAAGACCTACCACCGGCACGCCGTCCAGGTGCGGGTCCTGAGCGGGCTGAACCTGGAGGTCAAAACCGGCGAGTTCCTGAGCGTGGTCGGGGCGTCGGGGTCGGGCAAGAGTACGCTCCTGCACCTGCTCGGCACCCTCGACGCCCCGGATTCGGGCGCGATCTACCTCGACGGGCGGCGGATCGACAACCTCCCGGCCCGGGACCGGGACGCCCTGCGGAACCAGACGTTCGGGTACATCTTCCAGTTCTACCACCTGCTCCCGGAACTCACGACGTTTGACAACGTGCTGATGCCGGCGTACATCGCGCACTCGACGCCCGGGTGGTGGAAGAGCCGGGGGCGGTGGCGGGCGCGGGCGGAGGAACTGCTCCGGAAGGTCGGGCTCGGCCACCGGCTGAAGCACCGGCCCCGGGAACTCTCCGGCGGGGAGATGCAGCGGGCCGCGGTCGCCCGGGCGCTCCTGACCCACCCCCGGGTCCTCCTGGCCGACGAGCCGACCGGGAACCTGGACGCGGACACGGGCGGCGAAATCGTCCGGCTGCTCCGCGAGCTGAACCGCGAGGAAGGGGTGACGATCGTGATGGTCACTCACAACATGGACATCGTGTCCGCGACCGACCGGGTCGTGCGGATGACCGGCGGGGTGGTGTCGGACGACACCAGACGGCCCGCCCCAGTGCCGCACCTGATCGCGGTGTGACGGGTAGTCCCCTCGCGGGGTGAAGAGACTACACTGACGGCATGTCTCTCGTCTGGATCAACGGTCGACTCGTCGACAAGGCCGATGCCCGGGTGAGCCCGTTCGACCACGGGTTCCTCTACGGCGACGGCGTGTGGGAACACCTGCGGGTATTCGGCGGGACCCTCTTCCGGCCGGCCGGCGCCCTCTCGCACCTCCACACCTCCGCAGTTGCCCTCGGGATCGACATCCCGCTGTCGGCGGCCCACCTGCTCGAAGCCGTCGAGACCACCGTCCGGGCGAATCACCGGACCGAGGGGTACGTCCGCGTGATCGTCACACGGGGCCCCGGCACCATCGGGCCCGACCCCCGGAAGCTCGACCCGCAGGTGATCGTCACCGCCGAGGAATATCACCCGTTCCCGCTCGAACTGTACGGCCACGGGCTACACGCCGCGGTGTCGCCGGTCCGGGTGGACGTGTCGAACCCCGCCCTCCAGGTTCGATCGCTCGGCCGGCCGCACGTCGTCCTGGCGAAGGCCCATGCCCTGCGGGCCGGGTGCCTGGAGGCGGTGCTGCTGAGTGCCGACGGCATGGTCGTCGGCGGCACGGAGGGGACGTTCTTCCTGGTCCGGGATGGGGCGGTCACGCCGCTCCCGGCGTACCCGCCGGACGAGGTGTGGCGGACGGTGATCGAGGTGGCCCGGGAGGCCGGGCCGCCGGTGCCCGTGACCGCGACCCCTTTTGCCGATCTGCTCGCCGCCGACGAGGTCTTCCTTGCCGGCACCTCGGGCGGCGTGATCGGGATCGTGCGGGTGGACGGGCAGGATATCGGCACCGGTACGGAAGGCCCCTTCACGCGGGCGGTCCGTGAGCGGTATCGCGCCGTCACCCGGGGCGGGTGAGGAATCCCGGCGGCAGTCGGAGTACAATACCGGTGGAAGGAGGTGGTGTATGATTTCGATCCGCCGCATCCTGGCTCCGACCGACCTCAGCGACGCCTCGATCACGTCGGTCCGGTACGGGGCTGAACTCGCGGACAAATTCCAGGCCGAGCTGGTGCTGCTTCACGTCGTGCAGGACCTCGCCCTCGTCCTCCCGGACGCGGTCATGCCGACCCCGGTGGCGAGCCCGAACCTGGACGAGATGATCGCCGCCGCCCGGGACGGGGTGAACAAGCTGGTCGTTAAACTCGGCCTCGGCCGGCTGCACCCGGTGGCCGAGGTCCGGGTCGGGTCGCCCGCGGCTGAGATCGTGGCGGCGGCCGGCGACCTGAAAGCCGATCTCGTCTGTCTCGGCACCCACGGCCGCGGCGGTCTCGCCCACCTGCTCCTCGGGAGCGTGGCCGAGAGAGTGGTCCGCCAGGCCCCCTGCCCGGTGCTGACGGTGCGACCGCCTGTGAAAGCTCATTGATAGTAGACCGGCCCTCGGCCGTTACGCGGCCCGGATTTGGACCGCCGAGGGCCACTCAATCGGGCAGACTGGCGGTTTCCCCTCTGGCCCGAGACGCGAGCGCCGGCATGATCGGGTTCGCCCCGTACCCGATCGGCCGGGCGGAACGGATAACTCCCCGGCTTGCACACTGACCCGGACACGACCGGCTGGAGGTTCGGCCCCCGCCCACCGAGCACGATGTCCACTTTCGGCCCCGCCCGGTCATCTTGGGTCGGGTGGATAGTCATCTCGGTGCGGAGCGACAGGCTTGAGTGCCTTGCGCCGGCGGAGTGAGTGCCGAGGATGGCCGTGCGGGGATCGAGGAATGGGGGAGTACGAGTGGGAAGGAGACCGGGGGGTCTCCATACTGTAAGGCCTTCGCGGTCATGCGGTTTGACCGGGTCGCTTTGTCACCCAGCCAACCCCTTCCCGCTTGACAGACAATCGACTTAGGAATAAAAATTGTACACATTTCGCCCTGTGTGACTCTTTTACGCCATTCGCCCTTACCCCTCTTCACTCTCTTACCTTCGCCCCGATCTCGCCCGCCGGAGAATCGGATGCCCGAACGACCCCCGCCGGTGGTCCAGGCTCTGCTGTTGGCCGACTACCTCCACAAGGATCCTCGTTCCAACAAATACAACATCTACGGAGTGTTCAACGGCGTCACGTGCCCTTACTTCCCCGTCGTCCTGCCCGACCCGTGGGTCTACCTTGCCCTGACCGAACTCCACGGGCCGACCACTGTGCAGGTCCGGATCGTCGGCGCGGACGAGGTCGCCGCACACTTCGCCGTCGACCTGACCGCCAACGCCGACAGCCCGTTGATCGTGGTCGAGACCGGTTTCCCGATCCGCGGGACTCGGTTCACCGGGCCGGGGCTGTACCGCCTTCAGGTCGTATCGGCCGGGTTGGTCATCGCCGAGCGGCGGTTCCAGTTGGTCTTCGCGGGCGATCGCGTCCCGGAACCAGGCGGGATGGGGAAACCGCGGTCGTGATACCTTGCGGGGAGTTTGAGGTACTTTGGCAGAGCCGCGACCCGGTCCCACAATGGGGGCAGGACGGGTGATCTCGCCTCCCGTCCCTCATCTCGCCCCATCGCCTCGCTGTCACCCAATGGGGCTGTGGACCATCCGTCGGCCCCCCAGCGAGTCACCACATCTTGCGGGGCAAGGTCGCGGGAATGGAGGCCGGCATGGTACCGCGGGGGAACGCGCCGGCCGGGGCGATGGCGGCGGGCGGGGCCAGCGGCGGGGCAACGGGGGAGATCGGCGCATCCCTGGCCGTCGGGGCGGGATACGACGCCGATCTTGTGGCCAGCTTCGACTCCAAGTCGGCGATCCGGGCGGTCAACGTTTTCATCTGCTGAAGGCACTGGCCGAGGGCCTCGGTCAGCAGCGCCTCCCGGGCCGCGGCCCCCACGTCCTTCGGTTCGGTCGACGCTTCCCGCCCCAGCTCCTCGACGTAAACGGCCGGCCTGACCGTCGGTAGTTTTGCCGGAATGGCTTGCGAGTACGGGGCGTAGGGAACAAAAACGGTCCGCGGAATCAACACGATGTCCGGAGGGGCCGCGGCCAGCTGGGTCGGCATGTCGGCCGGCTCCTCCATTCCACGCACCTCACGGATCGTCGGGGCCTTCAACCCCTGGAGCGTGGGAGGTAGAGTCGCCGGCGGGATTTTCGGCGGCGCCGCCGGCTGGGCGGGCTGCTTACCGGGTGCCCCCGGGGGTGCCGACGGCCCCCATGCCGTGGCAGTGGAGACCGAGGTGCATGGCGCGTTCACGGAGTCACACGAGTTACCCGGCCCCGACGACCGGCAGAATTGCCGACCGCAGCATCCGGTCGCAGCCCCGACGACGCAGGACAGGAACAAGAACTGTCGCATGACACCCTCCACCCCGGCCAGCGCGGGCGCGGGCTTGCGCGAGATGAGCGGATTGCTCGCTTTGTGCAACTCATATCGACTGCGTAAGAACGGGGACTTCAGGGAAACTGGTACGGTGGTCGGATAGATAGGCGGACAAGCAATCTCGCACGGGGGTCGACCCGGCGGTCCGGGGCAGTGAGCGGCGATACGGGAAGTGCTGCTTTTCGGATCGGTCGGAAGCGAACGGGCGCAGTTCCACCCCCGCTCACGGCGCGAGTGTGTCAGCTTCCTCGGTGCTCGTCAGCCAGAGTTCGGTCGGGTCGAGCCCCTTCGCCGGCTCACCGAGGATCACCTTCCAGGTGTCCCGTTGCTTCGCGGTGAGGGCCGTCTCCAGCTTCTTCATCGCCTCCGCCCGGAACTGGAGTAGGTCCTCTTTCAGATTGTCCGAGTCGTCGTTCCCGAGCTTGTCGACATAGCGGTCGGTCTTGTCTTGGAGCTGATCCACCAGGTCCGCCACGGTCTTCTTCTGGCCGTCGGTCAGCCGGAGGGCATGCTCGACCCGCGGGTCGGCGAATGCGGCCGGGCCGCGGACCTGCCAGTCGATCTGGCGCAGGCGGGCCCGCTGGGCCGGGGTCAGTTCTTTCATGGCGGTGTGTTTGAAGAACTTCTCGGCCGCGGCGGTCTTCTCCTGCTCGAGCTTGTCCAACGCCTCCTCGGGCGGATCGGGCTGCTTCAGGAGGGCGACGAGTTTCTTCCCGTGCTCCTCGTCGAGGTCGGCCAGCCCGTCGATGATCGCGACCCGCTGGTCGGCCGAGAGCCTCAGCTCCTTTTGCACCTTCCGGTGGCGGAGGAGCTTCGCGGCCGGGAGTGTCATCTCGTCGTCGGCCGGCTTCGGGACGGCCGGGATCGGGGCGGCTGCCGCCCCCGCGGCCACGACCAGGACCAGCCAGACCGCGCTGCGAGGACCGCCCATCACCCGCCCTCCGCGTATACACTTTCCGCATCCGCTCGACTCCCCACCGTACCTCGGAGCCCGGCCCGGGCCAACCAGAAAGCGGAGCGCCATGCCGATCCACGCCCGCCATTACGCCACCGGGCAACCCGTCGCGGTCGCCGTCGAGAGGGGCCGCATCAGCGCCGTCGGGCCGTCCGACCAGGACCCGACCGGTTGGGTCGCACCGGCGTTCTTCGACCCGCAGATCAACGGCTGTCTCGGGATCAGCTTCAACTCGCCGGCCCTGACCCCAGACCAGGTCCGCGCGGTCGCGGACGAGTGCCGCAAGCACGGGATCGGGGCGTTCTGTCCGACCCTCATCACGGGCGGGTTCGAGGCGATCCGGCACGGGTTCGCGACCCTCACAAAGGCGGTTGAGTCCGACCCCGAGCTGCGCGGCCGCATCCCCGGCTACCACCTGGAAGGGCCGTACCTCTCGGCCGAGGACGGCCCGCGGGGCGCGCACCCGCGGGAGCACGCCCGCGACCCGGACTGGGACGAGTTCCGGCGGTGGCAGGACGCGGCCGGCGGGAAGATCCTGATGGTCACGGTCGCGCCGGAGCGGGCGGGGGCGATTTCGTTCATCGAGAAGCTGACGGCGGCCGGGGTGGTGGTCGCGATCGGCCACACGATGGCGACCGGCGACCAGATCCGCGCGGCGGTGCGGGCCGGGGCGAAGACCAGTACCCATCTCGGGAACGGCGCGCACGCGGTCCTCCCGCGGCACCCGAATTACATCTGGGATCAGCTGGCCGAGGACGGGCTGTGGGCGAGCATCATCCCCGACGGGTACCACCTCCCGCCGGCGGTGGTGAAGTGCATCGTCCGGGCGAAGGGGGTGAATCGCACACTGATCACGTGCGACGCGAGCAGCCTCGCCGGGATGCCGGCGGGGAGGTACCGGGAGTGGGGCACCGATCTGGAGGTGCTGCCGGGCGGGAAGGTTGTGGTGGCGGGGACGCCGTTTCTGGCCGGGAGCGGGCACTTCACGGACCTGTGCGTCGGGAACGTGGTCCGGTTCGCGGGGGTGAGCCTGGCGGACGCGGTCGACATGGCGTCCGCCCGCCCCCGCCAGCTGCTCGGCCTCCCAGTGACGACGATCGAACCCGGCCAGCCGGCGGACCTGGTGGTGTTCGACTGGGAGCCGGGCGGGGACGTGGTGGTGCGGGACGTACTCTGAGACGGTTTCTACGCCGTGCCGTGGTAGGGTATGATGAATTCTCGCGCGGAGGATCGCCGGATGAGTGTCGCCCCGGTCGTGCGGCGGGTGATTGTGTGTGCGAAGGTCGAGGTCGACCGGGCCGAACCCGGTTACCCGTATACGCTCCGAAGAGTGTTGAACACTATTCGCCATTCGACCGGGCAGGAGTTTCCGTTTACGTACCCCGAACTCTGGGTGTTTGCCCAATACGTGGACGGGGCGGGAAGTCACCAAATCCTTCTCGATCTGGTTCGGGTCGATGTGGCAGACGAGACGGTCATCCGGCAATACCGTATGCCACCAGTTCACATGATCGCCGGGCGCTTCTTCGTCCTGAGCCGCGGGTACAAGATCAGCGATGTACCGTTTCCGGAACCGGGCGTGTATGAGTTCCGGGTGCGGTGCGGGGTGAATATCGGGGTAGATGAAATTCGGCTGGAGCGAAACCCATGAGCACGAACGCGGACGAGCCGAACTTACCAGAAGAAGAGTTCGAAGTGGTGGAGATCGACGGATCGGCGTACCTCACCCCGGAAGAGCGGGCATGGCCTGCGGGTGAGCCGACACTCCCGGAAGAAGAGTTCGCGGTCGAGGAGCCGATCCCGGCACTGGACCTCATGATCGACCTGACCCCGCGGTCGGGCGCCGGGCGGCCCGGCCCGGACGAGGCGGTGCGGCAGCTGATCGAGGTGGTCTCGGAACTGGAGCGGTTGCACGGCGGGGCCGGGATGACCGTTGGATCGGTCGACCTCGGCCCCGGAAATGCTCACGTCCGGGCAGTCCCGACCGAACTGGCCGGGGCCCGCGAGCGACTGGGCCGCGTTGCCAGGCTGGTGTCCGCCCTCGCAGCGACCCCGACCGTCGCCCGCGTCGCATGACCAGCGGGCGGCTTGGTTCCGGCCGCGGTCGACGACCGCCGCGTCGACCCTCACGCCCGCGCCCCTGCCTGTTTGAGCGACGCCATGTCGATGACGAACCGGTACTTCACGTCGCCCTTCAGGAGCCGGTCGTAGGCCCCGTTGATCTGCTGGATCGGGATCACCTCGACGTCGCTCGTGATCCCCCGCTCGGCGCAGAAGTCGAGCATCTCCTGGGTCTCGGCGATCCCGCCGATGCCCGACCCGGCGAAGTTCCGGCGGGGCAGCAGCAGGCTGAACGCGGCGACCGGGAGCGGCTTCTCCGGAGCGCCGACGAGGGTGAGCGTCCCGTCGAGCTTGAGGAGCGACAGGTACGCGTTGATGTCGTGCTCGGCCGACACGGCGTCGAGGACGAAGTCGAAGCTCGCCCTGTGCTTCGCCATCTCGTCCGCGTTCTTCGACACCCACCACCTCGTGCGCCCCGAGCCGCTTGCCGTCCTCGACCTTGTTGGGCGAGGTGGTGAAGAGGACCACGTGGGCCCCGAACGCCCGGGCGAACTTCACCCCCATGTGCCCGAGCCCGCCGAGGCCCACGATCCCCACCTTCTGCCCCGGCCCGACCTTCCAGTGCCGGAGCGGCGAGTAGGTGGTGATCCCGGCGCACAGCAGCGGCGCCGTGGCGGCGAGATCCACCTTGTCGGAGAGCTTCAGGGTGAACGCCTCGTCGACGACGATCGACTCGGCGTACCCGCCGAAGGTGATCCCGCCCGAGTGCTTGTCCGGCCCGTTGTAGGTAAAGGTGGGGACGTGTACGCAGTACTGCTCGAGCCCCCGCACACAGCTCGGACAGGTCCGACACGAGTCGACCATGCACCCGACGGCGGCGAGATCCCCCGCCTTGAACTTCTTCACGTCCCGGCCCACCCTCGTCACCCGGCCGACGATCTCGTGCCCAGGGACGCACGGGTAAACGGTGTTGTGCCACTCGTTCCGGGCCTGGTGGAGGTCGGAGTGGCACACCCCGCAGTACAGGATGTCGATCTGCACGTCCGTCGGGAGCGGGTCCCGGCGGGTGAGCGAGAACGGGGCGAGTGGGCTGGTCGCGGACTTTGCGGCGTAAGCCTTCGTGCTCATCGGGTCCTTCTCGGTTGGTGACGGGCGAACGGGTCGGCCGCCGGCGAGATCAGCCTGTGGTGAGAGAGATTGTTACCGGATACCGCGCGGCCGCGGCGGCGTTACATCACAGGAACGTTCCGCCGGACGCCTCCAGCCGCTGGGCGGTCACCCACCGGGCGGCGTCCGAGCAGAGGAACACGACGACACCTCCGATGTCCCCGGCGACGCCCACCCGCCCGAGCGCGGCCTGCGACGCCAGGAACTCTTTCAGTCCCGGGTGCTCGAAGGCGCTGCGGGTGAAGTCCGTCTCGATCGGCCCGGGGGCGACGACGTTCGCGGTGATGCCGCGGGGCCCGAGCTCTTTTGCCAGGTACCGGGTGAAGACCTCGACGGCCCCCTTCATCGCGGCGTAGGCCGCGTACCCCGGGATTGTGAACCGCGTGAGCCCGGTCGAGGTGTTGACGATCCGGCCGCCGTCGGCGAGGAGCGGGAGCAGCGTCTGCGTCAGGAAGTAGACGCCCCGGAAATGGACGTTCAGGAGGCTGTCGAACGCCGCCTCGGTCGTCTCGGCGATGGGCGAGGCGTTGTCGATCCCGGCGTTGTTGACGAGACAGTCGAACTGCTCCCGCCCCCAGCGGGTGCGGAGCACGTCCCGCAGGGCGTCGCGGAAACCGGCGAACCGGTGAGTGTCCGCGACGTCCAGCTGGAGCAGCGCCGCCTTCCTCCCGAGGGCCTCGATCGCCCGGACGACGGCCTCGCCGTCCTCCTTGCGTTCGCGGTACGTGAGGACCACGTCGGCGCCGCTCCGGGCCAGCTGGAGGGCGGTCTCGCGGCCCAGGCCGCGGCTGCCGCCGGTAACGAGGGCGATCTTTCCCCCGAGTCCATGACGCGGTTGATCGTTGGCATTCGTCTCGGGCTGCACGGCATCTCCTCCGGACTGGGTTGCGGTCGAAATCGGTGTTCGGTGTGGGAACGACTGTTACCCGGACGTCGCGCGTGCCGACATTGTTCAATCCTCCCCGCTCGTGATCCTGCCGGTGCCGGCACACCTGCCTGTCGAGGGGAATAGTAGATGCGGTCGACCGGGAGTGGTAACTCGATCCTCGACGTTCCTTGCCTGATCCTGCACGATCCGCCGGAACCGGAGTGACGGGAATAGACCGGTCGCCCTAGACTGGAGATGGAGACGCGAACGAGAGAGCGGGATCGGAGGTGGCGACATGGCAGGGACATCGGTAACGGAGATGGCCGACCTTATCGAGCGGGTGACCGGCCGGGATGGCATGTATCCGACGGCCGTGGACGAACTCACCCTCTTCCGGGCCTCGGCTCCGTCCGAGCCGATCTCGATCCTCTACGAACCGTCGCTCTGCATCGTCGCCCAGGGCAGCAAGCAGGTGATTTTGGCCGACGAGGTGTACCGGTACGACCCGGCCCAGTTCCTGCTCGTCTCGGTCGATCTGCCCGCTTCGGGACAGGTGGTCGGGGCCTCACCGCAGGCCCCGTACCTGGGCCTCCGCGTCGTCCTCGACCCGGCCGTGGTGGGCGAGCTGGTCGCGGACACCGGCCACCTCGAGACGCGGGGCACCCCGCCCGGACGGGCTCTCTCGGTGAGCCCGGTCGAGCCCCAGCTGCTCGACGCGGTCGCCCGGCTGCTCGCGCTCCTCGATTGCCCGCGGGACATCGCCGTCCTCGCGCCGCTCGTGCTCCGCGAGATCACGTACCGGCTCCTCACGGGGGACCAGGGGCCGCGGCTGCGGCAGATCGCGGCCGGGGACGGCCAGGCCCGGCGGGTCGCGCGGGCGATCCGGTGGCTCAAGGAGCACTTCGCCGAGCCCCTCCGCATCGCGGCCCTGGCCCGCGAGGTGCGGATGAGCCCATCCGCGCTCCACCACCATTTCAAGTGCGTGACGGCGATGAGCCCGCTCCAGTACCAGAAGCGGCTCCGGCTCCAGGAAGCCCGGCGGCTCATGTTCGGTGAGGGGCTGGACGCGGCGGAAGCCGGGTTCCGGGTCGGGTACGAGAGCCCGTCGCAGTTCAGCCGGGAGTATCGGCGGCTGTTCGGAGCCCCCCCGAGGCGGGATGTCGCGACGCTCCAGCTGGAACCCGTGCCGCTCCAGGTGTGAGCGCGCGGCCGTGGGAGGACAGTTGCAGCGGGTCGCGGAGCCGGGAATGCGGACGTGACTGGTGTGACACTTCTGAAGAATACTGTCCGCCGTGGTTGGGGTGTACGCCCGTTCCAGACGCTTTCCGATGGACCCATCGCCGGGGATCGGGTCGTGGCAGGTTTTATCAGTGTTTGGCAGCCCCGGGGCCGGTTTTTCCTCCTCCGGTGCCCGCATCCCCACCCCCGGCTCTGCCGCGGAGGCTGGAGGAGTCGGCGGACCTCCCGACCCGGGCACGCCCGACGGCGGAGACGGCACCCCCACCGCGGGCTCCTTGTTCGGCGGGTGGTCCGGGTAGTGCCCCGCCTCCGGGCCACCTCCGGGCGGGGCACTACCCGGACCACCCGGTCCGCCCGGGCCGTCTGGCTCCGGGTCGTCCCCGGGCTCCTCGTCCGGGTCGTCCTCCGGGGGTGGCGGGTACTCCCCGAACCGGGCCTTGTGCTTCACGATCCGCTCCAGCCCGGTCACCCGGTCCTCGACGTCGACCTGGTCCCGCATCTTGAGGGTCAGGTCGACGACCGCCTTGGCCGCCTTGAACCCGACGTGCGGGTTCGGGTGCCGGACCAGCTGAGTCAGCTGGAAGCAGGCGTCGGTCAGGCCGGTGGTGAGCATCCCGTAGGGCGGGGAGAGGGCGGCCGCCTGGGTCGCGCTGAGGCGGTCCCGGAAGGTCGGGTTATTGAGCCGGCGGAAGACGGTCCGCTCGCTGACGTTGGCGACCCGGGCGGCGTCGGGGATGGTGTCCCCGCGGGCCAGGGAGCGGATCAGGACCTCGTCCGCGTACTCCTTGCTCGGGGTGGGCATGG
>JAQGHQ010000269.1 GCA_028288765.1 Gemmataceae bacterium | reverse complement strand
GCATGTCCACGCAGTGCGGACAGATGACACCTGAGTGACCACCTTTGGGTGTCATCTGTCCGCTCTGCGTGGACATGTGGAACCGACGGGGGCTACGACGGGACTCGGGAGTCGCCCGGCGGGCCCCAGCCATGCCCACCCGAAGCGGTGGGCAAGCCTCCCGTAAGGTCTTCCCGGTTTTGAAGCCCCAACGGGGCGACAGACAATGGCCCAGGGCGTGAGCCCTGGGAAGCCCCGGCGGTGCTCCGGGTGACGCCACGGGTCCCCAGGGCTGACGCCCTGGGCCATTGTCTGACGCCCCGTTGGGGCTGAAGACCACTCGGCCGGTTACGCCCGGTTCCTTAACCCTGGATTCCTCTCCCACCACCCATGCCAACGCTCCTTCTCGTGGACGATGAACCGGCCATCCAGCACGCATTCCAGCGCGCGTTCCGGGGCGGCGACGTCACCCTCTGGTCGGCGACGACCGCCGCCGAGGCGGTCGAGGTGGTGGCCCGCGACCGGCCGGACGTCGTCGTCCTCGACGTCCACCTGCCGGACGCGACCGGCCTCGCCACCTTTCAGAAGATCCGCCGGATCGACGCCCGCATCCCGGTCATCCTGGTCACCGGGCACGGGACCACCGACCTCGCGATCGAGGCGATCAAGGAGGGGGCGTACGAGTACCTGCTCAAGCCGCTCGAACTCGCGGACCTGCGGGCGCTGATCGACCGGGCCGTGCAGTCCAGCCGGCTGATGCGGGTGCCGGCCGCGATCCCCGAGGTCGAGACGGCCCCGCCGGCCGGCGACCTCCTGGTCGGCCGGTGCCCGGCGATGCAGGAGGTGTTCAAGGCGATCGGCCGGGTCGCGGCCCAGGACGTGACGGTGTTGATCCTGGGGGAGAGCGGGACCGGGAAAGAGCTGGTCGCCCGGGCCATCTACCAGCACTCCAAGCGGGCCGACAAGCCGTTCCTCGCGATCAACTGCGCGGCCATCCCGGAGAACCTGCTGGAGAGCGAACTGTTCGGGCACGAGCGGGGGGCGTTCACCGGGGCCGACCGCCGGCGGATCGGCAAGTTCGAGCAGTGCAACGGCGGCACCATCTTCCTCGACGAGGTCGGGGACATGGCCCCGCTCACGCAGACGAAGATCCTCAGGCTCATCCAGGAGCAGCGGTTCGAGCGGGTCGGCGGGGCCGACACGGTCCAGACCGACGTCCGCCTGATCGCGGCCACGAACGCCGACCTCGAGCGGATGGCCGGGGAGGGGCGGTTCCGCCGCGACCTGTACTTCCGGCTGAACGTGTTCACCATCCGACTCCCCCGGCTCCGCGACCGCGGGGACGACATCGGGCTGATGATCGACCACTACATCGCCCGGTTCGGGCAGGAGCTCGGGAAGCCGGTCGGCGAGATGGACCCCGAGGCGATGGCCGCCCTCCGGGCGTACCCGTGGCCGGGGAACGTCCGCGAACTCCAGAGCGTGATCAAGCAGTCGCTTTTGCATATGCGGGGGTCGGTCCTGCTCCCGGATTTCCTCCCACCCCGCGTCGCCCGCGCGGACACAGCTGCCCCGCCCGGCGACGCAGCCCGGGCTGGCCGGGAGCCGAACGGGGTGTTCGACTGGGACGAGTTCGTGGCCGGGCGGATCGTGGCGGGGACCGAGGAGCTATACGCCGAGTCGGTGGAACGGATGGAACGGGAAATTTTGGTCCGGGTGTTGAGGCATACCTGCGGGAATCAGCTTCAGGCTGCCCGGATACTGGGCATTACCCGGGGCAGTTTGCGCACGAAAATTCGTGCGCTGGGAATCAGCATCGCCCGTACGGTCTGGTCGGAGGACGACCAGGGTGATTTCTGAGAGACCATGTTTCTCGGTAGACGTGGGCTGAAGGCCACGATCTTATGAGGGTTTCATGACTTCGCCCCGGTCACCAAGACCAGGGCGAAAGGAGGGTTGAAGCGGTCCTATTCGCGGCGTTTATACCCGCCGCGCGTGCCTCGCCTTTGAGCGGCGCGCGGCCCCCGACCGGGCCGGCACGGTCATTGCCTTTAACACCCTGGTCTCAACCCCCTCACTCCCCCGGAAAGGGCCTCTTGTGGCCGACCACCACGCTTCCCCCTCGCCGTCGACCGTCCCCCCGCTGACACCCGGTTTGATCCCGAATCTGAAGTTTGACCTGTTGTCCGGGTTCCTCGTGTTCCTGATCGCGATGCCCCTTTGCCTGGGGATCGCCAAGGCGAGCGAGTACCCACCGATCGCCGGCATTTGGACGGCAGTGATCGGCGGCATCCTGACCACGTTCATCAGCAACTCGCAACTCACGATCAAGGGGCCGGCGGCCGGGCTCATCGTGGTCGTCGCCGGGGCGGTCGTGTCCCTGGGCGAACACGCCCTTCCGGCCCTGCCGGAGAAGGATGTGGCCGAGCTCAAGGCCGCCGGGAAGTCGGACGAGGACCTCAAGAAGGAGCTCCAGGCCCGGCAGTTGAAGGCCGGCTACCCACTCGCCCTCGGGTGCGCGCTGGTCGCCGGGGTGATCCAGGTCCTGTTCGGGGTGTTCAAGGCCGGGACGCTCGGCGAGCTGGTCCCGCTCACCCCGGTCCACGGGATGTTGGCATCGATCGGGATCACGATCATGGCCAAGTCGCTCTTCCCGATGCTCGGGATCGCAAGCCCGCCGTCGAGCTGGACCCCGATCGAGGTGATCGCGTCCATCCCCGCCGCCCTCGGGAAGATCAACTGGACGGTCGCGGCCATCGGGCTCGTCAGCCTCGCCATCCTGGTCGCGTTCCCCTACGTGAAGGCGGCGGTGAGGGCGCTGAAATCGGTCCCGGCCCAGGTGATCGTGCTGGCCGTCGCCATCCCGCTCGGGCTCGTTCTGCACCTGGCCGACATCGGCAAGCAGATCGGGGTCACCACCCTGGTGTCGGTCCCGAACATCCTGTACAGCAGCGACCCACAGGCCGCGTTGAACGGCGCGTTCGCCCGGCCGAGCTTCAATGCCCTCGCATCCGGCCCCGGGGTCGTGGCGGTCCTCATGTTCTGTCTGATCGCCAGCATCGAGTCGATGCTCAGCTCCCAGGCGATCGACATGATCGACCCGTGGCGGCGGAAGACGAACCAGAACCGCGACCTGTTGGCCACCGGGGTGGGGAACACGGTGTGCGCGGCGGTCGGGGCCCTACCGATGATCTCCGAGATCGTCCGGAGCAAGGCGAACATCGACAACGGGGCCAGGACCAAGTACGCGAATTTGTTCCACGGGCTGTTCCTGCTCGCGTTCGTCCTCCTGCTCCCGATGGTGATCAACATCATCCCGATGGCCGCCCTGGGGGCGATGCTGGTGTTCGTCGGGTTCCGGCTGGCCTCCCCGAAGGAGTTCGTCCACACCTGGAAGATCGGGGCCGAGCAACTGATCGTGTTCGTCACCACGATTGTGGTCACGCTGAGCACCGACCTCCTGATCGGGGTACTCTCCGGGATCGTCCTGAAGGTGCTGATCCACCTGGTCAACGGGGCCCCGATGAGCAGCCTGCTACGGGCGAACATTGAGGCGGCGCACTCGGAGGACGACAAGGTGATCGCGCTCAAGGTCCGGCGGGCGGCCGTGTTCTCGAACTGGCTCGGGCTGAAGAAGGCGATCCTGGACGCGGCCGAGAGCCGGGACGAGGTGGTGGTCGACCTGTCGGACACCCGACTGGTGGACCACAGCACGATGGAGAACCTGCACCGGATGGAGCAGGAGTTCAAGGAGAAGGGGAAGCGGTTTACGCTGGTCGGACTGGAGAACCACACCCCACTCTCGTCCCATCCGCTCGCGGCCCGGAAGTCCTCCGGTCGTCCGTCCCAGGTGCCGGTCGGTCTGGAGTAACCCCCGGACTCAGGCCGCTGGCTGTTGGAGGTAAGTTGGTTTGGGGTGGCATGGTGGCTGGCCTGCTGGTGTGCCGGGTTGTGAAGACCCTGGCGAGCAAGCCGCCCCCCGTGCCACCCCAGTTTTTGACGCGTACCCGCTCGGATTCCGGGTCCTTCCGAGGATCACGTTCCCCGAGCGAGTAATTCCGCGGCCTGTTTGGTGTTCGGTGTTTGAAAGGAGCCCGGCACTCCTTGGTGGGTTTCGGCAGGACCTGTAACGGGGTCGCGGGCTGCTCCCAAAGATCCTGCCCTCGCCGGTCCGGCACGGGAAGTGCCTATCTCCAATCCGACCGCGAGGTGATCGGACGGCGGGTGCCCGGACCGGTTCCGCCCGCATCTCCGGATTGAGAGACCTGCCTGAGGAAAGGTGATCCTATTCCCGCAGGTCTCCTGAATTGACATCCCCTCGACTCTGAAGCTATACTTTTCCTGACCCGATCCCTCTCGCCCAGGCGAGTTCAGACTGGCGGGCCGGATGCCCGCTGCCGTCTCGGGCACGAAGCCATCCACCCCCGCACCCCGGGGGGTCGTTCGTAGTTGTCTTTTCTCCACTCTCCGGCGGAGGTTGCCGCCTCTGGGACGTTCGGGTGATCCCGGACGGCCGAACTGGATGCTTTTGCGGAAACCCGGGCGAGCGGCCCGGGCTCCCGTTGCCATTCTGGAACCCCGCATGCCCGCCCCGACTCCCGACCCCGTCGACCGGCCCTCCTCGGCGAAACGCGCCGAGGGGGCCGGTTCGTCCGGGGCGGCCGAACCCACCATTGGGTCCACGGGGTCGCACCGCCAGCCGGGGGCGGGGGCCTCCCTCTCCGAACTGCTCCGCGGGAATTCGAGTTCTTCGCGCCGGCCGCCGAACGCGGCCGACCTCGCCGCGCATCTCGCCGGCCCCGCGGGCACGGCCACGCCCGGTCCGCCCCCCAGGGCCGACAGCGACGACGCGCCGACCGTCATCACCCAGCACGGGCGGACACCCCCCGCGGCCCGCCCCGCCGCCCCGCCCCCGCCGCCGTACGTTGTCGGCGATGTCCCGTCCGTCGCCGGCCGCCGCCTCGGCCACTTCGAGCTGATCGAGGCCATCGGGGCGGGCGGGATGGCGGCGGTCCTGAAGGCCCGCGACCTGGAACTCGGCCGGATCGTCGCGCTGAAGATCCTCCCGCCGGAATCGACCAACGACGCGGAGAACGTGACCCGGTTCAAGCAGGAGGCCCGGGCCGCCGCCAAGCTGGACCACGACAACGTCGCCCGGGTGTACTTCTGCGGGGAAGACCAGGGGCTGCATTTCATCGCGTTCGAGTTCGTCGAGGGGGTGACGCTCCGGTCGCTGATCGACCGCCGCGGCCCGCTCCCGGCGGGGGAGTGCGTCCGGTACATGCTCCAGGTCGCCGCCGGGCTGAACCACGCGGCCGAGCGGGGGGTGGTCCACCGGGACATCAAGCCGAGCAACATCGTGATCACCCCGGACGGGCGGGCGAAGATCGTGGACATGGGCCTCGCCCGGCACCTGGAGTCGCAGTCGGTCAACGGCGGGGTGACCCAGTCCGGGGTGACCCTCGGGACGTTCGACTACATCTCGCCGGAGCAGGCCCTCGACCCCCGCCGGGCCGACGTCCGCAGCGACATCTACTCGCTCGGCTGCGCCTTCTACCACGCCCTGACCGGCCGGCCCCCGGTCCCCGAGGGGACGGCGGCCAAGAAGTTGTACGCCCACCAACACGTCGACCCGCTCGACCCGCGGGAACTGAACCCGGCGATCCCCGACGAAGTCGCGGCGGTCCTGGCCCGGATGATGGCGAAGAACCCGGACCGCCGGTACCAGACCCCGACCGCCCTGATCGCCCACCTGAAGGCGGTCGCCGAGCGGCTCCGGCTGTCGCCGGACGCGGTTGTGTCCGACTCGGCCGTGCGGGCCGTGCCGGCGGGCAGTCGGGTATTGCCCGAACTGCCGCGGCTGCGGCTCGGCTGGGTGGCGGGCGCGGCGGCGGTCGTGATCGCGGCGGTCGTGATCGCCGTCACCGCCACCGGGCCGGGGCCCGTCCCATCCCCTCCGCCCTGGCCGACTCTCCCGGGGCCCGGGAAGAAGGACGACTCGCAGGCCGTCGTCGACCCGAAGACAAACCCAGTCCCGTTCGGGCCGCAGGCGGCGGCCGACGGGGACGTGGTCTCGACCGCCGAGGGCCTGGCGACCAGGCTCGCCGACCCGAACACGAAGAAGGTCCATCTCGCCCCCGTCAAGTTCGACCTGACCAGGCTCGACAAGCCGGTGATTTTTCAGGGCCCCGAGATCGAACTGGTAGGCTCGGTCGGCCGCACGGAAATCCGGGTCGCGGCCCCGCCGGGACAACCGGTCACCCCGCCACGGACCGGGACGCTGACGCTGAAAGCCGAGTCGGTCGCCGTCCGCGGCATCCGCTTCGACATCGCCCCGCCGTCCCTCCCGGGCCCCGAAGAAACGACCGGGTTGCTCGAGGGCGGTCCCGCCGCGGTCAGCGGGCTCACGATCGAAACCGGCCGGCTCGAGCTGACGGACTGTACCTTCGTACCGGACGAGCAAGCCCTACGGAAGGGCCTCAGCACGGTCGGGGTGACGGCCCAGACCGCCGAGTCGGGCGTCCACGTCCGCGTCGAGCGGTGCCTGTTCGCCCCTGGCGGGGTCGGGCTTCGCGTCCCGACCCGGGCCGACGTGACGGTCGAGGACTGCGGGTTCGGCCCGCACGCTTCCGCGATCCAGGTCCGCGGCGATAAGCCCCCTGACCCCTCGGCAGAATCCGGTCCGCCCTCCCCGGAGACCCCGCCGCAGGTGTACACGGTCAGGCTCGACCGGTCGTCGTTCATGCTCGATCCGAACTCGGCCGCGGTCGGGGTCGACCCCCCGGCCGGGGTCGAAGTTCGGGTCGGGTATTGCGTGTTCGCCCCGGCCAGCGGGGCGGTGCTCGAACCCAAGGCGTTCGGGCCGCCAATCACCCCCCGGCGCGGGGCGATCGTCCGGGTCACCGGGGACAAGGTCCACGGGGTCCGGCTCGCGGCCGCGAAGGACCGCAAAAACGCTTACTACGGGGGCGTCGACCCGGTCGCGACCGCCGTGCGGGAGTACACGTTCGATCAGTGGAAGGATCTCTCGATCCCGGCCGACGATACGGGCTGGGTGAAACTGGAGCGGCGGCCCTGGGACACGACCGGTAGCGTCCTCGCCGCCCTGGGCACTGCCGACCCGTGGCGGGCGTTCCGCTTACGGATTACCGGCGAGGCTGCCGACCCGGACCTGTTCGTCGCGAAGGGTGACCCGGTCCGGGTGGTCGGGGCTCAGTTCCACGACCCCCGCGAGAACACGCGGGGGGCGTACCCCGGGATCGTGTGGCCGCCGCCGGACCCTGCCGCCGCCGCTAACGTCAAGCAGAAGGTGTGGTGGCCGGGAGGCCCGGCCACGGACCTCAAGCCGGGGGTGTACACCAACCTCGTCAAACTGCTCCAGGACGCCCGCTCCGGGGACACGATCCTGATCCGGCACACCGGACTGCTCGTGGTCCCGCAGCACCTGATCCAGCTGCCCAGACCCGGGACCGGAGCCGACCGAGGCGAGTTCCGTCTCACGTTCAAAGCGGACGGAAACGAAACACCGGTCCTCACGCCGGACGCGGTCAAAACGCTCGACCTTTCCCTGTTCCGGGTCGTCGAGGGTCTGGTCCGGTTCGAGGGGCTGCACTTCCTGCTGAGACCGGGCGCCTCCCAGGACTCGCTCGCGGCGGTCACGCTCGTCGCCGGCAAGGGCTGTACCTTCCAGAATTGCACGTTCACCCTTGCCGAGGGGGACGAGCAGGTGGCCGCCGTGGTGGCCCTGGCCGACCCCGGGCGGGAGATGAAGATGGACGGGCCGGCCGCCCGGACGGCCCCCAAAATCGAGTTCGAAGGCTGCCTGATCCGGGGGAAGGGCCGCGGGATCTTGCTGCCGGCCAGTCGGCCGTTCGATCTGCGGATGGAGCAGTGTATCACCGCGCTCAACGGTCCTGTGGTGTATGTGAAAGCGGCCGACCGCGATCCCGGTTCGGCTACCCCGTCGACCGTCCGCCTCTCGCGGGTGACCGCCCTGCTCGGCGGTCCGCTGGTCGAGCTGCACGCCGGTAAGCTCGGGCAGATGCGGGCGTCCGGGCTGGTCCCGACGACCGTGACGGCCGACGGGTGTCTGTTCGCTGCCGTTCCCGGGGCCGGTCGGCCGATCATCGAGGTGGTCGGCACGGAACTCGACCGGACCGACCGGAACGGAGTGCTCCGGTGGGGCGGCGGCGACCATCCCAACCGGTTCGCCAATTTCGACCCGACCGCCCCGGCGGCGGTCGTCCGGCCGGACGACGACAGTACCCACAGCTGGAACTGGAACGAGTGGATCGGGTTCGCCCGGGAGCTCGGCCGGCCGGTCGGTAAGGTGACGTTCGACCGGCCGGGGGCGCTGAAAGACCTGGCCACACTGAAACCCGCTGACGCGGCGGTCCGGGCCGTGGACTTCCCGGACCTGACTGGGCCGAAGCCCGACGACGCGGGGGCCGATCCCGGAAAGGTCGCCCGGCCGCCGGACGACGAGACGAGGCCGGAGTAGCGGGGCCGTGAGGGGCGGGAGTCCCGACCCACTCTCCCCGCCCACGACCTCCGCTCACCGAGTTCACTTCTTCTTCGCGCCCGCCTTCTTGCCCGCGGGCTTATTGGCCGTCTTCTTGGCGGGCTTTGTCGCGGTTTTCTTCTCGCCGCCTTTCCCCTTGCCGAAGATAGCGTCGTACCCGTCCCCGAATTTACCGTCCTCGGACATCCCCATCCGGACAATGCTCACGACGACACCCTCCCACGAATTGTTGATCGAATTCGAGCCCGGCCGCAGCTCGTCCGCTCCCGGCCGACGTCAAACCGTCCTTGCTGGTGAAGTGTAATGTACGGCGGGCGGGCGGAGAAGATGTGCGGTGTTGCGGACGCAAATCGGGGCGGTATTTCGTGACGGGTAAGGCGGGCGACATCGGCTCGTCCGGCTGTACGAACCCCCGCGGCAAGAAACCGGCCCTTGGCGACCCTCACATGGCCCACCCACCCCGGGCGGGAGCCCCCGGTCGAGCCTCGCAATCTGTTATCCGTCGATCGTCTCCGCCGCGGCCAGTGTGTTGACGAGCAGCATGGTGATGGTCATCGGCCCGACCCCGCCGGGCACCGGCGACACCGCCGAGGCGACCTCGCCGACCCCCTCGTGAACGTCCCCGACCAGTTTCCCGTTCACCGCATTCGTCCCCACGTCCACGACCACCGCCCCGGGCGATACCATGTCCGCGGTGATGACCCGCGGCGATCCGGCCGCGGCGACCAGGATCTCCGCCCGCCGACACACCCCGGCCAGGTCCCGGGTCCGGGTGTGGGCGATCGTCACCGTCGCGTCCCCCCCGGCCGGGTTGGCCGGTGTCCGCTTCTGAGCCAGCATTAGCCCGAGCGGCTTCCCGACGATGTTGCTCCGGCCGACGATCACCACCTCTTTCCCGGCCGGGTCGATCCCGTTCCGCACCAGCAGCTGGTACACCCCGTGCGGGGTACACGGGTAGTACCGGGGGTGACCGGCGACGAGCAAACCGAGGTTCACCGGGTGGAAGCAGTCCACGTCCTTTTCCACCGCGACGGCCCGGATGACCGCGTCCGGGTCGATCTGCTTCGGGAGCGGGAGCTGGACCAGGATGCCGTGCACCTGGGGGTCGGCGTTCAACCGGGCGATGAGGTCGAGCAACTGACCCTGGGTAGTGTCCGCGGGCAGGTTGTGGACCCACGACCCGAGCCCGGCGTCCTGACACGCCTTGTGCTTGTTCCGGACATACACCTGGCTGGCCGGGTCGTCCCCGACGAGAACCGCGGCCAGCCCCGGCGGCCGTTTCCCGGACCTGGCCCGGGCGGCGACCTTCGCCGCCACCTCGGCCCGCATCACCTTGGCCAGTTCCTTCCCGTCCAGTCGTCGCGCTGTCATGCCATGTTCCGTGGGACACCCGACACATCAGCCCAATTGCTCCACCAATCTCGGTAATACCTGCCCGGACGGACCGTACAACCCGATGTCGGCAAACGCACTCGCCTCGGTCGGGGTCAGGTTCACCTCGATCACCGTCGCCCCGGGAGACTTCGACCGCTTGGCGATGGGGACCAGCGACGCGGCCGGGTGGACGACGGCCGAGGTGCCGACGACGAGCAGCACGTCGCACTGGTGGGCGGCCGTTATTGCCGCTTCCCAGATGTCCTCCGGGAGGTTCTCGTGAAACCAGACGATGTCTGGCCGGAGCATGGCGCCACAGTGGCACGCGGGGAGTTCCGGGAGAGGTTCGAGCCCGCGGTCGGCGATCTCGCGGCATAGGGTACAGCGGGTGCGGTGCAGACTGCCGTGGATTTCCAGCACGTTCTTGCTGCCCGCCGCCCGGTGCAAGCCGTCCACGTTCTGTGTGACCAGGGTGAACCGATCGCCCCAGCGGTCTTCCATCGCTTTCAGTGCGTGATGACCTGCGTTCGGCTTCACCGTGGCGACGTTCGCCCGGCGGGCGTTGTAGAAGGTCCAGACGAGTTGCGGGTCGCGCTGGAACCCGAACGGACTGGCCACGTCCTCAATGCGGTGGCCCTCCCACAGCCCGTCGGATGCCCGGAACGTCGGTACCCCGCTCTCGGCGGACACCCCGGCCCCGGTTAACACGCACACCCGCTCGGCCACACCGAGGCGGACAGCAGCCCGCTCAAGGGCGCGTTCGAATTCATCGTCCGCGGTCATAACATCACCTCCGGCGGCCGACCGGGGAACTCATGCAGTGTAGCCGGGCCGCGGGTTCAGGTGAAGCGGAGGGGAAGCGGGGTCGTTCAACGTAGCGATCGTGTTGCGGAGCCACGCCCGGAACGCATGAATATAAGGGACTTGCGTCGTCGATCCGGTTCCGGGACGGTCCTTGTTTTCACAGCAGTTCGCCCGCCCCGCGGGCGGAAAGAGCTGCGGAAACCGGCGCGGGTGAGGCGAAACCCGGCCGACTTCGGCCGGCCAACCGGGCACCGCCCGCGGAGCGGTGGTCCACTTTGAATGACCCTGACTTTCCCGGAGTCCGCCGATGACGGAACCGAGCGGGTGCGTGGCCGGTGCGGGTCGACTCCTCCGCGGCGAGGCCGTCCTGTTGTTCGCCTTCGACGTGGCGAGCGAGATCGACACCCGCCGGGTGGGGGAAATCCTCTCCCGGACGCCGACCCGGCTGTCCCTCCGGACCGACCGGACGGCCCCGAAGACCGTTCCGATTTACCGCCCGCTCGAGATCGACGTGGAGCGGCCCGCCCGGAGTGGCGGGAAGCCGGTCGGGGTGCGCGTGCGGGTGTACGACGTCGGGGTGGTCACCGTCACCCTGCGGGTCCCGGTCGAGGTCCGGGCGCTGGCCGAACTGCTGCCGCTCCACGCCCTCAGACTGGACGACGGGCGGCTGGCGGATGAGGTGGCCGCAGGGGTCTGTGCGGACGTGAGCCGGGAACTCCTCCCGCTCATGACCCGGCCCATCCCGCCGACCGGGCCGGAGGGGTACGCGGTGTTCTGCCTGACCGACCTGGGCGGGGAGACCGACACCGCCCGGTGGCTGGCCGGGTGCGACCGGGAGGTGGCCGGTCTCCTGACCGAGACCCCGGCCGACCGGCTGAGCGACGCCCAGGTGGCCGAGGTCCTCCGGCTCCGCCGGTCCTTCGCGCGGGACGACCTGGTGGTGGTCGACTGGGACGCCGCCCTCGTGGTCGAGTTGACCGGGCAGGTGGAGGACGTCCTGTACGTGCTGGAAGTGGCCAACCTCCAGCTGGTCGAGTTCCGGGTCCTCGACCAGTTCCTCGACCGCTACCTGGACGAGTCGTACGCCGACCTGGACCGGAAACACCGACCGGCCTGGGGCCGGGTGCCGACCGTCCTCCGCCGGCTGCGGCGGTTGCGGGTCGAACTCACCCAGCTGGCCGACCAGGTGACCCACATCACCAAGTTCATCGGGGACTGGTATCTGGCCAGGGTGTACCTGGCCGTGAGCGAGCGGTTCGCCCTGGACCGGTGGCGGGCGAGTGTCGAATCCCGACTGGGCCAGCTCGACCAGATCTACAGCGTCGTCCAGTCCGAGGCGTACGAGCAGCGGATGCTGATCCTCGAGGTCACCATCGTGGTCCTGTTCGTGGTCGACGTCATCGCCATTCTGTTCTGGAAGGTGTGACGCGGGTCAACGACCTTCGGGCCGGCGACCGCCCCTTTGGGGCGGAAAGACCCCCCACCTGCCTTATTCCCAACGAACCACTGACCTCGCTCGCGTGTCCTTCCACCGGTTCGCAGCGCCGGGCTCGCTGTCCTGGATTCACTCGTCGTGGAAAAAAGACTGCCGCCGCGGTCGGGCAGGGGGCCGGCACCACCGTCGGTCGCGACGCGCGACCGGGGAGTCCCTGAACACCCATGAAGAAGGTTCACGTCAACGTCGGCACGATCGGCCACATCGACCACGGGAAGACCACCCTGACGGCCGCCATCCTGGCCGTCCAGGCCGCCAGGGGGCTGGCGACGGTCAAGGGGTATCAGGCCATTGCCAAGGGCGGGATCGAGCGCGACCCGACCAAGACGGTCACGATCACCGCCGCCCACGTCGAGTACGAGACCGAGACCCGGCACTACGCCCACATCGACTGCCCCGGGCACGCGGATTATGTGAAGAACATGATTACCGGGGCGGCCCAGATGGACGGCGCCGTGCTGCTCATCTCGGCTGTCGACGGGCCGATGCCGCAGACCCGCGAGCACGTCCTGCTCGCCCGGCAGGTCGGGGTGCCGCACCTGGTCGTGTTCGTCAACAAAGTCGACCTGGTGGACGACCCGGACCTGGTCGACCTCGTCGAGCTGGAGACCCGGGAACTACTTACCCGGCACGGGTTCGACGGGACGACGGTCCCATTCGTCCGCGGCAACGCCAAGGGCGCCCTCGACCACCCGACCGACCCGGGGTTCGCGGGCTGCGTCGGGGCGCTCTTGGCGGCGCTCGACTCGCACATTCCGGACCCGGTCCGGCTGGTCGATCGGCCATTCCTGATGGCCGTCGAGGGCGTCCACGTGATCGAGGGCCGGGGCACGGTCGCCACCGGCAAGATCGAGCAGGGGCGGGTGGCGGTGCACGACCGCGTCGAGGTCCTCGGCCTCGGCGACGCCGTGGAAACGGTGGTCACCGACATCGAGGCGTTCAACCGGTCGCGGCCGGCGGCGCAGGCCGGGGAGAACGTGGGCGTGCTGCTCCGCGGGGTGAAGGCCGACCAGGTCCGGCGGGGCCAGGTGGTCGCGGCCCCGAAGTCGATCAAGCCCCGGTCGCGGTTCCGGGCCGAGGTGTACGCCCTCCGGAAGGACGAGGGTGGGCGACATACGCCGTTCTTCGCCGGGTACAAGCCGCAGTTCTACGTCCGCACCACGGACGTGACCGGGCAGGTGACCCTGCCGGAAGGGATCGAGATGGTGATGCCCGGTGACAACGCCCGGGTCGACGTTCAGCTCGACCGCCCGATCGCGGTGGAGGCCGGCAGCCGGTTCGCCATCCGCGAGGGGGGGAAGACCGTCGGGTCGGGCGTGGTCAGCGAAGTCATCGAGTAATCCTGACGCGGGGGGCGGAGGGTTCCGCCCCCCGCCCTCTTTTCGGGCCCGTCGGGTGCCGGGAGACCGTACCGTGCCCCGGGCCCAGCGGGCCGCCGGTCAGTCCTTCATCGCGTTAATGGTCGACCAGTGCGGCGAGTTCCGCAGGTATCCGTCCAGGTACATCGGGCTCGTGTTCTTGGCGTCCAGGGACAGTACCCCGTCGGTCCGGGCGTCGTCCATCACCGCCTGGTAACAGGCGATCACGAACATCGAGCAGAACATCGACTTGAAGGTGCCCCCGTCCTCGCCGGGCGGCCCGCCCCGGGTATTCCGGTGGGCCCGGTAAAAGGCCGCCCGTTTCTTCGCGCCCGACCCGAACGAACTGCTCCGGAAGGCACACCCGACCGCCTTCGAAATGCTGTACCGCAGGTTGCTACCGGAGTTCGGGGCCCAGGTCAGGGCCACGCCCGCGGCCTCCGGCGGGACGTCGTCGAGGATGCCCAACCGGAACACCTGGACGGACCCATCGCACGTCCCGAATGGGTCGGTGGAGATCGCCGCATCTGTCGCCCCGGTCGCGTGGGAGATCGACACCGACGGGATGGGCCCGTCCGCGTTGACCCGCGAGATGATCGCCGCGTGCCGGCAGCTGGCACTTCCGATGAGGGCGTTCGAGCGGCCCTGGGACGTCCGTGTATCGGGTGATCGGTCGGTTATGCGTCAGCGTATTAACAAAAAGATTAGAGAAACAGGGGTGATCGTGATCCCGGGCGTCATGATAGAGGCAAAGCCCCGGCCCCCCGGGAATGGGATGCCAGGCATCACCCGACCCCCCGCTCGACCCGATCCCCGGAGCGGATCGGCACGACCCGACGCCCTGCGCTTCAACACCGGCGCGAACTCTGAAGGCTCAGTCCGACTTCCCGTGTCTTTCGTCGCCGGGTGATCGGTCTACGCGGTCGGGGCGTTGCCCGTTATGAGCACGTGTCAAGTGTCGAACGTATCCGCCGGTTGACACCGGCGACAATCGCGGAGGTGGGCTGAAGCCATCGGCTGAAGAGTATAGTTCACGAAATGTCATGAAACCGGTGATTCCGCAAAATCATTTTTCTCGCCGCCGACCCGCCCGGCACTCGCCGTGCTAAGTGGGGTCCGTCCCCGTCTACGGACCGTACAGCAGCCGAGACTCGCCGCCGGGCGACCCCATGAAATGAGGGTTCGACCGGGCGGACGAGCTCACCCGTTTCTTGACTGCGAACGGTGGTAGACCGGGCACCCGACCCGTCCGACCAGCGGCCCGTTCCCGCCGGCCGGTTTTCGCGGTCAGGGACTGCTTTTTCATCCCGAGGAGTTGCCCATGACGTTGCTCGACAGCTTGTCCCGGACGTGGGGGTCCTGGACCCTCACGACCCCCCTCCTGGACAACCGCTTTCGCCCGACCCTCGAAGCCCTCGACGCCCGCGAGATGCCGGCCGTCGTGGTCCCTCCCCCGTGTTCTCCGCCTCCGCCGGTTCCGCCTCCCCCGCCCTGCGTTTGCGTGTGCGACATCCCGGACGTCTGTCACTCGGTGGCGGTCAAGTGCCACTCGACCGACTCCTGCTCCCCGACCCCCCCGTGTACCCCACCCGGCCACAACCCCTGCGACTCGGACCACCACGATTCGGACTGCGACTCCGACCGGTCGTGTTCGCATGACCTGTGCGGGATCGGCGACGGCCACGGCACCCGGCACTGCCACATGACCACCTGCGACGACTCGCACGACGAGGTGTGCGGGGACAAGGGCCACCACGACCACGGCGACAAGGACTGCGACGGCAAGGGATCGAACCCGTGCGACGACAAGCACACGGGCGGGTGCGACACCAGGGATCACGACGGGAAGGACAAGGACGGCTGCGCCACCGGGCACTCGAACCCGTGCGACAAGGGCAAGGACGAGAAGGATCACGGCGACAAGCACCACAAAGACTGCGGCTCCACTGGTGACAAGGACCACGGCGGGTGCGAACCCAAGGAAGTGTGCGGGAGCAGCCGCCACGGCGGTTCCGGCTGTGACGTTCACACCGCGTGCTGATCTCTTCTCCGGCGGGGCGGGCGGGTCCCGCTCCCCGGGGTCGTTCGAGGGCGACGATTGTCGTACCGCGGGTGGGCGGGTCGAAGTCCGGCCGCTCCCCCTGTTCAGTCCGTCTGCCCCGGGGCTTACGCTCCCACGCGAGCGACAGGCACCGGGGCTCGTTTGGTTCGCCGCCAAGGGCTGCCCCGAAAGCTTCGACTCGCCAAATTCCCTCACCCGACCCGGTGGCCTTTGCCCGGGAGAGGGGGTAAGCTCAGGCGATCGCGAGCGATCAGGGGGCGACCGATGAGTGACGCGGAACTGACCCGTCGGTTCTTCCTCGGCGGCGCGGCGTGGGCTGCCGGGTGTGCCGTCACCGCCCGAGCTGCCGACCCGGTCCCGCCGGAGCTCGCCCCGGCGATCGAGCAGCTGGAGCCCTACTTCACCCCGCCCGTCGACTTTCGCGACGTGTCTCGTGGGAAGCCAGTCCCGCACTCACTCCCCGACGAGAAGAAGAGGGCCGTCGGGCTCACCCGCGAGACGTGGCAACTGGAGGTCATCTCCGACCCCGAGAACAAGACGACACTCGGCCGCCAATTCACGAAGAATGACGGGACCGCACTCGACTTCCCAGGTCTGCTCAAGCTCGGGGAGAAGCACGCCGTCCGGTTCGCGAAGGTGATGACGTGCCTGAACATCGGCTGCCCGCTCGGGATGGGCGTGTGGGAGGGAGTGCCGCTCCGTGAAGTGCTCTGGCTCACCCGGCCGAAGGAGAACCTCCGCCGAGTGTTCTACCACGGCTACCACAATGACGACCCGAACCAGCTCTTTCGCAGCTCCCTGTCGGTCGGCCGCGTCCTCGAAGACCCGGACGACCTCCCGCCGGTCATCCTGTGCTACAAGCTCAACGGCCGGTGGCTCGACCCCGAGCGGGGTGGGCCGGTGCGGGTGGTCGTGCCGGAAGCATACGGGTTCAAGTCGGTCAAGTGGCTCACGCACGTCGTGCTGTCGAACCTCGCTCACGCCAACGACACCTACGCGAACGGGAACAACGACATCGACAGCCCGCTGAAGACCTTTGCCGACGTACTGTCCGTACCTGGTACTCCGAAGGCCGGCCGGCCGATCCCGGTGACGGGGTACGCACAGGTCGGGGTTTCCGGGCTGTCGAAAGTGCAGGTGTGGGTCCATCCGGCCGCGAAGAAGTGGCCGGATGACGACCCCTACTTCACGACCGCCCCGTGGGCCGACGCCCACATCCTGCCGCCGCCGAAGAGCTGGGGCGGGGCCTTTCCCGAGGAGAGGCTCCCGAAGGATGTCCTCGGGTTCGACCCGGCGACCGGCCAGCCGGCGGCGTGGCCGATGAAGCTGGCGAAGGTCCACTGGGCCGCGCTCCTCCCCGGCCTGCCGGCGGGGGAATACACCCTTCGCAGTCGGACGATCGACGCGAAAGGCCACGCCCAGCCCATGCCGCGGCCGTTCCGCAAGTCGGGGCGAAGCGACATCGAGTCTCTCAAATTGACCGTCACGGCCTGATCCATCCCGCCCCACGGTTCCCACCCGTGGTTCGTACAGCCTACTCACGAGAAGCACCTTGCTCACGCGCTGAGACTTCATCGGGTCCGTCGGGGCCGGCCGCCTGAGTCACGCCCGAAGCTCAGCCGAATTCTTCTCGCGGTCGGGGTCCTCGGGGCGGAAGGGCGGGCGAGGCCGTCGGGGTCGCGACACCCCGTCCGCCAGCCCGGACCCGGAGGGAAAACCGGCGTCGGGAGCAGCCGAACGGTCTTTCCGGCGGGGGCACGTCCGAGACCGACGAATATTGATGTAAGTTCATGAGAATGTTGATCGACAAGGCACGCGAGAGCGTGAACGAAGCCGGAGCAGTCCGGCCGAAGGTCGGTGCGGTCGTGGTGAAAGATGGGGAAGTCCTGAAGACAGGGTCAGAGCGGCGGCTCTGTGGAAGGGCGGGGCCACAATCAGCCGAAAGCCGAGTCAATAGATGCCGAGGTCGTACGGGTCGAACCCGGCCTGGGTCAAGTACGGCTTGAGCAGCAGCACCTGATCGGCGAACGTTCTTAGCACCCGGCGGGCCGACAGGCAACCAGCCCCGACGGGGACCACCCGGGGCCTGTCCGGCCCGGCGGTGGGTCGCGGGGACGACGCCCGGGTCAGGCCGCGGCGCGGTTCGTGTGTTATTGTTCGGCCGTCTGAAATCCCCAACGCGATTCGAATCCGCCGTCGAGGTGCCGGATGAACGAGCAACGCTGGAGCATCGTCGCGGGCGGGATCTACATCCTCACCACCCCGACCTGCCTGGACCCCTTGAAGAAGCTGTTCGGGGTCGGGTTCCTGCACAAGACCGGGGCGGCCCTCAACACGATCAACACCGGGCCGGTCGGGAAGCAACTGATCGCCGGGCTCGTGGCGCGGTGCGCGGGCCACACCCGGGTCGTCATCCGGGAGGTGCGAAAGGTGACGGAGATGGGGTTCGGCCGCCTCCCGGGCGACGGCGGGTTCGACCGGCTCAGGGTCGCGTGGTTCGACTATACCCCCGCTTACGTCGAAGGGGCGGCGAAGCAGGTGGCCGACATCCGGGACCGGGAGCCGCTCCTGAGCGAGACGCGGGAGACGGCCACCAGGTATTACAATGAGGTCGCCGCCCTCGCGCACGTCCCGTCGTTCGTCGCCCTGGCGCACGAACTGATCCACGCCCTGCACTGGCTGGACGGCACGTATGTGTCGAACGAGGGCGATGAGGAGGCGAGGACGGTCGGGCTGGGCGCGCACAGTCATGAGCCGGTCTGCGAGAACGCGATCCGCCGGGAGCACAAGTTGCCGATCCGCACGACCTACTCCGGTCAGCCGCTGGGTGCGGCGGCCGTCCCCGCCCGGTGACCCCACCCGACCAGGGCCGGCGTTCGACCTGCCGACCCCGAAGGCCCTGTCCCCCCCCGGGGCGCGGGGGTCCTCCATAGCCCGGTTCATCCCGTGACCTGACGGAACAGAACCGTCAGGCCGGCGAGGAGAAGCAGGATGACGCCCACGCCGGCGAGTGACGTCGTCCGCCGGGCCCGGGCGTTCGCACGCAGCCAGGGGCCGAACACGCGGGTCAGCCCCGGCATCACGGCGTACTGGAGGATCGAGACGCTGAGCGCGTTCCCGATCAGCATCCCGACCGCCAGCCCGAGCGGGTCCGTGACCCGCCCGACGGTCAGGGTGAGCAGGATGACCGTCGGGTACAGCCCGAGGAGAACAATGAGGACCATCTTCCAGCCGGGCGGCAGGGCGTCCGGGTCGGAGGCCGGGCCGGTGAACCACGACCCGAACCCCCTCGGCAGGGTCTTCAGGCGGAACTCGCCGACTTCGGCCCGAACCTTCTCGACCCACCCGGCCCGGGCCGGGGAGGTGAGCCAGCCTTGCAGGGCCGCGGCGTCGGCGAAGTGGATCAGGACCACCCACTCGACCCCCGCGGCGTCGGCCGGCGGGTAGACGTCGGTCCCCTGGTAGCCGGGGAACGCCTCGGCGGCCCGGGTGAGCCCATCCTGGAGGGCGAGGAACCGGTCGGCGGCGGCCGACGGCACCCGGTGGACGATGACCGACGAGGCCCGGGAGACGCGGACGGTCATGAGGCAGCCTCCGGGGGGTGGGGACCGGGTCAGACCGCCTTCTTCTTGTACGCCCGTTTGCCGGCGACCCAGGTCTCGTCCACGTTCCGGTCGTCCCCGCAGGCCATGACCCCGAACAGCAGCATGGCCGCCTGGTCGATCGTCCCCGGCCCGCCGTCCCCGGCGATCAGCGACTGGTGCCAGGCCATCGCGTGCTGGCCGGCATTCCAGTCCAGGGCCACGAAGTCGGCCTCCTTGCCCGGCTGGAAGTTCCCGAGGACGTCGTCCAGGTACAGGGCGTGGGCCCCGCCGAGGGTGGCCAGGTAGAACGCCCGGTACGGCCCGAGCTTGTTCCGCTCGGCCTCGGCCGTGTCCTGCCACCGCGGGTCGACCGACCCGTCGAGCATGGTGTTGTTGCACATCCCGACCTTGTACGCCTCCTCCAGCACCCGGATCATGCTGAACGCATTCCCGCCGCCCATGTCGCACCCGAGCGACACCCGCACCCGGGCGTCCGGGTCGGTGGCCCGGCCGAGCCGGAACAGCCCGCTCCCGAGGAACAGGTTGGACAACGGGCAGAAGCAGACGCCGGCCCCGGCCCGGGCGAACCGCCGGAACTCGTCGTTCGACAGCCACACCCCGTGCCCGGCGGTGAACTTCGGCCCGAGCAGCCCGTGCTTCTCGTGAACAGCCGTGTAGTCCCGACAATCCGGGAACTCCTGCCGGGCCTGCCGCACCTCGGTCGGGTTCTCGGAGATGTGCGTGTTGATCCAGCAGTCCGGGTGCTCCCGCTTGAGCCGGGCACACGTGTCCATCATCTCGTCGGTGCAGCCGACGGCGAACCGGGGGGTGATGGCGTACAGATGCCGCCCTTTGCGGTGGTACGTCGCGATCAGCCGCTTGGTTTCGGTGTAGAACTGCTCCGGCGTGTTCAGGAACTCCGGGGGGGCGAACCGGTCGATCCCGGTCAGCCCGGCGATCGTCCGCATCCCCCGCCGCCCGGCCTCTTCGAAGAACTCCTCGGTCGACACCGGGCTGCTGGTGGTGAACGCCTGGCAGGTGGTCGTCCCGCCGGCCAGGAGGGCGTCGAAGAAGTTGCCGGCCGCGGCCCGGGCGTAGTCCCGGTCGGCGTACTTGATCTCCTCCGGGAAGATCCAGTTCTGGAGCCAGTCAAGGAGTTGGTTGCCGAACGCCCCGAGGACTCGGGTCTGGGGGAAGTGGATATGGCCGTCGATGAACCCTGGGAGGATGAGCCGGTTTTGGATGTGGGTGACAGGGACAGTTGGGAACCGCGGCGCCATCTCGGCGTACGGGCCGAACGCCTTGATCACCCCGTCCGCCACCACGAGCAGCCCGTCGCCGACGAACCGAGCCGCCTCGTGTTCTCGGCCGGGGTACTTCCAGGGGTCGTCAAGGAAGTCGAAGAACGCGCCGCGGATCGCGGTCGTGAGATCGGGCATCGCGGGTGTCCGGTTCGGGTGGGGGAGGGAAAAGCTGTTACGGTCCGGGACTGCACGAGATCATTGTCCTGACTCCCAATGACTTTTCTAGCAGCTAATCTTTATTTGCCTGCCCGGCCTTCTCCTGTGGACGTCCCCCTCGGTAACCGCCCCGCGGACGCCAGGGGGTCGACCGCCAAGTCTCTCGACGGGGCGTGCACGGGCGTGTGCTACGAGAAAAACCGCCAGCCTCAGGCCGATGCCAAGGGGATGATAGTCAAGGCCGGCGCCGAGACGATCACCTGCTCCGGCCGCGACGGGAAGCCGGCCCTGACCTTGAAGCTCGCGTTCGGGCCAAACGGGACTGTGCAGGTGCCCGAGGGGACGGGGGATGTGTGTGCCAGGCAGGTTGTGGATTTTGGAGGTGTAAGGCCCTACCGACGCACCCACTTTTCAGGTAGATTCGGCACACCAACCCGTGAACGAGGTACATCGTGATTACGCGACGAACCTTCCTCGGAGCTGCACCGGCCGCTCTTCTACCGACTGTCGGCATGGCCCAGCCCACTGCCGCGAAGAAACTCGCCGTCGTCACCAACGTCTGGACCTACCGTAGCCACGCCTGGCACATGGCCGAGCGGTTCCTGCACGGGTACCGGATCGGCGGGAAGTGGCACCGTCCGCCGATCGAGGTCGTGTCGGCCTACGTGGACCAGAAGCCGGACGGCGACCTGAGCCGCGACCGGGCGAAGGAGTTCGGGTTCCGCATCTACCCGACCGTCGCCGAGGCTCTGAGGTGCGGGGGGGAGAAACTCGCTGTCGATGCCGTGCTGGTCATCGGCGAGCACGGCGACTACCCGAAGAGCGACCTCGGCCAGATCCAGTACCCGCGCTACCAGTACTTCGAGCAGATCGCGGGGGTGTACAAGACGGACGGCCGCACCGCCCCCGTGTTCAACGACAAGCACCTGTCGTGGAAGTGGGAGTGGGCGAAGAGGATGGTCGACACCGCCCGGGAGATGAAGTTCCCGTTTCTCGCCGGGTCGTCCCTGCCGGTGACGTGGCGGATGCCGGCGGTCGATATGCCCTCCGGCGCCGAGCCGGAAGAACTCATGTGCGTGGCCCACGGCGCCCTCGACGTCTATGACTTCCACGCGCTCGAAGTAGTACAGTGCATGGCCGAGAGGCGCAAGGGGGGCGAGACCGGGGTCGTGGCCGTGCAGGTCCTCCGCGGCGAGGCGGTGTGGAAGGCGATGGCGGCCGGCGGGTGGGCGGCCGGGGGTTGGGACCCCCACCTGTTCGAGTCGTGTCTGTGCCGCAGCCACACGCTCGCCCAGCCGCCCACGTTCAGCGACCGCTATCCCACTCCCCCCCAAATCCGGTCGTGGGTGAAGGACCCGATTGCCTACCGGGTCGAGTACGCCGACGGGCTACGGGCGACGACGCTACTCCTGAACGGGCTGGTGGAAGACTTCACGTTCGCGGCCAGGCTGAAGGGGGAGAAGGAACTCCTCTCGACGCTGTTCCACCTGCCGCCGAACCCGAACGTGGTGTACTCGGCGGCGCTGATGGCGAAGGCCGAGGAGATGTTCGTGACCGGGAAGGCCCCTTACCCGGTCGAGCGGACCCTGCTCACGAGCGGGCTGGTGGCGGCCGGGCTGAAGTCGCTCGCCGAGGGGCGGAAGCTGGCGACGCCACATCTGGCCGTGCGGTATCAGGTGCCGAGGGGGTCCCTCTACGCGCGGGACTAGTGCCGCGACAGGCGATCGTCTCGATCGGATCCTGCTTTCGGCGTTCATGGATGACATGGCCGTCTGCGAGGGAGCGGACCGACGATCTGGTGTTGGGCAGGCGGTAGGAAATGGACTACCCCTGTGCGGGTGTCGCGGGCGGCTTGTTCGCCCGTGTGGTCTGCGCTCCCGAGCACACGGGCGGTCAAGCCGCCCGCGACACCCAGTCTCTGCCCTGGTCACTGTTCTCCTGCTGCCTGCCTTGGTCTTCCACGCTCCCTCATGGTGGCAGCCTCGATCGGTCCGGCACGCGGCTGCCGGAGCGAGACGATCCGAACGGGCATGTCTTGCGGACGGCGCTGGACGGGCCGTCAACCCGGTCTCTGGGTGAACGGCTTGCCGGTGAGGCCCTGCCAGGTCTTCTGCTGCTCGGGGGCCAGGGACTCGAGGATCCGCCCCATCACTCTGCTCCGGGCGTCCGGGTTGTCCTTCGGATCACCCGGCCGCGGGCCGTGGGGTCGGCCGAACGGCGGGCCGAACTCTTCCGCCTGGATCACCCGGATCCGCTGCCGCTGGGCCGGGGTCAAGACCAGCTGCTCGATCGCCTCCGGGTCGTTGAACGCCATCGGCCCGAGGAACTGGAGAAAGATCTGCCGCAGCCTCGCCCGTTGCGGGGCCGTCAGGGTCCTGATCAACTCGGCCCGGACGGCCGGGTCGGCCGCCACCGCCCACTGATCGGGGCCCGGTGGCCCGCCCCTCGGACCCTTCGGGTCGGGGCGGGGGCCTGGCGGTCCGCCCTTCGGACCCTTCGTGGCGAAGATCCGGTTGATCTTCTCCACCTGCGCCGGAGCCAACTCGAGTTCCCCTTGGACGGCCGGCATCCCGAGAAGGAAGGCCGCCTCCGCCTCCCGCTTCTCCGTCTGCTCGGCCAGCAACCCCTCGACCCGGGACAACTCGGCCCGCACCGCCGGGTCGTCGTGCCGGTCCGCGACCAGGTTCCGGTAGTTGTCCAGGGCCGCCCGGAGGAGCCGCCGGCGGGGGCCCTGGAACGGCGAATTCGACCCGATCTCCTCCTCGCTGATCGCCAGCACCAGGTCGGTCAGTTCCTTCGACTGCCGGAACCGCCGCTCGGCCTCGTCCGCCCGGTCCCGCTCGGCCTTCGCCAGCGCGTCCGCCGCGTCGTACGCCTTTCGGGTCTCGCCCTGTTCGGCCGCCACTGCGTCGTATGCCTTTCGGGTCTCCGCCTGCTGGGCGGCCACGACGGCGGTGCTGACCCCCGACGCGGCCCCGACCACCAGGCAGGACGCCAGGGCCGCGGCGACCGCCGCCGGGTGCCGCCCGGCCCACCGCTTCGCCCGCTCCCACACCGACGGCCGGCGGGCCAGGACCGGCACCCCGGCCGCGAACCGGTCCAGGTCGTCGGCGAACTCGGCGGCCGTCGCGTACCGGTCTCGGGGGTCCTTCTGCAGCGCCCGGAACAGGATCGTCTCCAGGTCCGCCGGGACGGCCGGGTCGGCGGCCCGCAGTGGCGGCGGGTCGTCCTCGGCGATCTGCCGGACCAGGGCAAGCGGGTCCTCGGCGTCGAACGCCGGGCGGCCGGCGAGCAGCTCGTACAGGGTGGCGGCGAGGGAGTACACGTCGGTTCTGTGGTCGAGCCGGCGGCGGTCCCCGGCCGCCTGCTCCGGGCTCATGTACCGCAGCGTGCCGAGGGTCGTACCGGTCCGGGTGACCGTTCCGGCGTCGGCGAGTTGGGCCAGCCCGAAGTCGGTCACCCAGGCGTGCCCGTCACGGCCGAGCAGGAGGTTCGCCGGCTTCACGTCCCGGTGGACCACCCCGGCCTGGTGGGCGTGGTCGAGGGCCCGCGCGACGGCCGACCCGAGCCTGGCAACGGCCCGGCGGTACGCCGGCCGGTCCCACCGAGCGAGGTCGATCAGCTGCCCGGGCGGCGGGACCTCGTCGGTCTCTCGCGGGAAGTCAGCGGGAGGAGTCTCGTTGTCCTTGGACCGGTTCCATCGCAGCGCTACTCCGGCCGCCAGTGAGTCGAGCGGGGACCCGTCGATGAGCTGCATCACGATGTAATTCACCCCCCGGTCCTCGCCGACCGCGTACACCGGGACGATGTGTGGGTGGGAGACAGCGGCCGCGGCCTGGGCCTCGACCGCGAACCGCCGGAGCCGGGTCTGGTCGGCCGCGAACGCCGGCGGTAGCACCTTCATCGCGACCCGGCGGGCAAGCGACGGCTGGACGGCCTCGTACACCACGCCCATCCCGCCGCGGCCGATTTCCCGGACGATCTCGAACTCCCCGACCCGGTCACCACCCGCAAGACCGGTGTCGAGGCGGGTCGCAGTCGGATGGGACCGGGTGAGATCCTTCGCCCCCCGGTGGAGCAGGTCGAGGCCGTCCAGGTACGGGGTGAGGGCCGGGGCCAAGTCCGGGTGGTGGGCGAGGAACCGGGCGCGATCGGGCCGACGCCCCTGCTCCAGGTCTGACTGGTAGTCCTTGACCGCGGCCAGGAGGCGAGGGTCGCCCCCGGACTCGTCTCCGGTCGGGGCGGCGCGGGAATCGTGGTCAGCCCGTGTGTCCATCACCCGCCTCCCACGACCTGCCGGAGCCGGGCAACGGCCCGCATCCAGAGCTTTTCGACACTGTCCACCGACCGCCCCATCCGGTCGGCCACCGCCGCGAACGTCAGCGCCTCAAAGTGGCGGAGGATGAGGACTTCCCGGTAGTCGTCGGGCAGCCCGCCGAGGGCGTCGGCAAACAGGACCGCCTGCTCCCGCCGCGACGCCACCTCACTCGGACTGGTCCCCGGAGACGCGAACTGGCCGACGAGCATGCAGGACGACTGCTCCACGCCGGCCCGCAGGTCGTGTTCCAGGCGGGGGTCCCGGGCCTTGGTGCCGAAGTACCGGCGGACCGTATTCGCCAGGACCCCGGCCAGGATCTGCCGCAGCCAGGCCGCGAACTCCGGCTCGGTCGTCCCGCGGAAGGCGGGGAAGTGGCGGTGGGCTTCGAGAAAGGTGTCCTGGACGAGGTCGGCGGGGTCGAGCTTGCCCTGGAGCCGCCGCCCAACTTCAACTCGGGCCAGGAGGGTCAGGTAGTTCGCGTACCGGGAAAGCAGCCGACCGAAGGCGGGCTCGCCGCCGGCCCGTGCCTGCCGGATCAACGCATCGGGCGTGTCTTCGGGCGTCGAATCGACCATCCCGCTGCCCCCCGCCCTACCACCTACCAGCTTGGCGGTTCTGCGCCCGATGGCCCCTTCGGCACGCCGCCGGGCGACGGGACCGTGGCGGGCGGTTGTCCACGTTCCACGTCTTATCGTACACTCTCGGCCCGCGGGCGGCGCGACCATGCACCCGCGGGACGCGCCTTTGTTTCTTGTGACGGGAGGGGTTGGGCACATCGGCTCATGTCCGACGGACTCCTGCGAGAGGAACACCCCGGCCTCCCTTGACGGTCCCATGCGGGTAGGGCGTCACGGAGCTCCGCAGCCAGACCGAGCCTACCGCCTCGGCCATTCCACTTCCCGGCGGAGCTGTTCCAGTTCGCCAATGATCCGGTCGATCCGCCGCGCCAGGTCGTGTCGGGCGCCGCTCCCCGGCCCAGGATGGCCGTGGTGGTCGGCCTCAAACCGACCCTCCGGGCCGCCACGTGAAGGACCGCCCCGGTCGCCCCGCGCATCGGACCACGGGGGAGGCCCGCCCGGCCCGCGAGGTCCACGGGCCTCCCGGGGCCCGCCAGGGCCGCGGTCGTCATGCGGTGCGAATCGCGAGCCGTCCGGACCGCCGGGCCGGCCCGGCGGTCGGGCCTCCCGCTCACCCGACGGGGGCGGGGCCGGCGGGCGGGCATCATTCTGCCAGGCACCCCGACCAGTCCGGCGTTCCGGTTCCCGTCCCTCGGCCAGTTTCGCTTCCAACTCTTTCACCTGGGCCCTCAGCCGGTCGATCTCGGCCTCCAGCCGCCCCGCGCTATCCCGACCGGCCCGGGGCGGTGGGGCGCTGCCCGGCTGGCCGTTGACAGGGGGGGCGGCCCAGAGTGCCATCCCGAACACCGCGAGGGAGAGAATTCGCCGCATGTCATCCTCCGTAGCATCGCGCGGGTGGCCCGCCGGTCACTCGCCGACGACGGCCACACCCGCTCAACTCCTACATCCATCCGGTAACGACCGGGTCCCGAGGACCGCCGTGAGAAGGGGGTGAGTGACCGGATTGGTGGGCTGACAGCTGCTCTCACCGAGTTCTCACGGCGGTCCTCGGGACCCGGTCGTTACTGCCTCGCTGGGGAGGTTCCGCCGGGCTTGCGGGGCGGGATGCATGGGTAGCGGTCCGCAGGAGGGCCCCACCCCGGTTGGATGAGGAGGGAGAAGTGCGACGTGCCCGGTTTCGGACGTCGTCGGGACGAAGAGCGGACAGGTCGGGCTGGCGGTCGCGGGCACGGAGTCGCCGTCGCTGCTCGCCGCCAGGTCGTCGAGATCCGGCTCGTCCTCGACCGGAAGAGTTAGAGTCGTGGTTCTCGGAGTGTTCAACGGCCCCCACCCGCTCCGTCCCGCCGTGAGAAGGGTGTGGGGGTGGTCGGGCGGGAACACTCAGCCATTTCTCACGGCGGCTTCCGGAGCTGCGCGTTACCAATACCCATCTGAGGTACTCGCCCGGGGAGGGAGTTATGCGTACCGCATTTGTGTTCGGGATCGGGTTGGTGGCTGCGGTGCTGGCGGCCGGGAGCGGCCGGGGCGACGACTGGCCGCAGTTCCGCGGGCCGGGTGGGACCGCGGTTGCCGCCGAAAAGCAGCTGCCGGTCGAGTGGGGACCGGACAAGAACGTCGCCTGGAAGGTCAAGCTTCCGGGCTATGCGTGGTCGTGCCCGGTGGTCTCGGGCGACAAGGTATTCGTCACCACCGCCGAGTCCGACAAACAGCAGAAACCGAGTGGCGGCTTCGGGCGCGGTGGCCCGGGTGACCGGGGCGGTCCCGGCGGGTTCGGCCCCGGTGGCCCGAAGATGGGCGGCAGGAAGGCCCCGGACACGGTCTATCGGTGGAAAGTGCTCTGCCTCAGTGCGGCCGACGGAAAGGTGCTCTGGGAGCAAACCGCGGCCGAGCAGCGACCGGCGATCTCGGCCCACCCGTCGAACGGGTTCGCGACGGAGACCCCGGCGACCGACGGGGAACGGGTGTTCGCCCACTTCGGCGCCATGGGAGGGGTGTTCTGCTACGACCTGGGCGGGAAACTCGTCTGGAAGGCGGACCTTGGGGCCCACCCGATGGCGATGGGCCACGGCACCGCGAGTTCCCCCGCCCTCGATGGGGGTCGGCTGTTCGTCCAGTGCGACAACGAGGAGAAGTCATTCCTGATCGCACTCGACACGAAGACCGGCAAAGAGCTGTGGCGGACTCCCCGCACCGAGCGGACCGGCTGGAGTTCCCCGCTGGTGTGGAAGGGTAAGGGCCGGACTGAAATCGTGTGCGTCGGCAGCCCACGGGTGCTGTCATACAACCCGGAGACCGGCAAGCAGCTCTGGGAACTCGGCGGGACGACCGGACAGATCAAGGCGAGCGCGGTGGCCGGCGAGGAGATGCTGTACGTCGGGTCCGGTGGCGGGTTCGGGGGGTTCGGTCCGGGCGCTCCCGGCGGCCCGGGTGGGCCCGGCGGCCCGGGCGGCCGCCCCGGCAGGCCGGGTGGGCCTGGGGGTGGGGGTGGTAATCGACCCCTATTCGCGGTGAAGGCCGGGGCGACCGGGGACATTACCCCAAAGGCCGGGGAGCGGTCGAACGCCGGGATCGCATGGCACCTCCCGGGTGCCGGGCCGACGACCCCGTCGCCGCTCGTGTACGACGGCCGGTTGTACGTACTGGAGGATCGGAACGCGATTGTCGCCTGCTACGACGCGGTTACCGGGAAGGAACTGTACAAGGAGCGAGTCCCCGGGGCCCGGACCTTCACGGCGTCCCCGTGGGCCTACGGCGGGAAGGTGTTCTGCCTGGACGACGCCGGGACAACGCACGTGCTCAAGGCCGGGCCGGAGTTCGAGGTCCTCGGGGCGAATCGGCTCGGCGAGATGGCCTGGTCGTCCCCGGCGGTGGCGGGTGGGGCCGTGTTCCTCCGCACCGTCGATCACTTGTACTGCATCCGCGAGCGGGGCGTCGGGAGGTAGCTCACCCTGCGGCCCGCGGTTCCGGCTCTGCTCGGCTCGAGCCCGATTACGGGCTCCGAGGCGACGCCCGCGGCTTTCGCGGGCGGTCCGCGCTCCGGAGGCAAGGTCCCGGAACCGGGCGGCACCACACCGGCCCGGATGAACCGGCCGAGGGCCGGCTCGTAGCGGTCCTGGAGGTAATCGCTCAGGACCAGCCGGGCCGTGGCGTCCCCCGGGGTGTCCAGGACGACGGCGAGAAGGCTCTCTCGGTCCGTCATCTCGTCCCCTACCCCGTTTGACCTGCGGGCGGCGTGAGCCTCACCGCCCGTACCGCGCCGGCCCGAGCAGGGCGTTCCACCGGGTCTGATCCTTCCGCACCGCCGCGAGGCCGTCCACGACTTCCGGGTCGGACATGATCCGGTCCACGAACTCCCTCCCCTTGACCGGGTCTTCTGTCCGCTGGACCATGCGGGACGCAAACAGCCCGCCCCACCAGTTGTGAATCCGGTAGCAGTTCTCGGCCGCCTCGGTCCACGTGTCCGCATTGTAGTTCGGCCGGGGGGTGACGTACTCGGACGCCGCGATCCACGAGGTCCGGAACGTCATCGGGTCGCACGACCCCAGTTTCCAGTCCCCGGACACCCGCCGCATCGCACGGGTCCTCCGGTCCAGCACCCAGGTGACGCCCCACACGAGGGGAAAGGCTACCCATGCCGCGCAGCACATCCACAACAGCCCCCACCCCTGCGGGTCGTCCTTCGCGTAGATGGCCCCGACCGCGAACAGGACGAGCGGGAACGCCCAGATGGCCAGCACCAGGGAGGCCCGGCGAACCCAGGCCAGGATCAGGGTGTTGGGGGACCAGCGGATCGGGATCCACTCGTAATCCCGCTGGAACAACCCGGACGGCTTGTACCGGAAGACGTGCGCCACCCGCATCGGGAACAGCGGGAAGCCGAGCAGGCAGAAGAAGAACACGGCGTCGAAGTTGGTGTAGGTCTTGTCGGTGTACACCCAGCGGACACGTCCGCGGGCACAGCAGGCGGGGACCGAGAACAATGCTTCCACGGGTACTCCGGGTCGAACCGAGGGCAGGGGAGGTCGTCTTACCCGCGAGCGGGCCGGTTGCCCAATCCATCTAACGCAGTTACGCGTCCGACGCGGGTACCAGTTCCATCCCGCCCGGCCCCAGTTCCCGCCCGTCGTGGGCGTGGAACGCCAGCGGCTTGACGGGCTTGCGGTCCCGGCGGTCGATCAGCACAGACTCCGTCTTCCCGCCACAACCCTCGCCCCACTGTCGGATCGCCATCAACACCAGGTACAGCCCCCGGCCCTTTTCCGTCAGCATGTACTCCTGATGTACGCTTCCGTCGGAGGCCGGAACCTGCTCGAGTACCCCCCGCGCGACCAGCTTCCGCAGCCGCACGGCCAGGATGTTCTTGGCGACCCTCAAGCTCCTCTCGAACTCCCCGAACCGTCGCTTCCCAGCGAACGCCTCGCGGACGATCAGCACCGACCAGGCGTCGCCGACCGCTTCCAGGGACCGGGCGACCGGGCACGCGTCCTTCTCTAAACTCTTACGTCTCATGGCGTTGGCCCTGCTGTTAGGGGTAGGCCGGAGGAATTCTTCTCGTCCGGTTGCAAGATGCAACTATGCGCAATGTATACCTGGTCAGTTGCAAGTCACAACCGCCGACGAGGAGAAAATCATGGCCGCCTTCACACTGGCTCACACCGCCGCCCCGTCCGCTACCCGGTCGAACGGCCCCTCGCCGGCCCCGGTCCGGCCGACCCCGCCTGAGGCCTGCCCCGCAATGTCCGGCCAGCAGGTCCGGAAGTCGGAAGCGGACCGGGCGTTCGAGGCCGGGGTGCAGTGGTTCCTCGCGGTGTCCCGCGCCGCGTAGTCCGATCCTCTGGGCCGTCATGGTGGGGGCCCGTTCCGGTTCTCAACAAGGTGGAGTTTCAGTCATGTCCGGCAAGCTCGACGGTAAAGTCGCGGTCATCACCGGCGGCAATAGCGGCATGGGGTTGGCCGCGGCCAGGCGGTTCGCGGCCGAGGGGGCGAAGGTGGTCATCACCGGTCGCCGTCAGGCCGAACTCGACGCCGCGGTCAAGGCGATCGGGCCGAACGCCACCGGGGTCCGCGGGGACGTGGCGAATCTCGCCGACCTCGACCGCCTGTACGAGGTGGTGAAGCAGAAGCACGGCCGGGTCGATGTCGTGTTCGCCAACGCCGGGGTCGGCGAACTCGTCCCGATCGGGCAGGTCACCGAGGCCCACTTCGACAAGCTGTTCGACGTCAACGTCAAGGGACTGCTGTTCACCGTCCAGAAGGCCCTGCCGCTCATGCCGGACGGCGGGTCCATCATCCTGAACGCCTCGATCGCGTCGATCAAGGGCATCGAAGCATTCAGCGTCTACAGCGCGACCAAGGCGGCGGTGCGGTCGTTCGCCCGGACCTGGACCACCGACCTGAAGGCCCGCAAGATCCGGGTCAACACCCTTAGCCCCGGGCCGATCGACACCCCCATCCTCGACGGGTTGGCCCCGACGAAGGAGGGCGTGGAGCAGGCCAAGGCGGGGTTCGCGGCTCTCGTCCCGCTCGGTCGGATGGGCCGCCCCGACGAGATCGCCAAGGTGGCGCTGTTCCTCGCCTCCGACGACAGCAGCTTCGTGACCGGGGTCGAGCTGTTCGTCGATGGCGGGATGGCCCAGGTGTAAGCCCCGGGGCGTTCGTGCGGTAGCCCGGGTATCCCCACAGAGAGCGCGACGCCCGCCTATGCCATCTTCATCCGCGATACGACTACCGGCCCGGCCGAACTCAAGACCTACTCGGAGAAAGCCCCGGCGGCGCTCGCGGGGCACGAGGCCAAGGTCCTCGCCGCCTATGGCCCGCAGGCGGTGCTCGGAGGGCCGGAGGTCGAGGGCGTGGTGATCGCCGAGTTCCTGACGACCGAGGCGGCCCGGGAGTGGTACGAGAGCCCGGCCTACCGCGAGGCGCGGGGGCACCGGTTCAACGGAGCAGTGTATCGGGCCATAATCGTCGAGGGCGTGTAAGCTGGCGGGGACGCCTGAACTCGAACCCCGAACTGGTCAGACACATGTTCTTCGCCTCGGAAACCTTCGTCCAGCTGCACGTCGCCATCAGCATGGCGGCGATCGGTTCGGGCTTTGTCGTCGTGTATGGGTTGCTTGCGAACCGGCGGTTCGACGGCTGGACCGCCTTCTTCCTGGCGACGACAGTTCTGACGAGCGTGACCGGGTTCCTGTTTCCGTTCAACGGCATCACCCCGGGCGTCATTGTCGGCGTCCTATCCCTGGTGACGCTGGCGGGGGCGCTGTACGCACGTTACATTCGTCGTCTCGCTGGAGGCTGGCGGCGCGTTTATGTAATCGGTGCGGTGGTCTCGCTGTACTTCAATTTCTTCGTCCTGGTCGTCCAGGCGTTTCAGAAGGTGCCCGCCCTCCGCTCGCTGGCCCCGGAGCAGACCGATCCGCCGTTTGCGATCGTGCAGGCCATCACCCTCGCGGCGTTCGTGGTCCTCGGCTGGCTGGCGGTAGTTCGGTTCAGGGATCGGCCCGTGGCGGTCGCCGGGTAAGGCCCGGTCCTAGACGAAAAAACAGCCCCGAACGCCTTTCGGCTTGGGGGCTGTTCGGTTTATCCAGTCCGGCAGGTTCGACACGTCATACAGGTCGTGCCACGCTCCTTCCCCAGAGGGGTTTCGGCGGGACACACCTTATCAAGCAGTGGCAGATTCAGCCTTCGGAGTGGTCGGTCGAGGAAGACCAAGTCGGCCCCCTCGGTATCTATCCCCACCCGTTCTCCCGAGCCAACTTCAGGATCAGGGCCCGGATGTCGTCCGCGGTCCGGGGCCGGCCCGGTTTCCGGGTGGCCTCGGACCGCGGTGTCGCCGGGGAGGAACTCGTCCCGGGCGGAACGGGGCGGACTGTTTCATTTACCCGCCGGGTATGCGAAACTCAGTCCACTCCTCTCCACAACCCAACGGGCATGCTTATGCACCTTCGCGCACCACTTGCGGTCGGCGCCGTACTTCTACTGGCCGCCTCGGCCGGCGCCGGGGACGGGTTCCGGCCCGACCCCGCGTCCGTCCGCCGGTACGGCCCGGCCTACCGATACCCCCAGGCCGGGTGGACCGTTCTTCACGTCGAGGGTGAACCGTTCGACCGCGGCTACCAGCACGGCCGGCTGATGGCCCCGGAGATCGCCGCGTACGTCCGCACCCTCGCCCTCCAGCAGAGCGCCAAGGCCCCGGCCGACGGCTGGCGGCTCACCCGCACCCTCGTCGGGGCGGCATTCCTCCGCAAGTTCGACAGCGAATACCTGGAGGAGATGAAGGGCATCGCCGACGGGGCCGCGGCCGCGGGCGCCTCGTTCGATTCCCGGCCGATCGATCTGGTCGACATCGCGGCGGTCAACCTCGTCTGCGAGTACGACACGCTCGACGCCGCGCTGGCCGCCCAGCCGACCGGGCTCGAAGGCATCCGGTTCCCCCGCCCGCCCGCCCCCCGCGGCGACCCGCCCGCCCAGAAGGACCACTGCTCGGCGTTCGCCGCCACCGGCCCGGCCACCGCCGACGGGAAGATGGTCATCGGCCACATCACCATGTCCGGGCTCCCGAACGCCAACTTCTCGAACGTCTGGCTCGACGTCCAGCCGGCCCGGGGGCACCGGGTGGTGATGCAGTCGTACCCCGGCGGGATCCAGTCGATGATGGACTACTACATCACCGCCGCCGGCCTGGTGCTCACCGAGACGACCATCAGCCAGACCCGGTTCGACCCGGACGGGACGCCGCTCGCCGGCCGGGTCCGGAAGGCCGTTCAGTACGGGGCGACGATCGACGACGTGGCCGCGGCCCTGACCCGCAAAAACAACGGCCTGTACACGAACGAGTGGCTGATCGGCGACGCGAACACGAACGAGATCGCGATCCTGGAACTGGGCACGACCGCCCACCGGCTCCGCCGGAGTTCCAAGGGGGAATGGCTGATGGCCGGGGTGGAAGGGTTTTACTGGGGGTGCAACAACACCAAGGACCTCGCCGTCCGTCTGGACACCCTCCCGGGCCTCAACGACCGCCCGCACGACGCCTCCTGGCGGCCGTCGAACCGCGACAAGGCGTGGCTGCGGATGTACCAGAAGCACCGGGGCACGATCGACGCCGCGTTCGGCAAGCTGGCGTTCGCCACGCCGCCGCTGTCCGCCCACCCGTCGCTCGACGCCAAGGTCACGACCACCGACCTGGCGAAGCGGCTGGAGAGTCACGCCCTGTTCGGCCCGCCGTACGGGAAGGTGTGGGTGCCGACGTTCCAGGACCGCACGACCGACCCGGACATCCGCGCCCTGGTCCCGAACGACTGGGCGGTCCTGACCCCGGCCGGGCCGCCACCGACCGCCCCGGTGAAGGCGGCCGACATCGCCGACCGCGTGGGCGGTGGGGCGGCGGTACCCGCGCCCGACCCGCCGACCGCCCCGGCGTGGCACGGCACGCTCCTCGCCCGGGCGGACGCGGACCTGTGGGTGACGGCCGGGTTCGCCGCGTACGAGCGGGTGGTCGCCCTGGAAACCGCCCTGCGGGACCGGTCCGGGGGGCGGCTGACGGCGGCCGACCGGGACCGGGTCGAGCTGGCCGTGTTCCGGTTCCGGGCCGACTACCGGGCCGCGAAGGCGGCCCGCCCGGGGTGGCGGACGGGGGGCGACCCGCCCGGGCCGGTCGAGACCGAACTCGACCGCGACCGGTGGCACCAGGAGCAGACCGGCTACGGGGTCCTCGCCCTGCACGCGGTCCGCGGGTTCGTCGGGGACAAGCCGTTCGCCGGGGCGATGGACGAGTTCGGCCGGGCCCACGCCGGCAAGGAGGTCACCGCGGCCGCGTTCACCGCGTTCGTGGGCAAGCAGACGGGCAAGGACGTGGCCGGGTTCCTGACCCGGTGGGCGGCCGACCCGGCCCCCGGCGGGGCGACGTTCTCGACGACCCACTGGCTGGCCGACCCGGAGAACGCGGTCATCGTCTACGGCACGCGGGCCGAGGCCGCCGCGAACGAAGCGGCCGCCCGCCGGGTGCAGGAGGCGGTCCGCACCCGGTGGACGAACGTGACCATCCCGGTCATCCCGGACCGGGACGCGGGCGAGGCCGCCCTCCGCGGCAGGCACGTGATCCTGGTCGGGCGGCCGGCGACGAGCGCGGCGGCCGAGCGCTACCGAGCGGCGTTCCCCGTGGTACTCGGGCCGGCCTCGGCGACCGTCGGGGACACGGTCTACGCCCACGAGGGGACGGCCGTAATCGCGGCCGGGGTGAATCCGGTCGACGGGCGGTTCTCGGCGGTGCTGCTCGCCGGGTTGTCGGCCGAGTCGACCTACCGCGCCGCGGACGCGCTGGTCCGGCAGGAACGGCCTGCCGAGGTATCGATCATCCCCGCCGGCGCGGCGGTGCGACAGCTCGTTGTCGGCCAGCCGGCGGCCGCGGAGAAAGCGGTGTCGGCCGACCGGTGATGAGCTGTATTGAGTTTGGCGGGTGAGCCCCGGACGCCTTCCCGGTCTGGCCCGGCCGGCGAGACCGTGGTGATCAGGTCTTGGATCGCCACGCCGAGTTTGGACCCGAGCCGGACGAGCCGGTTCCGCTCTCGGGGGTGACCGAGATCCGTTCGGGCAGTTTGTCCCGGAGGACGCGATTCTCGGCCTTGAGGTACTCGACCATGCGTTTGAGTTCGGCGTCGGTGGCGGCGGCCAGGAGGGGCCACAGGGGTTGGAGGAGGGGGGGCATGTTCGGGCGAGGGTGGGGGTGTCGGGTGGTGGGCCGGGGTTTCGGGGTAGGACAGAGTTTCCGTAAACCGGCGGAATCCCGAGGATAAGGACGGGCATCGCCGGGAGACCACGGTGGAGCCTCGCACCGCGGGGGATGATCTGGTGAACACGGTCGTGATCAATGGGCCGACGAGGGACAGGCTCCTGGCAGCCCGGGGGAGTGTTCGGGGTCCGGGACGACACCCGCTATTTCACGCGGGTTGCACTTGCAACGCCCCCCGGTTTGGGTCATAGTCTCGAACCCACCAGACCGTCCCGGAGTTCCTTGAGTCCGCCCATGAGACTAGCCGGGTCGCTCACGGCAGCCATGATCGCTCGCACCCGCGGGCAGGTTTCGACCCGCCCGCGTCCGGTCTGCCGTCGTCGGGATCGGGCGGCGGGTGTTGTTCTCTCGCTCCTCGTCTCAGTCGTCGCCCTCCAGGTCGCGTTCCACTACCCGCTCGCTGCCGTCTTCCCCCAGGCCCGGGATGTGGAGTACGGGAAGAAGCTGACCCGGCTGCGGAAGGTGGCCGCGGCCAGGCCGCCGGACAGGCCACTGGTGGTCGCCTTCGGCAGCTCGCTGACCGCGATGGGGTTCTGCCCCGAGACCTTGCCGGGCCAGACCGGGACCGGGCCGGGGCGGCCGCTCTGTTATAACTTCGCGATGAACAGTTCCGGGGTGGTGGTCCAGCTGCTCTGCCTCCGGCGGCTGTTGGCCGAAGGGATACGTCCGGACTTGGTGCTGATCGAATTCTCCCCCTATTTTCTCCACCTCCCACACAACCTGGTCAACGACGGCGAGTTCATCCCACCGGCCAGGGCCCGGCAGGGCGACTTCGCGGTCCTGGACCGCTACCACCCTGCGCCCGCCCGGTTCCGGGCCGATTGGCGGGGGTGCCAGCTCTTCCCGTGGGTGTCGTACCGGAACAACCTTCAGCTCTGGGCCGCCCCGGACGCGGTCTCGAAGGCGAGGCGGGTCGACCACCTGTGGCGGCACACCGACCGGTGGGGGTGGGAGTTCCTCCCAGAGGCCATCGCCCGTCTCGGGTGCTACTACCTCTACCCAGAACCGTGTCAGTTCCTCAGGGATTACTGGTACAAAATGACGGGTGAGCCGACCCACCCCGGGATGGAGGCCGCGTTCTGCGAACTGGTCGACCTGTGCAACCTGGAGGGGCTCCGGCACGTGGTGGTGTGGGTCCCGGAGTCGAGTTTTATTCGAACCAGCTACCACCCGGACGGGACCTGGCGGGTCGCCGCCTTCATCGAGCGGTTGCGGACCACACACCGGGCCGAGGTGGTCGACGCCCGGGACTGGCTGACCGACCCCGAGTTCATGGACGGTCACCACCCGAATCCGGCCGGCGCCCATGCATATACCACTCGGCTTGACCGCGAAGTCTTGTGGAAATACGTTCCCCGCCCGCCCGGGAAAGGATCTGACGGACCGATCCCCTGACCACCCCCGGGTCGAGGACCGGGGTCGCTTCGCGTCCGGCGTTCCACCGGAGAATGGTTCAACGTCGGTGTCACGAAGGGGGCTGGGCGGGTAGTCACGAGGACTGGCTGGGGGTAGTCGGACACGTGCGGGCGATCTGGCGGCCTGGCAATAGTAGTGCTTGTGGAGCCCGCCGAGCCGTTCCCGGCAGACGACCTCACCGGACGGGTATCGGAGAATCTCTGGCCCCCACCGCGACCCGGTGATGAACAGTCGGAGGGGGCGAAGGAATTTCGCTCGGACCCGAGAGTGTGTCGAACTCACCCCCGATGAGCGGGTGACGTCAATCGGTCAGATCGTCGCAAACCCTTGGTCCCCAAGCAGTAGAACCCCGAAAGTGGTAGGGAACTCGCGCGATCGCGGCCGGGGATTTACGAAGAGTGTTCCGCTCGGGAGGGCCGAGACCCGCCGAACTGGAATCACTGGAGGCGGGCACCCACGATTGGCGACCTCGGTAGGCCGATCGCACTCACCCCTCCCGCGGCCCGGTCGGGGCCCGGGGGCCGCGACAGAGGGGCCACCTTATGCCGGCGGTCACCGCTTCCGGAACAGGTCGCTCAGGACGAGTGATTCGATGAACGAGGCGAGCTTGTACCCGCCCGGCTTCGACTGCTCGACGAGTCGCTTCAGCCCGGCACGGTCGCCGAACGTCATGCCGCGGCGCAGGGCGTAGGTGGCGAGTTTTTCGGCGAACGCGGTGACAAACTTGTCGGTGTCTTCGAACAACAGGCGTTTCAGGCCGGCGGCGTCGGCGAACTTCCGGCCGTCGATCAGCTCCCCGCTCGGGTCGATCGGGGGGCCGCCACCGGTGCCGTCGCGGACGGTTTCCACCGCCCGCCAGCGGCCGATCGCGTCGTAGTTGTCGAACGCGAGGCCGAGCGGGTCGATCCGCTGGTGGCAGGCGGCACAGTTCGCGTCGGCCCGGTGCAGTTCGAGCTTCTCCCGGACCGTCGTCTTCCGCGCCTTGGCCGACGGCGTCCCGAGCGCGGGGACGTTCGCCGGCGGCGGCGGAGGCGGCCGGTTGATGATCGACTCCAGCACCCACACGCCGCGGTGAACGGGCCGGTGCCGCGTGCCGTCGGACGTCAGGCTCAGGACCGAGGCGTGCGTGAGCAGGCCGCCCCGGTGGTGTTCGGGGGCGAGAGGCACCCGCCGCATTTCCTCACCGGCCACGCCCGGGATTGCGTAGTGCGCCGCCAGGCGTTCGTTGAGCATCGTCCAGTCGGAGTCGAGAAACTCGCGGAGACCGGCGTTGCGTGCCAAGACCTCGCGGAAGTAGCTCGTCGTCTCCGCGATCATGCTCTTTTCCAGGTACTCGTCGTACTCGGGGTAGAGCGTCCGGTCCGGGGCGAACATGCCCACCTTGCGCAGCTGGAGCCACTGCCGCGGGAACGACTCGCCGAACGCGGCCGCCTTCGGATCGGTCAGCATCCGCCGGACTTCGGCCCGGAGGACGTCAGGCTGGTGGAGCTTGTCCTCGCGGGCCAAGTCGAACAATCGCCGGTCGGGCATCGAACTCCACAAGAAGTACGACAGCCGCGAAGCCAGCTCCCAGTCGGTGAGGCCCGGGGCCGGGGCCGCCGCGCTGCCTTCTTCGAGGTACAGGAAGCTCTTCGAATTGAGGACGGCCAGGAGGGCGGTCTTGACCGCCGCCTCGAAGCTGTCGCCGAGCTTCTGCGCTTTCTCGACGAGCGCGACGAGGCGGTCGACCTCCGCGGGTCGCACCGGCCGCCGCCACGCCCGCTCGGCGAACCGGGTGACGACCTGCCGGGCGTATGTCAGGTCCTTGGCCGCCGACTCGCCGCCGAAAAAGACCTGTTTGTAGGCCGGGGTCGGCCAGGAGGCGAGGACCGGGCCGTCCCACTCGATGAAGTCCACCAGCAGGAACGGGACGATCGGCTTGCCGTCGTCGTCGGTGAACTTCATCTGCCAGGGGACGCGGGTCCGGAGGCCGGTGAAGGCGTTCGGCACCTCGCTCGACCGGGACCGGCGGTCTTCCGGATTCGGCCCCGGGACGGCGTTCATGATCCGGACGTTGTGGTCCCCGGCCGGCAGGTGGACGCGGACCTCGATCGTCACCGGCGCGGCCTCCGGGGCCTCCACGTCCCGCTCGAACAGGAGCCGGCCGATGGTCGCGTCGTAGAGCCGGAGGCGCGGGGCCCGCCCGCCCTCCGGCCGCAGGCCGCTGAGTTTGACCCGGACGAGGTAATCGCCGGCCTTCTCGACGTGCAACGTGTGGTCGTCGAGGGCGCCGTTGTTCGGCACCACGTCGGCCCGGACCTTGTCCGCGATCCCCCGGGCCTGGTACTCCTTCTCGTACTTCTTCCAGCTCCCCCCGCGGAGGTCGAACGCCCCCCACCGGACCACCTCCCGCGCCGGCCGCGGGCCGGTCGGGAGGGCCTCGTTCAGGACCGCCTCGGCCGCGGCGAGGTACTTCTCCACGTGGGCCGGCGACAGCGTCAGGACGGACCCGATCCGCTGGAACCCGTGCCAGTCCGGGTCGTCCGGCAGCCCGGTCGGGTCGGTCGCGTCGAAGGTCACGCCGAGTAGGTCGCGGACGGTGTTCGCGTACTCTTCTCGGGACAGGCGACGAAACGCGACCCGTTCACCGCCGGCCGCCTGCCCCCGCGCCTCGGCCTCGCCCAGCTGGCCGGTGATCCACTCGGCCACCCGGGCGACGTCGGCCGGCTTCGGCCGGGGCTTCCCCTTCGGCGGCATGTCCCCGCTGTTGACACGGCCCATGACCTCCTCCCAGTGGGCCATCATCTTGGGGGAGTCGTAGTCCACGGTCAGGGTGTCGACGCGGAAGTCGCCCTTCGCCGTCTTGGGCCCGTGACAGCTGACGCAGTGGTCGGCGAAGAACGGCCGGACGAGCCGGTCCAATCCGTCGTCCGCCGCCCGGGCGGGCGCCGCCGCGACGGCCGGGAGCAGGGCAGCGAGTAGAAAAATACGATTCACCGGGGTGTTCCCTTCGGAGCCGGTAGCGGCGGCGTGGGTTTCCGGGGTCGGGGGGTCGTGAACTGCTTGTGCGTTTCGGTCCCCACCCAGACGTCCGTGCAGCGAGACGGGCGGCCGGGCCGGTCGCCCGTCCGGTTGACGAGCAGAAGGTCGCCGACCGCGAGGGCGGAGAGGGCGACCTGCTTGTCCCCCTTCCAGACGCGGGTGTCCGCACCGACCCGGAGGGTGGTACGGCCGATATCGGGCGGCTGCTCCGGATCGCCCTGGTCGTTCCTGACTCCCGGCGGCTGGCGCGCGGCGGTCAGCATTCCGGCGGCCAAATCCAGGGATTCGACCCGCCAGAGGGCCCCGTTTTTGACGAGGTCGCTCACCTCGTCCGTTACGAAATTCGCCCGGCGGAACGTCCCGGCTTCGTCCTGGTACAGGTGGAATCGACACCGCGTCCCGACCGGGATGTCCGCGAGATCGGTGTCGGCGTTGCGGGAGCGGACCGTCCCGCCCGGGATCAACGCGAACTCGACCTCGGTCTGGGTTTCCTCGGACCGGAACCGGCCGGACCGGCGGTCGGCATCCACGGCCAGGAGTTCACCGAAGACCCGGTGTTCGGAGTCCGGGGGCGGGGCCGCGCCGGGCGTGAGCTGGTACCACGGCAGATGCGTGTTCCCGTAATCGGTGCGGAACGGGTACTGGCCGGGGTACTCTTTCGCGGGGCACTCCGCGAGCTCGGGCGGGAACGCCCGGGCGCCGTAGTGGAACAGCTGTTCGCCGAACGGCTGGTCCTGCGGCCGCCAGGCGTCCGGGAACACCCGGACGTACCGCCCCCGGCGAAACCCTTCGAGCATGTGGTTGACCGTCACCACCAGCCGAACCCCGTCGCGGCAATCGGGCGCGGCCTTGTGGAACTCCACGATCTTGCCCCACTCGTGGTCGACGGGCGGGTTCCAGGTCCGGAGTTCTTCGTTGGCGACGCACACCCGCACGCTCCGGCCGGGCCGGCTGCTATCGCCCGGCCAGGTCTGTTCCGAGCTCGCCGGCTCACCCCCGAAAACCGCCAGGGTGAGCGTCCGTCCGTCCGTCCGCTCGACCCGCGCGGGCAGCCCCCGGGCCTTGACGAAGGCGGCGTACCGCTGCCGCTGCCGGGCGGTGACGGCCGCGTGGGTGGCGCGCCCGATCCAGACGTCGGCGCAGACCGCCGCGGTCGCCCCGGTCATGTCCGCGAGTATCTCGTCGCCCACCGCGACCGTGGCGAGCGACACCGTCTTGTCACCCTGCCAGATTCGGGTCCGGGCGGTGGTCCGGAACTCGGTCGTGCCGGCCGCCGGCCGCTCCTTCGGGCCACTGCCGCCCCGAACGAGCGGGGTGGCACGGAACGTCCCGGCAGCGGGGTTTACCTCGTCCACCCGGTACGTGGTGCCGGCCCGGGCGTCCGCGGTGAACCGGTCGCGGATCCGCACGGCCCGGGTGAACCGGCCGTCCGGGTCCCGGTGCAGGGTGAATTCGAACGCCGTTCCGAGCGGCAGGTCCCGCAGGTCGGCCCCGGCGTTCAGGTATTCGACCGCGGCGTCGGGCCGCAGGGTGAACTCGACCCGGTCGTCGGCCGGGCCGATCCGGAACCGCCCGGTCTGGTGAATGAAGTCCACCTCCTCCAGCACGCCGGTGACTTGCCGGGTGGGTTCGAGGGTCGGGCCGGACGGGGTGGCGCCGAGAGCTGCGCCGAACCCGACGAGAGCTGCCAGCGCCGAGACGGCCGGGGTCACGTCACCACCTCCGACACCGGCCCGGTGCTGTCCACGAACCGCTCGGTCTCAACACCCATCTTCTGGAGCATGGTCAGCATCACGTTGCTGAGCCGGGCCTGGCCGTCCCGCGGCTTCCCGCACAGGCCCATCCACTCCTCGTAGCTCAGGGTGTAGGCGTGCCCCTTCGGGTGGTTGTAGTCGATGTGCTGGCCGTGTTTGAGGCCCAGACCGCGGCCGCCGGCGAGAAGGATCGGCAGGTTGCTGTTGGCGTGGCTGTGGCCATAGCTCATGCCGCTGCCGAACAGCACCATCGTCCGGTCGAGCAGCGGCTCGCCGCCGTCCCGCACCTCGCGGAGCCGGTCGAGAAAGCCGGCGAACATCCGCATGAGGAAGGCGTCGCTCTTGGCGAGACGGTCGAGGACGACCGGGTCGCCGTTGTGGTGGGACAGGTTGTGCCGGGCCTGGGTGATGCCGATCTCGGGGATGGCGAGGCCGTTCCCTTCGCTCCCGTTCATGTACGTCACCACCCGGGTCATGTCCGTGCGGAGGGCGAGGACGATCAGGTCGAACATGGTCCGCCAGTATTCGCCCGCCTGGGCCTTGGACACGTCCCGCTGGAACGGGGCGGCCAGTTTCTGTTCGACCGCCGGTTTCGGGACGTTTAGCCACGACTCGAGCCGGGCGGCCCGCTGTTCCACGTCGCGGACGGAGTGGAGGTATTCGTCGAGTTTCGTCCGGTCGTCGGTGCCCAGCTCCCGGCGGAGCGACTTGGCGTCGTCGTGGACGGCGTCGAGGACGCTCCGCCGCTTTTCGAGCCTGGCCCGCTGGGCGGCGGCCCCGCCCGCCTCCTCGCCGAACAGGCGGTTGAAGACGAGCCGCGGGTTGTCCTCGGCCGGGAGCGGGACGCCGTCCCGTGAAAACGCCAGGGTGGTCGAGTTGCCGGGCTGCCCGGTGCCCGAACTGATGGATAACTCCAGCGACGGGAACCGGGTCTGCTGCCCGACGACCTCGGCCATCAGCTGGTCGCACGAGATGGTGTTCTCGTACTTGCGGGCGTTCTGGGCGTCGATCCTCGCGCCGGTGAGCCAGGTGTCGGCGCAGACGTGGGCCTGGCCGAGTCCGTTCGGGTGGTGCAGCCCGCTGAACACGGTGAAGTCGTCGCGGTGCGTCTCCAGGGGCTTCAGGGACGGCGAGAGGTCGTACCCGCGGCCCGGCTTCGCGACCTGCCACGTCATCCCGTTGACGCCGTTCGGGACGTAGACGAACACGCTGCGCCGGGGCTTCTCCGGGGAGGCGGGCGCGGCCCGTAACGGGGTCATGGCGTCCAACAGCGGTAACCCCACCGCGGCGCCGGCGCCGCGGAGGAATCGCCGGCGGTCGAGCAGCCAGCGCTGCGAGAGGATGTTGCTCATCGGATCGTTACCAGGGGGCAGGGGTGATTGCTCGTGGGCGGGGCGGGATACAGGGGCGGGGGCAATGGATGTCCGGGGATACCCGGACCGATCCCCCCGAAGAGTGGAGACGCCTCGGTCCGGGTATCATACTGCATTTTTCGGAACACCCGTGCCACGGCCGAGCCAGAGGCCGCCACACCTTGTGCATCGTCTGAAATGTGCGGGAAAGTTGTCCACGGCAAGCACCGGGGAAATCAGTGGTTCGTGACGGCCGTCGGTCATCGAGTAGTCATCAAATCGGCGCGCGAGGATCGTCAGGGAATGGTCGGTCGGATGCGGTCGGTCAGAACCCGAATGGCCTCCGGGCATGGGGCGTCGGATGACTGGCCGGAGTGCGGGCGGGTGGAGCAACCGGGAGGGAAGGCGGGGTCCGCCCACCCTCTGGCGGGGGCCCGGGAGACGGGCCCGGGGTGTCGCGCGCTCGCGCCAAGTGTTAACCGTGGTGTCACATAAATGGTGTGGGAATTTGTCACCCAATTCCTGGTCGAATGAACGCCGAGCCGCCCGGGCGTGGGAGACCCAGCCATGGCGCGTCCTTTGACCGTCCGTCCGCCCACCG
>JAQGHQ010000229.1 GCA_028288765.1 Gemmataceae bacterium | reverse complement strand
GGATTCTTCAGGACCGTGGCGATGGTGGCGATGGTCGGCGTCCGCCACACGATGTCGCCGGAGGAATTCCGCCGGGGCAGGCGCAGGTGCTGCTCGTTCAGATCGCGGACCACCTTGGTGACCGACCCGACGCGCAGGAACGTCGAGAAGACCAGTTCGGTGCGGCTTTGGACCTCGCGATCCGGGTGCTTCACGACCCGACCCGACGGGTCGCGGACCAGTCCGGTGGGGAGCGTCAGAGCCAGTTCGCCGCGGCCCGCCTTGTTGAGCAGACCGGCCGTCAACCGGGCGCGGAGGGTGTGCAACTCCAGTTCGGCGATCAACCCCTTCAGGCCGAGGATGAGCCGGCCGTTGGCAGAGGTGGGGTCGTACACGCCGTCCTGGTCGGCGACCAGACACTGGCGCAGACCGCACAGGTCGAGGAGTTGATACCAGTCGGTACAGTTGCGCGCCAGGCGGGTGACGTCGTAGGCGAAGATGATGCCGACTTGTCCGAGCGAGACCAGGGCCACCAGTTCTTGAAACCCAGGACGGGCGGCCGCCGAGGCACCGGTGATCCCGAGATCGGAGTCGATGACACGAACCTGATTCACGTGCCAGCCGCAGCCGGTCGCGCGTGTGCGGAGGGCGTACTGCAATTCAAGGCTTTCTTGATTCTTGAGCATCTGGGACGGCGTGGATTGCCGGATGTAGACGAGCGCCTGCCGGCTCAGGTGCTGGGTCTGGATGTGCTCGGAGGTGTTCACGGAAGAACTCCTGAAGGACCGCGGTGATGTCCTGGCGAATCTGTTGCTTCAGGTCTTCGGCGAGTCGGGGCCAGACGCACTCGGGTGGTTGCGACACGGCGGACACTCCCTGACCAGGGCGACCAGCTGCCGGATGACGTCCGGGGTGAGCTTGGTGCGGGAGTGCGTGGCCGAAGTGGTCGCGCGATCGGTCGAATTCAGCGGGATGCGCAGGCGGAGGTGCTCGCGGTAGCGGACCTCGACGAAGCCCTCGCCGCGCGGCAATCGACACAGCCGCAGAATGGGGAAACGCCGACCGAAGAGCGGATGGGTCGGGTCAGTGACTTCAATGACGTCGATGACGTCGGGGTCGATGAGAGTCGTCGTCTCGACAGGGGCATTAACATGACACTGCTTGGACCGTCCGGATGTCCGCCCCGGCCTCGAGCAGGTGCGTCGCGAAACAATGCCGCAAGGTGTGCGGGGTCGCCCGCTTCGTCACCCCCGCCGCCGACACCGCGGCCGCGATCGTCCGGCCCAGCTCGTCCGCGTTCCCGTGATGCCGCCGGACCACCCCGGTCCGGGGGTCGGTCGACAGTTTAACCGACGGGAACACCCACTGCCAGACCCACGCCCGCTCCGCACCGGGGAACTTCCGGGCCAGCGCGTCCGGCAGATACACCCGACCGTGCCCGGCTCTCAGGTCCGCGTCGTGAAGGCCCCGCACCCGAACCAGGTGAGCCGTCAGGGCCGGTTGGACCGCGGCCGGGAGCACGGTCACCCGGTCCTTGTCCCCCTTGCCCCCACGGACCACGACCTCGTTCCGCCCGAAGTCGACATCCTTCACCCGCAGCCGGAGGGCCTCCAGGATCCGTAGCCCGCTCCCGTACAGCAGCTGGGCGACCAGAAGAGGTATCCCGTCCAGCTCGGCGAGCACCCGCCGGACCTCGTCCCGGGTGAGCACCACCGGGAGCCGCTTCGGCCGGTTCGCCCGGACGATCCGGAGCTGGTCCAGCGGGCGGCCGAGGACCGGGCCGTACAGGAACAGGAGGGCGCACAGGGCCTGGTTCTGGGTCGAGGCGGCGACCGCGCGGGTCACGGCCAGGTCGGTCAGGAAGGCGTTCACCTCCGGCTCGGCCATGTCCAGCGGGTGCCGCTTCCCGTGAAACAGGACGAACCGCTTGACCCAGTCGTGGTACGCGTCCTCGGTCCGGATGCTGTCGTGCCGGACCCGACAGGCGGCCCGGACCCGGTCGAGCCGCTTGGGCCCACTGGACGGGGGCAGATGAGCGGACGGGTGATGACTACTCATGTCCCGATTTGACCGCGCCCGGCATCCGGGTGCAGCCGATCTCCCGTCCCGTTCCGGGAACCCCTTCTCCGGAGGGGGTGGGCGGGGCCTCCCGGAGCGGGGCCGGCACGGGACGCGCCGGTCCCAGGGGTCAGAAGTCTTTGGGCGCCGGCAGGCCGAGCACCGCGGCCTCCAGGATCATCAGGTGATACCGGGAGTACTGGGTCGCCGTCGTGAAGGTGTCGGGTGGGCGGGCACTCTTGACGAGGCCCTCTTCGAGCCGCTGCTTCGCCTCCGGCGGGGGCAGACGCCCGGCGGTCGCGGCGAACTCGGCCACGAGGCGGGAGTAGGAGTTGTTGAGCGGGCCGGCCGGGGGATCGAGAACGGCGGCCCGGACGAGGGCGGCGATTCGCCCCGCTTCACCGGTCTGACCGGCAACCGGCCGCATCCCGGCTCCGGCCAGACGGGTGCGGGCGGCGTCCGGCCAGCTGCCCCCGGCTGCGGCCCGGAGGGCGGCCGGATCGGCGGCCGTCGGGAGCTGGCCCGCCGTGTCCGTGAGGAATGACCGGGCCTCGGTCCGGAGGCCCAGGACCCGGAACCCCCGCTCGCACCGGACGGTCAGGCGGGCGCCGCCACCGGGGGCGGACGCGCCCCGCTCGGTCCGGATCAGCTCGACCGCCTCGGCGACCAGGGGGTTGAACAACGCCGGCGTCGTCAAACTCGTGGCCGGGGCGGGCGACTGAGCCACGAGCGTGAGGGCGTCGGCCCGGACCGCCCGCCCGTCCGCCGCCCGCCCCGCACGAGCCAGGGCGGGCACGCCCCTCAACAGCTCGGCGCAGAACGCGTCCCCGGCTCGCGGCCCGAGCCTCACGACCCCCGCCGTCACGCGGACCCGTGTCTCGACCGACCCGGGCCCGGCGTCCGCGAGGAGCATCCGGGCGTCCCGCCCGAACCGCTCCGGGTCCTGCTCGTCCTGGAGCGGCCCCAACCGGCCCGCGAGGGGAGGATCCCCCCCTTCGCCGTCCACGGCAGGTAGGGGTCGATCTGCTCCCGGGGCTCGACGATCCGCGAGGCCTCGCGGGCCCGGAGGACGATCCACCGAGACCTTCGACCTTCATTCCCCCCACGGCCCGGCAGCCGGGAGCCAGCCGTAAGGCCCGGTCCGCCCCCGGCCTTCTCCTGCGTCCGGATGAAGAAGAGGACCATCCGGGCGCCGGTGACTGAGGCGGGGAGGGTGTTGTCCTCCCGGAACCGCCCCGTTGAGATGGCCCGCGCCTTCTCGGGTGCGAACGCGGCCAGGTCGGGGACGGCGACCCGGTCGCCCTTCTTGAGGTCCCCCTTCCAGGGCCCCGGATCTCGACGGCGCCGTCGATCTTCGTCCCTTCCGTCGTGACGGCCGAACTGTGACCAGTTTCCACCCCACCCCGGCGGAACGCCAGGCCCTTCTCGACCACGACCGTGATCCGCTCCAGACGCCACTCGCCCCGGGAACGGACCCGACGATCGACGTCCTCCGATCGGGCGTCGAAGGGGACGACTGTCGAGTTTTGGAATACTCGGCGGCGGCTGGCAGCCGGGGCGTGCCGCGGGGCGCGGCGCACGCTGATTGGGCCGACACGTGGGCCGTGTTCCCGAACGATCCGGCCCACCCCGACGGCGCGCGGGCCGGCGTCATCCTGCCCGACGAGGATCGCCCGCTCGGGACCCAGGGCGCCCTCGCCCCGTGCGAGGCGGTGGTGGCGGCCAGCCCATGAGACTGCTGGGGGAGCAGGCCCTGGACGGATTGATGGGGACGGGCCTGGTGCTCCGCGCGAGAGACCACGCTAGTATGCCAACCCGCCCGGATTGCTGCAACCGTGGCGATACACGGAGGTGCCCCGCTGCCCCGCTTCGGCACCGAGTCGCGGGCCACCGGCCGGATCCGGGGCCGGTCCCAGACCGGATGCCGGGGCGTGGCCCGGCAGGCCCTGCGGGGGGCCGGGACCGCCCCTCCGGGAGGGGCTCCGGGGCGCGGCCCAGACCCGGCTCCTCACCCGCCCCGACACCCCGGCCGGGAGGGGTCGCCACCACGCCTGAGAGACGGCGATCGAGGGCGGGTGCCGGGCCCGGTCGATGCCGCCTTATACCGGGCGTAGTCCTTGGGGTGGATCTGCCCGGCCGCCAATAAACTGTCGAGCTGCTGCTGGCGGCGGGCCAGAACGCCCATGGGGCCGCCTCCGGGCTGAGCGGGGAGCCCGCCACCCCCTCCGTACCCGCCGCCCGCCCCGCCGCCGTACGGGTTTCCGTACCCGCCCCCACCATACGGGTCGCCGTGCCCGCCGTACCCGACCGGCGGCGAGTACCCCGGGGAGTAGCCGTAAGCCCCTGGGGTATAAGCGTCTCCGCCGAACGGTGTCGCCGTGGTGTTGGGGTAGCCCGGGCCCAGGGCGTTGGGAGGGAGCCGGCCGCCGTTCATCACGCCGTAGGGGCCGCCCTGGCCCTGTCCGTACCCCGGCGGGA
>JAQGHQ010000228.1 GCA_028288765.1 Gemmataceae bacterium | reverse complement strand
GTCGGACGCGTGGTATCAGGAACCTCCTGCTTGAACGCCCGTCCCGGCTGGCCTGAGGGGTATCCTCAGGCACACGGCGGGCAAGACACCGAGCCCCCCTGTCTTCGGACGAACCCCCGAGGCGGGGTCTGGCCGACCATCATGTTCGCCGAGCATGCCGTCTGACCCAGCCCGTGCCGAGCGATTCTCCGCACGAACACCCGATCTCACCCGATCATCTCGGGGATGGGACGCTATGCAGGCATTTGCCCGGAGCATCGTCGATACGGTCCGGCACCCGCTCCTCGTCCTCGACGCGGGGCTGCGGGTGGTCGTCGCCAACGCCTCGTTCTACCGCACCTTCGGCGGCACCTCGTCGGTCACCGACGGCCGCGAACTGGTCGCGATCGACAGCGGTCGTTGGAATCACCCCCGCCTCCGAACACTGCTCGGGAATGTCATCCCCGAAGATGGCTCGTTCCGGGATCTTGAGGTTGAAATCGACTGCCCCCGCTTCGGCCGGCGGGTGATGGTCCTCGACGCCCACCGCGTGGTTCGGGACGAAGACGGGATTCCAATGGTCCTGCTGGCAATCGAAGACAACACCGAACGGCGGAACGCCAGGGACGAACTCGGCCAGTTGAACGTCGATCTGGAACACCGAGTCGAGACACTGGAACAAAATGGTCGCGAGCTCGCACGGTTCGTCGAAACGACGCGGCAGAAGACCCTCTTGCAATCGGACATGAAGATCGCAGCCTTGGAACAGAAAGCCCGCGATCTGGCCGATTTCGTCGAGGGTTTGCGAAACCAAACGCGTTTGCAGTCAGACACCAAAATCGCCTTGTTGGTGCAGAAAGCCCAGGATCTGGCTGTCTTCGTGGAGGCGGTGCGCAAGGAAGCGCGCTCACAAGCCGAGACGGAAATCGCGGCGCTCGGGCAGCAAGCCCGAGATTTGGCCGTTTCCGTGGAAGCGGTGCGCGAGATGACTCTCGTGCATTCGGACTCCCGTATCACAGCGCTGGGGCAATCGGAGATGGTGACCAGCAGACTCAACGAAGAACTGGAGCGGCGCGTCCTGGAACGCACTCGGCAACTGGAGGCGGCGAACCGCGAATTGGAGGCGTTCTGCTACTCGGTCAGCCACGACCTCCGGAGCCCGCTCCGGGCGCTGGACGGGTTTAGCCAGGAACTGCTCCAAAATTACTCCGACCGGCTGGACGACCAGGGCCGGCACTACCTCCGACGGGTCCGGGCCGGGACCCAGCGGATGGGGCAACTGATCGACGACCTCCTCCGGCTCTCGCGCGTGACGCGGGCCGAGATGCGGCGCGACCGGGTGAACCTGACGGCCCTCGCCGAAGCCGTGGTCGCCGAACTACGAGAACGGGAACCGGCGCGGACCGTTAACTTCACCGCCCGGTCGGGGCTGACCGCCGAGTGCGACCCGCAACTGATCCGTGTGGTTCTGGAGAACCTCCTCGGGAACGCCTGGAAGTTCACCGCGAAGAACCCGGCGGCGGTGATCGCCTTCGACCAAACCGAGGATGCAGACCGACCCGCGTTCGTCGTCCGGGACAACGGCGCGGGGTTCGACATGGCGTTCGCCGAGAAGTTGTTCGGGGTGTTCCAGCGGTTGCACTCCGACCGGGACTTCCCGGGAACGGGGATCGGCCTGGCGACGGTCCAGCGCATCGTCCGGCGGCACGGCGGGGAGGTCCGGGCCGAGGGGGCGGTCGGCCGCGGGGCCGCCTTCTACTTCACCATTCCCGGCTCGGGGGAGGCGACATGACCGAGAAGATCATCCTGCTGGTCGAGGACAACCAGGACGACGAGGAACTCGCCCTGCTGGCATTCAAGAAGGGGCAGGTGGTCAACACCGTGGTCGTCGCCCGGGACGGGGTCGAGGCGCTCGACTACCTGTTCGGCACCGGCCCACACGCCGGGCGCGATGTCAGCGCCCTTCCGCAAGTGATGCTGCTCGACCTGAAGTTGCCGAAGATCGACGGGCTGGAGGTACTCCGGCGGGTCCGGGCCGACCCCCGCACCCGGCGGCTGCCGGTCGTGATCCTCACCTCGTCGCGAGAGGACGAGGATCTGATCCGGGGGTACGACCTGGGGGCCAACTCGTACGTCCGCAAGCCCGTCGATTTCACCCAGTTCGTGGACGCCGTTCGCCAACTCCAGGTCTACTGGCTCGTGCTCAACGAACGCCCACCCCAACAAGGATGACCACCATGGGACACCCTCTCCGTATACTCGTCGTCGAGGATTCACCCGACGATGTCGATCTGATGATCCTCGCGCTCCGGCGCGGCGGGCTCGACCCGGTCTGGGAGCGTGTCGAGACAGCCGAGGAACTGCTGGCGGCTCTGGCGGACGGGCCATGGGACGCCGTACTGTCGGACTATACCCTGCCGAAGTTCGGGGCGACCGCGGCTCTGGAGATCGTCCGGGGGGCGGACCCCGATCTGCCCTTCCTGGTCGTGTCCGGCTCAGCGGGCGACGAAATTGCAGTCTCGCTGCTGCGGGTCGGAGCGAACGACTACGTCCTCAAGCACAACCTCACCAGGTTGGCCCCGGCGGTGGTACGCGAGGTCCGGGAGGCCACGAATCGGCGGGCGAGGCGGGCCGCCGAGCGGGCCGCCGCCCACCTGGCGGCTATCGTGTCGTCGTCCGACGACGCCATCCACTCGCAGACCATCGACGGCGTGCTCATGAGCTGGAACCCGGCGGCCGAACGCCTCTACGGGTGGACCGCGGCCGAGGCCATCGGCCGGCACGTTTCCTTCCTCGCCCCCCCCGAAAATTTTGACGAACTGGCCGAGATCATGCGTCGGCTGCGAGCGGGGGAGCGGGTCGCGCCAGTCGAGACCGTTAGGATGCACCGAGACGGCGGGCGGATCGACGTCTCGCTGACCGTCTCCCTGGTCCGGGATCAGGACGGCCGGCTCGTCGGTGTGTCGAAGACCGCCCGCGACATCCGGGAGCGGAAACGGGCGGAAGCGGCGCTCCGGCGGACCACCGACCTGCTGACGGCGGTCACCGAGGGGACGACCGACGCGGTGTACGTCAAGGATCGGGACGGCAAGTACCTGCTGTTCAACGAGACCGCTGCCCAGTTCGTCGGCCGCACGGTCAAAGAAGTTCTCGGGAAAGACGATACCGCACTGTGGGGCCCGGCCGACGCTCGCCGGGTGATGGACCAGGCCAGCTCCGTCATGGAGTCTGGGCGGGCCGAGACGACGGAGGAAGTGCTGACGGCCGCGGGCGTCACCCGGACGTATCTGGCCACGCAAACTCCTTACCGGGATGACGGGGGCGATGTGATTGGCATCATCGGCGTTGCCCGCGACATCACCGAGAGACGGCGGCTGGCGGCCGAGCGGGACGAGCTGCTCGCCAGGCTCCAGCTCCACGTCGCGCGGATGCCGCTCGCTTACGTCCTGTTCGACGCCGACCTGCGCGTCACCGACTGGAACCCGGCAGCCGAGCACATCCTCGGGTACACCAAGGAGGAGGCTTTCGGGATGGGGCCGTTCGATCTGGTTCCGCCATCGTTCCGACCCGAGGCAGCCGAACTCCTCACCCGAATTCGGGCGGGGGATATGGGGGCCCATTCGGTCAACGAGAACCGGACGAAAGACGGTCGGATCATCACCTGCGAGTGGCTCAACACCCCGCTGACATCGGAGGGCGGACAGTTCGTTGGCCTGCTCTGTCTCGCTCAGGACGTCACGGCTCGTCGGGAAGGGGAGGCGGCGCTACGACTTCGGGACCGGGCAATCCAGGCGGTGACGCAAGGCATTCTGATCACCGACCCGTGCCAGCGGGACAATCCGATCATCTACGCGAGTCCCGGCTTCGTGCGGCTGACGGGCTACGAGGCCGAAGAAGTCATCGGGCGCAACTGCCGGTTCCTCCAGGGCAAGGACACCGACCCGGCAGCGGTCGCCCGGGTGTGGGAGGCGCTCCAGGCCGGGAACCCCTGTACGGTCGAGTTGCGGAACTACCGGAAGGACGGAAGCCCGTTCTGGAACGAACTGTCGATCTCCCCGGTCCGGGACGCGACCGGTCGGCTGACCCATTTCGTTGGGGTCCAGGCAGACGTGACCGCCCGGCGGAGCCTGGAGGAGCAGTTCCGCCAGGCCCAGAAGATGGATGCGTTCGGGCAACTCGCCAGCGGCGTGGCTCACGACTTCAACAACCTCCTGACCATCATCAACGGGTACAGCGACCTGCTCCTCCAGAACCTGCCCGCGGGCGACCCGTCCCGGGAACTGGTCGCCGAGATTCACAAGGCCGGGGACCGGTCGGCCGGGCTCACCCGCCAGCTCCTGGCATTCAGCCGCCAGCAGGTGCTGGCCCCGCGAGTCCTAGACCTGAGCGCGGTGGTGGCCGACACCCAGAAGATGCTGGGCCGTCTGATAGGGGAAGACCTTCAGTTGGCTACCACCCTCGGCCCAGCGCTGTGGGCAGTCCGGGCCGACGCCGGGCAACTCGAGCAGGTACTGATGAACCTGGCGGTGAACGCCCGGGACGCCATGCCTCGGGGTGGTCGGCTGACGATCGAGACCCGGAACGTCGAGTTGGATGAGACCTATGTTCGCACCCACTCGGACGCCCGCGTCGGCCCGCACGTCCTCCTGAGCGTGTCGGACTCCGGGAGCGGAATGACGCCCGAGGTGAGGGCGAGGATCTTCGAGCCGTTCTTCACCACCAAGGGCGTCGGCAAGGGGACGGGGTTGGGCCTGGCGACCGTGTACGGGATCGTCAAACAGAGCGGCGGGCACCTCGCGGTGGACAGTACGATCGGAGTCGGCACGACGTTCAAGGTCTACCTGCCTCGCGTGGAGCAGCCGGTCGGCGGGTCGAAGATCCACACCGCGTTCCGGGTACCACCGCGGGGTGAGGAGACGGTCCTGTTGGTGGAAGACGAGGAGGGCGTGCGGACCCTGACCCGCCATGTCCTGACCAGGTGCGGGTACAGGGTGTTGGAGGCAGGCGACGGGGACGAGGCCATGCGGGTGGCCGCCGGCCACGACGGGCCGATCCACCTGTTGGTCACCGATGTCGTCATGCCGGGGGCGGGCGGACGGGCGGTCGCCGAGCGGGTGGGCCAGCGACATCCCGAAGTGCGGGTGCTGTTCGTATCCGGGTACACGGACGACGCGGTCATGCGGAACGGGGTGCTCAGCGAGGGGGTGAACTTCCTCCAGAAGGCGTTCTCCCCGGCCGCGTTGGCGTTCAAGGTTCGGGAGGTGCTGGACGCGCCGGGGAGCGTGATCCCGTAAGTAATCCTCTCCCCTTCGCCGCGTCCAGCGCGAGCTTGCAGCGCGAAGCGATGGCCATTCTCCGAGAAAGGAAACGGATGCCATCTACCATGAATCACATGTCAATCACGTGATCCGCCGGGCGCGTACCCGCCACGAACACCCCGTTCACCACCGCCACACGATGCTCGACTACCCTGAGCCTCCCCGTCACCGTGATCCGGTCCCCCTCGTCCACGTCGTACCGCTCCCCGCGGTGAATCACGCCCCGGGTAACCTCGTCGGGCCGATCGGCACCCCCGACGATGGTTCGCTCCCCGTCACAGTAGACGGGGGTATCGATGAGCAGGGACACCGTCACCCGCCGGCCGGCGAGTCGGTTCGCTTGCTCAAGGCTCAGGAAGTCGAGCGCGACGGGTTCACGTAGCGTCTGGAGCAGGACAAGTGCGGTCAGGAGCATGGGGCCGCCCTCATTTCAGCAACGGATGACAGTAGTCGACCTTCACGAAGCCCTCCCCCGAGTTTACGGCCGAGCCGATGAATTTGACTGGGTCGCCCACCTTGGCCCGTGCCACGAACTCGAGGCTGGTGCAGCTACACACGATCGCGGTTCTGTCGTCACCCTTCAACACGATGTTTTTGGTCTTCAGACTGGGGTTGAGCGTGATGGCGGAAATCGTTCCGGTCATGATGAGCGTCTTTTTGTCGTATATCTTCGCCGCCTCCACCCGGTCCGCCGTGAACTCTTTCGCAAGATCTTCTGCGGTGAGTCGGATCAGCGTATCCGGCCCTTTCTCCACGACTTCACAGTGATCAAGAGTACCGCCCCTCCCGTTGTAGATCGCCCGAAGGCGGACAGTTTGGCCCTGACCGAGGGTCGCCTCCAGGCTCGGGTCGTCGCCGATACAGAGCAAGGCAAACTCCCCCAGATCCGGTCTGAAGGCTGACGACTCCAGGATGAACGACACGTTCCGTCCCCCGTGGCCGACCGGGGGAGACAAAATGGTTCCGCTCAGTTCCAGCACCTTGCCGTCGTACTTCGATTGCGTCCCCTTGCGATCCTTCCTGAGTTCCTCCTGCAACTGCGCAGCCTCGAGTTTGTAGTCGGGTACTTTCGGGACCTTCGACACCGTTGGAGTCGTGACCGCGGGCGATGGACCGCCGGTCGGTCACCAAGGTGGTCCGCGATCTGAACGAGCAGCACCTGCGCCTGCCCCGGCGGAATTCCTCCGGCGACATCGTGTGGCGGACGCCGACCATCGCCACCATCGCCACGGTCCTGAAGAATCC
>JAQGHQ010000216.1 GCA_028288765.1 Gemmataceae bacterium | reverse complement strand
CAGCGAGGTCGTCCCGTTCCGGACGTCGTCGTGGGTGCCCCGCTCGGCTTGACCCGTGGTCATGGGCCGGATCGGTTGGGTCCGGTCGAGAGCTTGGACCTGGGACTCCTCGTCCACGCTCAGGACGATCGCCCGGTCCGGTGGGTGCAGGTACAGCCCGACCACGTCCCGGACCTTCTCGACGAAGTACGGGTCGGTCGAGAACTTGAACGTCTCGTGGAGGTGGGGCTTGAGCCCGAACGCCCGCCAGATCCGGCTGACCGCCGTCTGGGACAGGCCGAGGGCGTCGGCCATCCCCCGGGTGCTCCAGTGGGTGGCGTTCGTGGGCTTGGTCTCCAAGGTCGTGGTGACGACCTCCTCGCCCCGGGCGTCGGTGATCGTCCGCGGGGCCCCGGGCCGCGGTTCGTCGGTCAGCCCGTCGAGCCGGCGGTCGAGGAACCGTTGTCGCCACTTCCCGACCGTCGGGAGGGTGATTCGGAGGTCGGCCGCGATCGCGGTGTTGGACCGGCCGTCGGCCGCGGCCCGGACGATCTTGGCCCGCAGCGCGAGCCGCTGGGCGGTCTTGGGGCGACGAGCCCAGGCGTCCAACTTGGACCGCTCGTCGTCGGTCAGGGTGACGGGTTTCGTGGGTCGTCCGAGGGACATAGGTACCCCCTCCGAGGACCCTAACACGGACCCGCCGATCGCGCAAGAGATAATTAACGAACTTCTAACTCATGACACTAGGGCCATTCGTGTGTCGGACCGACGCGCGCAGAGTCCCGAAAGGGTCAGTCGGCAAGCAAGAACTTCAACAGCGCCGCCGACTCGTATAGATCCGGCCCGTCATGACCGCGTGAATTGGCGCGCGCAGCGCCCAGGTCCTTGAGTAGGATGATCTCCGCTTCGCCGCCGAGTTCACGGTAACGGCGGGCCAGATAGTTCGAGTTGGCGTTCGTCGGCACCAGCGTATCAGCATCGCCATGAAGGTGCAAAATCTTCACTTTGGCCTTCGCGAGAGGAGCCAGGTTGTCGATCGGGTTGAATTCGCCGGCGCGACGCTCGAGGTCCTCAAGTGTCAGGCCATAATCCAGTCCCTTGGCCGGACCAGTAACGACGTTGGCCAGGGTGGGATAAGTGCGGAAGTCCGTCGCCGGACACATGCCCGCGATCCGGTCGACATGCGTCGGATGGCGAAACGCCCAACTGTACGCGATCAGGCCGCCGTGGCTGTGGGCCAGTACCCGAGCCCGCTTGTGCAAACCATACATGGAGACGAGCTGGTCGTAGAATTCCTGGCAGACTTCCGCCGCCGCCGGGCTGCCGTTGGAAGGTCCGACGTCGACGCCGGCGATATGGAATCCGGCGGCGAGCAACTGTTCGACGTAGTGACGGTGGGCCACGTTGCCGAACCCATCATTGATCGCCAGCCAGAACGGAAAGTCCCACACCCAGCGCTGTTGCGGATCGACCTTGCCGGTCGGCTTGATGAGGTAGGCCATGCGACCCCCCACGCGCAGCTCTACCAACTCACCCCCTTTGTAAGTGCCGGCGATCTTCTTGGGAACCTTCCGAGCATTGCGCTCGGCATCGGTCTTCGACGCGGGTTTTTCCTTCGGCACAAGTCGCGCCAGGCCGAGCGTGGCCCAGGAACTGGCGGTGCAGGTGATCGGCGTCAAGAGTGTCGCGCTCCCGGGCTCGCCATTGGGGGTCGATCGAGAAATCATCGGCCAACTACCGTCCGGCTTTTGCGTGGCGACCAGGAAGTCAATCCCGCGCTTGATTTCGGGTCGGTCGGCCGTAAAACCCGCGAGTGACAAAACGTACAAGGTCTGACCGGTGGCAAAGGCGTCGCTCTTCAATTCCGGCACGGTCTGGCTCCAGCCGCCGTCGGACCGTTGTAGGGCCAGCAGCTCGTCGATCGTCGGTTGCAGCGTTTTGCGCGGCTTGCCGGAGCGAACCCCCATCAGCACCTTCAGCACTTTGTCTTGATGGAGGTCGGAGCGTTTGGCGCCGTCGAGCCAAGCGATCGCCCTCGCCAGCGCCTCGCGCTGCGGCTTCGGCGCATCGGGCCCCGTTTGTCCCTCGAGCGCCATGATGATCCAGGCGGCGTCCGTGGTCTGGCTCTCGTTAATCGGCGGTCGCCTGAGCGTGGCAAAGAATTCCCACGAGCCGTCGGGTTGTTGCTTCTTGACGATCTCCTCCGCGATCAACTTCAAGCTTTGTTTTTGTCCCTCATTTAGGGCGGGCAACGACTGTGCGGCGACGGCCAGGAACGGCAGCCCCATGTTCAGCCCTCGGCCCTGCGGGCGCGGGTCGGGTGGGGCGGCGGGATCGGGGAAGATCTTCGAGGCCAGCAACTTGTCCTTGCTGCCCAGTAGGGACTCGACCGTGTCCGCCACGAATTTCTCGTCGATCACGTATCCCTGCCGTGCGGCTTCGCCGACCGCCCAAAGCGGCATCGGCACGTGATGGCAGGCGGCGCATTGGCGCGTGCTCAACCAGGCCGCGCTTTCAGTTTGCAGATAATTGATGGCGCGATCGACCGTCCGATGGACCTGCGGCGTTGTTTCGCGGGGAATCGGGGTTGGTTCACCGGCCAGACCCGGCTGTGAGAGGCAAAGCCCCAGCAGAACCCAGGCCAGCGGTGACGTGCGATTCATGGTCGATCCCCGTGTCACCAGGATGATCGGTGCAAGCTCGGATTGTACAGCGTCGCCTCCGGGCCTGCCAGTGCCCGAGAGGTGATCCCGTCCGTGGCCGAGGCCGACTCCAGTGGCATCATTGTCGTGACGACGCGAGCCGTCTGAGATGCTTCGGTCACATCGACCGCGTCCTTCGAATCACTCGCACAGAAGTGCGATTCTCGCCCCTGGATTACCGCCACTGAATGAGTTACCTCGCATAAAGAGCTGGTAAATAATTACCCGGTCGGGGTTCAAAGTGACGGAGGGGGGTCCGAGAGGAACGGTGGTGTGGACCCGCCCGGCAAACCACGTCTGCCACACGAACGATTTCGGGTGACGGATGCGGATGGCCGGACCCACCGCCCGGCTCTTTACCCGTCTGCCCGCGCTCGTTCACCGTGGCTCGCGGGTGTAACATGTTTACTGGAGGAAGCCCCTTCGAGGTCGTCGCCCTCCCCCCGCCCCGTGGGAAGGGTTGCCATGAACCCCGCGCCAGCGGCAGTGACCGACGACATCTTCACCGCCTTTCTGAAGTGCCCGTACAAGGCGTACCTCAAGCTTCGGGGGGATACCGGGGAGGTATCGGACTACGAGCGGGTGCAGGCCCGGCTGGCGGGCGAGTACCGACGCGCGGCCGGAGAGGTGTTACTGCGATCCCACCCTGAGACCGCCGCGGTTCGGGATCCCCCGTCCCTACCGGCTGCGGTCCTGGCCGGAGCGACCCTGATCCTGGATGCCGCCGTCAGGGACGGCGACACGTCCTGCCGCCTCGACGCGATCGTGCGGAGCGAGCCCCGGGGGGCCACACCGGGCGGGCCTTGCACCCCCGTCCTGTTCCTCCCGCACGAGCGGGTTACGGCCGACGATCGGTTGCGGCTCGGGTTCGGTGGCGCTACCCTCGCCCGCGCCCTCGGCACCCGGCCGGACCGCGGGCGGATCGTCCATGGGCCGCACTTCAAGACGACGCGAGTCGAACTGGCCACCCTCGCCGCCCCGGTCCAGTCTGCGGCCGGGCAGATCCGGGCCCTCGGCGGGTCGGCCGCGCCCCCGCCGCTCCTCCTGAACCGACACTGCCCGGAGTGCGAGTTCCGCCGGTCCTGCCGAGCCGCGGCGGTCGAGCGGGACGACCTGAGCCTCCTCCGGAGGCCTGTCCCCGAAGGAGATCGCCGGGCTGAACCGCCGGGGCATTTTCACCGGCACCCAGTACGCCTACACGTTCCGCCCGGGACGCCTGAAGCGGGTGGCCGGGGCGAAGAGCGGGCTGCACGACCACTCCCTCCAGGCGCTGGCGGTTCGGGACCAGAGGGTCTACGTCGTCCGCCGGCCGGAACTCCCGGACGCCCGGGTCGTGGCGTACCTGGACGTCGAGGGACTCCCGGACCGGGACTTCTACTACCTGATCGGGCTGGCCTGGGACGACGGTACCGGGGTGCGGCGGGCGAGCTTCTGGGCCGACCGGGAGGCGGACGAGGCGGCCGCCTGGGGCGCGTTCCTGGAGGCCGTCCGGGAGTTCGGCGACGACTTCGTCCTGTTCCACTACGGGAGCTATGAGACGCAGTGCCTGGGGCGACTGGCCGACCGCCACGGCGGCGACCCGGGGCTGATCGCCCGGGTGCGGGCCCGGTGCGTGAACGTGCTGTCTGCGATCCACGCCCGGGT
>JAQGHQ010000200.1 GCA_028288765.1 Gemmataceae bacterium | reverse complement strand
CGCTCGCCAAGATTTCTACAAAGCAACAAAGTATCTCGGGCCGCCACGGAGGGCGGCCCCTACCCGACCAAAGTTTGTAGGGGGTCGACCTCCGCGGCGGCCAGCCAGCCAGCGACCCAGGGCTTCAACAAAGCCAAGCACCGCCAAAACCGTCCGCCCGGCTCACGGCCCGGCCGGCTTCTCCTGGTGCCCGCCGAACTGGAACCGCATCGCCGACAGCAACCGGTCCGCGTACTCAGCTCCCCCGCGGGAGTCGAACCGCTCGTAGAGAGCGGTGGTCAGGACCGGCACCGGGACCCCCTCGTCGATCGCCGCCTTCACCGTCCACCGCCCTTCCCCGGAATCCGACACCCGGCCGGCGAACCCGGACAGGTCCGGGTCCTTGAGCACGGCCGCCGCGGTCAGATCGAGGAGCCACGAGGCGATCACGCTCCCCCGCCGCCAGACCTCGGTGACGTCCGCGATATTGAAGTCGTACTGGTAGAGTTCGGGCTCGCGGAGCGGGGTCGTCTCGGCATCGTGGGTCTGCTCGGCCTTGCCGACGTTCGCGCGCTTGAGGATGTTCAGCCCCTCGGCGTACGCGGCCATGAGCCCGTACTCGATCCCGTTGTGGACCATCTTGACGAAGTGTCCGGCGCCGGACTGGCCGCAGTGCAGGTAGCCGTGCTCGGCGGTCCCGCCGACCGTCTCCCGGCCCGGTGTGTGGGGGGCCGAGTTGACCGGCGGGGCGAGGGTGGCGAAGACCGGGTCGAGCCGCTGTACCGCGGGTGTGTCCCCACCGATCATCAGGCAGTAACCTCGCTCCGCCCCCCACACCCCGCCGCTCGTCCCCACGTCGAGGTAGTGAATCCCCTTCCCTTTCAAGTCTTTCGCCCGGCGGATGTCGTCCACGTAGTACGAATTCCCGCCGTCGATCAGGACGTCGTCCGCGGCGAGCTTCGGGGCGATCTCCGCGATCAGCCTGTCGACGATACCCGCCGGGATCATGAGCCAGACGGCCCGCGGCTTCGATAGCTTTGCCACGAACTCGTCGAGCGTGGCCGCCGGCACGGCCCCGTCCTTCGCCAGTGCCCGGGCGGCCTCCGGGTAGGCGTCGTAGACCACGCACTGGTGCCCGCCGCGGAGCAACCGGCGGACCATGTTCGCCCCCATCCGGCCCAGCCCGATCATGCCCAGTTCCATGGTACTCTCCGTATTCCGGTTCTCGTTCAGGAACCCGGTGAGGGTATTGTGTCCCCCTCTCCCCAGCGGGGAGAGGGGAGAAAACAGGACGTGTATCCTCCGCACGGTCAAGCCCGTCCGCGGAGCTTGCGGTAGCGACGGATCAGGGCGTTGGTGGAAGCGTCGTGGCCGAGCTGGGGCGGGGTGGCGGATTCCAGCTCGGGGACGATCCGCTGGGCCATCACCTTCCCGAGTTCGACCCCCCACTGGTCGAACGAATCAATCCCCCAGATCACGCCCTGGGTAAAAACGCTGTGTTCGTACAGGGCGACCAGCTTGCCAAGCGCTTCGGGGGTGAGCTTGTTCAGGATCAGCGTGTTGGATGGACGGTTCCCCTCGAATGTCTTGTGCGGGACGAGATGAGCCGGTACCCCCTCGGCCCGGACCTCGTCGGCGGTCTTGCCGAAGGCCAGGGCTTCGGCCTGGGCGAACACGTTGGCCGCGAGAAGATCGTGGTGCCGGCCGAGCGGGTTGAGCGGGTCGGCGAAGAGGAAGAAGTCGCACGGGACGAGCGCCGTGCCCTGGTGGAGCAGCTGGTAAAACGAGTGCTGGCCGTTGGTGCCCGGTTCGCCCCAGAAGACCGGTCCGGTCGGGTAATCCACCCGCTCACCGGCGAGCGTGACCGACTTCCCGTTACTCTCCATCGTGAGCTGCTGGAGGTAGGCCGGGAACCGCTTCAGGTACTGGTCATAAGGCAGCACCGCGACCGACTGCACCCCGAAGAAGTCGACGTACCAGAGCGTCAGCAGGCCCATGAGCACGGGCAGGTTCGCGCCGAACGGCGCGGTCCGGAAGTGCTCGTCCATCTCCCGGAACCCGGCCAGCATCCGGCGGAAATTCTCCGGCCCGACCGCGATCATCGTGGACAAACCGATGGCCGAGTCCATCGAGTACCGGCCGCCGACCCAGTCCCAGAACCCGAACATGTTGGCCGGGTCGATCCCGAACTTCACCACCTCGGCCGTGTTCGTGGAAACCGCGACGAAGTGCCGGGCGACGGCCGCCGGGTCGCCCAGCGCGGCCAGGCACCAGTCCCGAGCCGTGCGGGCGTTCGTCATCGTCTCCAGGGTGGTGAACGTCTTGGACGAGATGATGAACAGCGTCTCGGCGGGGTCCAGGCCCCGGGTCGCCTCGGCGAAGTCGGTGCCGTCCACGTTGGAGACGAACCGGAACGTCATGTCCCGGCGGGAATAGTACCGCAGGGCCTCGTAAGCCATGACCGGCCCGAGGTCGGACCCGCCGATCCCGACGTTGAGGATACTTCGAATTGGCTTGCCGGTCGCCCCCACCCAGGCGCCGGACCGGACGCGGTCGGCGAAGTCGGCCATCCGCTTCAGGACGGCGTGGACGTCCGGGACCACGTTCACGCCGTCCACCGTGATCGTCGTCCCCTCCGGTGCCCGCAGGGCGACGTGGAGGACGGCCCGGTTCTCCGTGACGTTGATCTTCTCGCCGCGAAACATTGCGTCGATCCGGTCGCGCAGGCCGCACTCCTCGGCGAGCTTGACGAGCAGCGTCAACGTCTCGGCGGTGACGCGGTTCTTCGAGTAGTCGAGGAAGACGCCGGCTCCCTCGGCCGTGAGCTGCTCGCCCCGGCCCGGGTCGTCGGCGAACAGGCGGCGGAGGTGAGTCCCCCGGACGGCCTCGTGGTGCCGCTTGAGTTCGCCCCACGCGGGCTGCCGGGTCAGGGGCTGTTGGGCCATGTCGGATCTCTCCAGGCTCCCCAGGGCTCACGCCCTGGGCTATTATCTGGCGGCCCCTTTGGGCCTTCAAAACCGGGGAGCACCGACCGGTCGCGCCCCTTTTTTCACTTCAGTGCGTTGGCCACCAGCTTTTGGGCCTCGGTGACGATCGCCTCCAGATGGGCCTGGCTGCGGAAGCTCTCGGCGTACACCTTGTAGACGTTCTCCGTCCCGGACGGCCGGGCGGCGAACCACCCGCCCGGGGTCACGACCTTCAGCCCGCCGATCGGGGCGTTGTTGCCCGGCGCCCGCGTCAGTTTGGCCGTGATCGGTTCGCCGGCCAGTTCCCGGTCGGTCACCGCGTCGGCCGAGAGCGATTGCAGCTTCGCCTTCTGTTCGGGCGTCGCGGGGGCGTCGATCCGGGTGTAATACGGGGTGCCGAATTCCCGGGTCAGCTCCGCGAAGTGCTCGCCCGGGTCCTTCCCGGTCACGGCGGTGATTTCCGCGGCGAGCAGGGCCATGATCGGCCCGTCCTTGTCGGTGGTCCAGACGGTGCCGTCGCGCCGGAGGAAGCTGGCCCCCGCGCTCTCTTCCCCACCGAAGCAGACCGAGCCGTCGAACAACCCCGGCGCGAACCACTTGAACCCGACCGGCACTTCGGACAGCTGCCGGCCGAGGCTCGCGACTACCCGGTCGATCAGTCCGCTGCTGACGAGCGTCTTCCCCACAACGGCGGACGCCGACCACCCGGGACGGTGGGTGAGCAAATACCGAACCGCGACGGCGAGATAGTGGTTCGGGTTCATCAGCCCGGCGGACGGGGTGACGATCCCGTGCCGGTCCGCGTCCGGGTCGTTGGCGAATGCCACGCGGAACCGGTCCTTGAGGCCGACGAGCCGGGCCATCGCGTAGGGACTCGAACAGTCCATGCGGATCTTGCCGTCGTGGTCGACGGTCATGAAGCGGAACGTCGGGTCGACCACCGGATTGGTCACCGTCAGGTCGAGGCCGTAGGTGTCGCGGATGGGCTCCCAGTAGTGGACCGCCGCCCCGCCGAGCGGGTCGACCCCGATCTTCACCCCGGCCGCGCGGATCGCGTCCATGTCGAGGACGGACTTCAGGTCGTCGACGTAGGGTCGGACGTAGTCGACCTGCCTGGTCGTCGCGGCTGTGAGGGCCGACTCGTACGGGACCCGCTTTACCCCGACCCCGATCGCCCGGAGGAGTTCGTTCGCCCGGTCCTGCACCCACTTCGTCACGTCCGTGTCGGCCGGCCCCCCGTTCGGCGGGTTGTACTTGAACCCGCCGTCCGCCGGAGGATTGTGTGACGGGGTAATGACAATACCGTCGGCGAGATGATCGGTCCGGCCGAGGTTGTAGGTGAGGATCGCGTGCGAGATGACCGGGGTCGGGGTCACCCCGTCGGCGAGCTGGATGACGGCATCCACCCCGTTCGCGGCCAGCACTTCGAGGGCGGTCCGCTGCGCCGGGCCGGAGGCGGCGTGGGTGTCCTTGCCCAGGAACACGGGGCCGTCGATCCCCTTCCCCCGCCGGTACTCGCAGATGGCCTGCGTGATCGCGAGGATGTGGGCCTCGGTGAACGTCCCGTCGAGCGGGCTACCGCGGTGCCCGCTCGTCCCGAACGCCACCCGGCGGGCCGGGTCTGTGGGGTCCGGGCGGAACTCGTAATAGGCCCGCTCCAGCTGCCCCACGTCGATCAGTAGGTCGGGCGGGGCGGGCTTACCTGCCAGCGGCGAGAGTGCCATTCTTGTCTCCTCTCATACGCGGTAACCGGGCGTCAGTCTTCGGTGTGGTGGGTGTCGTTCCACAGCCGGATGACCGGTTCGCCGAGGGAATGGTGGTACCCGAGTATGCTCACGGCCGCGGTCTGGAGGAAGAAGGCTCGGCCCCAACTCACATCAGCCCCGATCCACCGGGCCCCGAGGACCTGAGAGATATGCCCGCTCGAAAAGAGCAGCACATTCCCGCCCACGGCCCGAACCCGGGCGATGACGCGGTCCGCCCGGGCCGAGATGGCCGCGAGGGTTTCCCCGCCGGGCGGGCCGTCGCGGAACAACTCCCAGTCCGGCCGCTGACGGCGGAACTCGGCCGTGGTGATCCCTTCGACCTCACCGTAGTCCCACTCGACGAGATCGGGGTCGACCTCGGCTACCCCGCCGAACCCGGCCAGTTCGCACGTCCGCCGGGCGCGGATCAACGGGCTGGTGAACACGCGGGCAAAGGCGATGCCGGCCAGCCGGTCGCCGAGCCGGCGGGCGTTCCGCTCGCCGCGGTCGGTGAGGGGGATGTCGGTCAACCCGGTATGTCGGCCCGCAAGCGACCACTCGGTTTCCCCGTGACGGGCCAGGTAGATCAGCGGCAACGGCTGGTTCATCGGTTGTCCCAGAGTGGGCAGCCGGCACTCTTCCCGGCGGTCGGGGCCAACGGCAAAGGCGATCCCATGACGTCGTCCCGGCGGCCGAGATCCTTGTCTGTTCTAATCACCCGGCCCATCCCTCAGTAGCACCAAACGAGAAATGCCCCGTTGGTGCAAAGGACCGGGCGGGGCAGTTTCCGGGAAGAGACGTGGGGCACGTTTCCAACCTGCCCTGGCGATTGGAAACCCGGCTCCACGCATCAGTCGAACAGGCCCGACCGGCCTGGGCAAGTTGGAAACTTGCCCCCACGACTGCGGTAGGAGACCCCCGGCGGTCGTCATTTCTCGTCCGAAGCCCGGACCCGCGCTGCAGCCTCCTCCACACTGAGCGGACGAGCGTACACCGCCACCTCGGCGATCCGCCCTTCAAACCCGAACGCCCTGTCCGGCCGACCGCCGATCAGGAGCGTGGACGGTTTCACCTTCGACGGTAGGTCGACATCGATCTCCGGCTTTCCATTCAGGTACACCCGGACTCGCATCCCGTCGCGGACGAATACCGCATGAGTCCACTTCCGGAACGGGACAGCCGTCTTTCCCGGCTGACCGTCTCCGTCGGCCGGTCCGGGGAGGACGGTGAGGGCGTTCGGATTTCCTTTCTTCCCGCCCAACACCACCGTATCGCCGGTGTCGTTTCCGGCGGCGAGGGAGAACAAAGTCCCGGTCCAGTCCCGGGCATCCGCGGGGAACCCGTTCCAGAACCACAGCTCGACCGAATACTTGTCCGCCAGGGGAGGAAGTTTCAGGGCCGCCCGGCCGCCGGCGAAGTGGGCGGACCGGTTCACCGCCGCGAGACCGTCGAACCGCCGGGGGAGCGGGCCGTCGAGCCCGAATACCACACCCGTTTCGAACGCCCCCGGGTTCTTCCCGGAACTGTCCGCGGCCGTCGGCCCGGTGAGTTCGCCGAGCCGCCAGTACCCGATCGGTTTGCCGGCGACCACGAGCTTCGCGTAGGGGTCGGCGGCCGGGTCCGGGAGCGGCTTTCGCTTCTTACCCGACACCTGTTCCAGGAGCCCGAGCACGGTTTCGAGGATCTTCGCCTCGGCGCCGACTTCGAGCCCGGCCGTTCGCGCGGGCCATGTCGTATACCCGCCGAGCAGGTGCTGCTCGGTCGGCGGGATGTACCCGTCGGCCCCGTTCGCCAGTTCGACGGTGAACGTCGGGTTGAGCGGGCTCTGTGCCTTGATCTTCAGGCCGGTGATGGCGAACACCTCGTCCGGGATGGCCGCGATTCCGAGGTCGCCGACGCGGACGGCCTGGAGCTTCAGTTCCCGCTTCGGCTCGGCGTGCAGGAAAACTGCCTCGCGGGCGTAGACCTCCGGCTGAGTCGTAGGCTTGCGGCCGTTCAGCCCCGCGACCACCTTTTTCGCCCACTCCAGCCGCTCCGGCGAGGGCAGCCGGCGGCCGATGGTGAGTCTTGTCTCGGCCATCGCGAGCGTGAGGTCGGAGCGGTACTCGACCTTCTCGATCGCGCCGGCCGCGACGTCCGCCACCGCGTCGGCGTAATCATCAATGGTCTGCTTCAGCTGCGGCCGGCCGTAATCCATCCAGTGCAGATCGCCGGCCGTTCCTTGTGACAGGATCGCGACGAACCCGGGCGATTTCTCTCCCCCACCCATCTTCTTTTCGAGCTTGTCGCAGAACCGGCCGAAGTAGTCGGCCGAGACCGGAGTGGTCCCGAAGTAGTGCATCGAGAAGTTGGCGAGGACCGCGAGCGGCTTACCCGCGGTGCGGACGGTCAGCGCGGTGAGCCACGGGTCGGTGGGACCGGACGGGCCGACGAAGTCCGGGTTCAGGTATCCCGGGTGCATGTTCGATCGGACTGTCAGGGCGCCGAACGGGTCCTTCCGCACCCGGTCCGACCGCAGGACCCACTGGCGGTTGTTGGTCAGGCGGCCGGCGTCGGCGGCCGCCCACCCGGCGTCCGCCGGGGCAAGGTTCGCGACCGCCTCCCGGACGCCACGGACGAGCTGGCGTTCGAGGAACGCCCCGTATGCCGGGTCGGGGTCGGACCCGAGACAGCCCATGACCGCCGGGGCGGAATGGGTGTGCGTCGCGGCGATCAGCTGGCGGTCGGCCGGGATCCTCGTCTCGGCCGCAATGAGGTCCTTCGCCCGGTCGAGGAACTCACGGGGCATCATGCAGTTGTCGACGACCACGACGGCGAGCCTGATCGTCCCGTCGTCGAGGACGAGGGTGCGGGCGTGGAGCCGGTCCCGGGCGGCCGGACCGACGACCTCGGCGAACCCACAGTTCACCGCGACCGGGAACCGCTCCGGGGTGACGTCGACCGCCGAAGCCCCCGCGCGGAGCTTCGGTGCGGCCCCGGCCGGACCTACGAGGGCGAGGACGGCGACACCGGCGAGGAACACTCGGAGCATGACCAGACCCTGAGATGCCCTGCGGGGCGCGACGGCGTCAGCACAGGCTACCTCCTCCGGGAGGACGAATCCACAGGCGAGTCCGATCGCCAGGGTCTTTCGAAATTCGGCCGGGCGTTTCGTCTGCCCGCCCCGAGGTCTCGCCGAGGTGGCCGTGTCCCACGGGTTCACTGACGCGCCGGCTATTCCTCCCATAAGCACGTCAGGTCGGCACGAATCGAGTGTTGCTTTGTTGAAAGGCTCGCGTGGCGGCCCGCCAGCGAGCGAGCGACCCAGCGTTTCAACAAAGCAACCGAGTGTCCAAAGGACCAGAGCACCAATGTCTCTCATAAGAGATTAATGAGTCTGTCTTTCATCTGGTCGGTATTGCCCGTCGTGACGGCGGGTTGCTACGATCCCCGTTTTCCCACGCAACGCCGGTCGGATACGGGCCCGACCGCAGCCGGTGACCCAGAGGACGGGCACAGGATGTGGCTCCCACACCCAGACGATCCGCACTACCGCCTCCACGCCCGACTCCCGCAGTTTCTCGTCATCTCGCCGCCGAAAACCGGGTCCACGTGGCTGGCGGACAACCTCCGCCACCACCCCCAGCTCTTCGTCCCCCGGATCAAGGAGGTGAAATATTTCAGCTCCCTGTTCAAATGGGTCGACCTCGGCTGGTACGCGACCCACTTCGTGCCGGCCGGGGACCGCGTGGCGGGTGAGGCCTCGCCGTCCTACGCCGCCCTCCCGGCCGGGCAAATCCGTATGATCCGGCGGCTCATGCCGGACGTGAAGCTCGTCTTCCTGATGCGTGACCCGGTGTCCCGGGCGTGGTCGCACGCGAAGCACTCGCACCACTTCCGGGAGGCGAATTTCGCCGATTGCGCCGCGGAATACGGGACGGTGACGGACGCCGAGTGGCGGGCCAACTTCGCCCACGACTGGCCCCTCACCAACGGCGACTACCTCGGCCAACTCCGGCGGTGGACGTCGGTCTTCCCACCGGGTCAGATCTACATCGGCTTCTATGAGTCGATCGCAACCCGGCCGGACGCCTTACTCCGCGAAGTGTTCTCGTTCCTGGGGGTCGACCCGGACGTGGACCTCGCCGGCTTCCCCCTCGCGGAGCGAATCTTGCCCGGGCCGTCCGGCATATTGTCGCCGCAACTTGGGGAATCGCTTCGCCGACTTCTCCAAGTCCGGACGACGGAGCTTGCCGGTTTCCTCCACGACCGGTTCGGGCTGAAACCCCCACCCGAGTGGGAGGCTACCCTCGGCGCGGACCCGCCCCCCGACCCGTTTCCGCCGGCCTTCCGCCGTGAGGCCGACGACGGCTACCTGTTTGGGGTGCTGGCACAGGAAGAGAAGTTCCATTCGGCGTACCGTCAGATCCATCTGGGGTATCGCGGGTACGACATCGTGTTCTATCGCGGCCTTCTGGTCGCCGTACCCCAGTCCCTCGGCCCGGGCCACCTCCCGGACACCGGCGGGGCAACGCTACACCAGCTCCTGGCCGACCGGACCTGCCTCGTCGCCCCCACCCTGATCGAACTGAAGGAGCAGGTGACTAACCTCGTCCTGGAACGAGGCGAGAGCCGGCTTCGCGCGGCGGAGGCCGACCTCCGCGCCGCACAGACTGAGCTCCGTGCCGCCCGCGAGCAAACCGCCCGGGTTGTTGCCGACCTGTCGGCGGCGGTCGACGAGTTGCAACGGCCCTCGCGCACGCGGGTCTTCGTCCGCAGCCTCGGCCGGGCCGGCCGCCGACTGATGAGCCGGCTCTGCCCGGTCTCGCACTGACCCGGCCGGGCGGATCGTCGGGACGACAAGAATCGCGCCCGAGCCGATCCCGGGCGCGATTTTTTGTGTGACGGAGAGTGGCTCACTTCCCGAGTGTATCCTGGAGCGATTTCAGTCGCTTCTCGGGGTCGCCTTCCTTGAACGGGTTCGGCGGAGGCGCTGGCGGCCCGCCCCCTCCGCCACCGCCAGCTCCACCCCCTCCGCCGCCGCCGCCTTGGCTGGGCCAGCGATACCCGGCCGACTCCAGGGTCTCCTTCTGCCCTTCCACGACCTTCAGCAAGGCGTCGAGCTTCGCCTTCGCGTCGTCCTCGGACAGTTCGTCTTTCCCTTCGAGGCCGGTGAGTATCTCTTTCGCCTTCTGCTTCTGGTCCGGGGTGAGGCTGACGGCGAGTGGCTTGCGGGTGAGAACGTCGAGCTTGCCGACCAGCTGCGCCAGTTGCGTCTTCGGGTTCGGCCCGCGGCCGCCGCCCATCCCTCCGCCGCCCATCCCACCGCCACCCATGCCACCACCCATGCCGCCGCCACCCTTCGCCCCGCCTGGACCGCCCATACCCCCGGCGCCTTTCATCCCCGCGGGGGAAGTGGCCGCGTCCTTCCCAGCCCCCTCGTCGGGGTTCGCCGCCGCCTCTTTGCCCAGGCGAACGTTCGTCAACCCTCCGATCACGATTCCGCCGGCCACGCCGAGCAGCAGACAGACAACCCCACTGACGACCGCGACCGGAACTCGGGCACTTGCCACTGACATACCGCACCTCTTTCAGAGTTCGATGATTGTGGGCGCGAACTCCCGGGCTGAGGATCAGCAGGTGGCGGACCCGCGGCGGGAGAGAGGGACCCCTGAAGACTGGTGTGTATTACTGACCAGCTGCCCGCCGTGAGCAAAGGAAAACTTGATGAGAGCTGCCGTCCGGACCTGCAACCGGCCTGGAGAGCGCAACAGCGGTAGGCAAAAGCAAAAGGCGTAACCGGTCGGGGTCGCGAGCGATTCGGCTGTTTTCGGGAGGTCGACGTCCTCGCATCTGGGTGCCGGCACCGGTCTGGAGACCGGTGCAGCAAAACCCTTCAACGACGCGAGCGGGCCACCGGGTACGCCCCAAAAACAAACCCCCAGTTTCCCGAGCGGCAGCGGCCCGCCACGAAAGAAGAGAACCCCGGGCATTCCGGAGAATGCCCGGGGTTCGTGCCTATCCGGGGGCGCCGCGCGGGGGCCGGAGGGTGTCACTTGCCGATCGCGGACTCGAGCTTGCGGTCGTGGAAAAGGACCTCCGGCGGAATGAGGGCTTCGGCGTCCGACCCGGCGCGGGTCCAGCAGAGTTTGAGCTGGTGCCGGTCGGTATTGATGCACGGGAACTCGATCGTGACCGGACTCGGGCGGTCGGGTAGGCCGATCGTCCCTTCCCGCCTGCCGGTCTTCGAGGAGATCGTGTCGATCACCACCTTCCCGTCCACCCGGACGCGGACCGGGTCGGTGGTGTTGGCGACCAGCCGGTACCGCCCGGGGCCGGGCGGGACGATCACCCCGGTCCACTTCACGCTGATGTCGGTCGCCCGCCCGACCCCGGCGTCCGAGAACTCCCCGCCGGAGAAGACGACGACCGGATCGACCCGGCCCTTCTTCCCCTGAAGGACGGACGGGACCTTGGCCGCGAACTCGGCGACCAGACCCTGCCGGTAGTCGGCCCCGTTGTAGGTGAGCGCGAGCCGGGTTTCCGCCTGGGTCTTCTGGTCGCCGGCCAGCTTGGGGAGGGCGAGGGCGTACCAGTGGCGGGCCCGGGCCTCGGCGACGCGCTTCTCGGCGTCCGGGGCCGTCTGGGCGTAGTCCCACCAGGCGTCCGCGGCCTTGGCGTCCGGGCTACCGTCCCGCGGGGTATTCGCGTCCAGCTCCGCCACCGCCTTCAGGGCCGGGCCGCCGCCTTTCGCGAGCAGCTTGAGCCCTTCCTCCCACCGGCCCTGGGTGTAGCACCGGTATTTTCCGACGGTCAAGGCGGCGTCCGTGTCGTCCGGGTTGGCCTTCAGGCGGTCGAGGGCGAGCTTGACCTCGCCGAACGCCGACCCGGCCTTCCGCGCCAGGGCGGCCTCGGCCTCGGCTTCGTCCACGATCGCCGCCGAAAGGTTCGCCCGGCGGGCGGCTTCCGCCGCCGTCTGGGCGAGTTTCGCCGCGGCCTCGTAGTCGTCGGCCGCGAACGCGGTGTCGGCCCCGGCGAGCGCGACCTCCGCCACCGCCCGGAGGGCGGCCGCGCTGGTCGTGGCTTCGCGGATCTTCTCCAGGGCGGCGTGTTTCAGCCGGCCGCCTTCCACCTCGTACCACCGGGCCAGTCCGTCGACCGCCTCGGCGGCCAGCACCGCGTCGGCCGTCTCGACCGCCACGTCCCGGGCGTCGCGGAGCATGACATACCGGGCGACGGGGTCGTCGGCCTGTTTTTCGGCAAGGCCGATCAGCTTCGTCGCGAACGCTTTTTTCTCCGCCACCGACTTCTTGGCGTAGTCGTCCTTGAGCTTCTCGCGGACCTGCGTCTCCGCCTGGGTGAGCGCGGCGTCGTCGGGGACCGGCTTGCGGTCGACCGGCTTCGGGCCCGGCCGGGGTTCGGGATCCTTCGGCTTGGGCTCCGGGTCTTTCGGCTTCGGCTCCGGGTCTCTCGGCTTCGGCCCGACCGCGACGAGGTTGTCCGAGAGGTCGTATACGGCTACTTGATTATTCCCCAGGTCGTAGACAGCGAAAGACCGACCGTCGGGAGAAAGACCAAACCCCATGAGAGGGTTTTTCACTTCTTTCACGACTTTGAACCGGACGGCCGGGCCTTGCTGATCGACGTGGGTGATCTCGACGGACGCCCCACCTTCTTCCTTCGGGTTGACAAAGAACCGTGCGAACAGCCGCCCGTCGGGTGTGATCGCCCCAGGCCCGAAAGACGAGTCACTGACCCGGCGGATCACCTTGCCGGTCTTCCCGTCCAGGGCGTAGACCGCCCTTTTCCAGCGGTCACTGGCGAGGTGGCCGTCGTACAGGACAAGCCTCCCGTCGGCCGAGATCCCGATCACCCGGGATGGGTCACCGGACGGCCGGGGCCCGACCGTGAGGTCTTCGGCCGCTTCCCCTGACGGGAGCTTGAACCACCGGAACCGGCCGTTCGATTCACTCACCAGGACCCGGGACGAGTCCGCCGTGAAATGGATCGATTCACTGTACCACTCAGTCTTGACGACGTCCTTCCCAGTGGTGGTGTCGTAGACCCGTAGCTCGCCGGGCACCCAGGTCCCGCCCCCCATCGGGTCGCCGGGCTTCGGGCGAAAGCCGGTCGGATGCCCGACCACGAGATACCTCTCGTTGGGTGAAAGGGTAACGACCCCTCCCCGGGGCTTCGGGTCAGGGACTGGGACCTTCCCGGTCGCCTGGCCGGTCTGTGGGTCCCAGACCACCACGGTGCCTTCCCTGGATATGTGCACCCCGACACGCCCGCGATCGAGCGGGATCAATGTCGACTCCCCTTCTCTCACCGCGGAGGCGGCGGGCAGAGGGGCGCCGGTTCGGGCGGCGAACGAGGTGATCCCACGGTTCGACGTCCCGATCACGACCGTCTGCCCGTCGGAAGTGAAGGTGGCGTAACTCCACCCGGCTGTCGCCGGCGCCGGGGACGACCAGAGCGGCTTCAGTTCACCGCCGTTGACGTACGCCGGGTCCTTCTTCACGACAACCGGGTCCGAGTCCTTCGGCTTCGGCGGAGCGACGGCGACGGCGGCCGGGGCGAGGTCGTACAGGCTTAAGGCGTTCGTGTTCGGGTCGTAGACGGTCAGTTTCCGACCGTCCGGGGAGAGGTCGAGGGCCGGGAGGAACCGTTTCGTCATCGCGACCCCGACCCGGGCAACGGCGACGCCCCGGACGGCGTCGAACACCTCGACGGCGGCCGGGTCTTCCAGCCGGGTCATTTGAAAGAGGGCGACGACCCGGCCGTCGGCCGAGAGCGCGCCGTGGCGGTACGGCAGCCCGAACGCCTGGACCACATCCCCGGTCTTCCCGTCCAGCAGATAGAAACCGTACTCCCGGCCGGGGGGCCGGCCGTGGAACAGAAGACGACTCCCGTCGGCGGAGACCCGGAGGACCCTGTTCAGGCCCGGGTTCGGGGCGTCCGTCGGAAACGTCCACTCCCCGTCGGGCTCCCCGGAAGGAAGCTTGAACCACCGGAACCGGCCGGTCCATTCGGCCACCAGGACCCGGGCCGAGTCGCTCGTGAAGTGGGCGGACGCGTGGAACGCCTCGAGCGAAACGAGTGCCCGCCCCGCGGTCGCGTCGAACACCCGGAACGGGGCCGGATCGGCCCCCGTCTTGTTCGGTTCGGTGGGATTCTTCCGGACCGGCTGGTCCCGCCCGACGGCGAGGAACCGCCCGTCCGGGGAGAGCTTCAGGAGGTTGAAGAGTTCGGTCCCGGGAAAATCCGGGACGGTCACCCGCCCGGCCTTGAGGCCGGTCCGGGCGTGCCAGGCGACGATCAGATTCTCCGGGTTGGGACCGATGTATGCCGCGAACCGGTCGGTGTCGAGCGGGGTCGGAAACGCGGCGGTGAGGATGTTGACCCCTTGCGGTTTGGGCAACACCTCACCGGTCTGGGCGTCGAAGGCCCGCACGCCGGCGCCGACCCCCCCTCCGACCATGACAGCCGACCCGTCCCGGGCGAAGTAGACGCCCGCCGTCCCGAGAGGCGGGTCGAGGTTAACGGACCAGACCCGGTTGGGCTCGTCTGCATTGACGGGGGAGACCGGCCCCGGGTCTTTCGGCTTCGGCGGGACAAGGGCCACCCCGTCCCGCGGGAGCTCGAACGCGACGACCCGCCCCCCGGCCTTGGGGATGGCGAGGAGCTTCCCGTCCCGAGAAAATTGGGGCCCGTGGTCCCACTGGACGCCCTGGGTGTTCCCGACCGCCGCGACCGCCTGCGGGGTCCAGGTCGTCGTGTCCACCAACACCACCTCTGACCCGCCCGGGGTCGTGTGAACGAGCCGGAACCATTTCCCGTCGGGAGAAAAGCCTGACCGGAACCCGGCCGTGGGCCGGATCGGGATCGTCCGGACGTACCGGCCGGTCGCGACCTCGTGGACGTTGTACCCCCGGCCGCCGGGCAAATCCGACTTCCCGAGAAAGACGGCGAACCGGCCGTCCGGGCTGACCGCTACTGCCAGGGCCGGCTGGTGCCCGCTCTCCGCTTTGGCCTCCGAAGCGAGTTGCCCCGTCGGGAGCCGGAACACCTGCAAGAGCCCGGTCCGGTCGTCCGCGACCACCAGCCTGGTGCTGTCGGCGGTGAACCGGGCTACCCCCCAGCTCATCCGGAATGACACGACCGGCTTCCCTGTGTCGGTGTCCGTCACCTCGATCGGGGGCGGGGGCACTGCGGCCGGCTGTCCGGTGTCGCTTTCCGTCCCTCCGCACATCAGGTATCGCCCGTCCCGGGAGGTGTAAAGGAAAGGTTCCGGCTTCTGGAGCGAAAGCCCTGGGCACAGGATCTTCGCCTTTCCCCTGCCCGTCCCAGGCTCCCAGACCAGGGCGAAGGCCTCATCCGCTCCGAGCGAGGCGATCTCCCCTCCCGGTAAGGAGGCGAGTCCGAGGACCGGGGTCTCGTGCTCGGTAAACCCTCCGGACGTGATGCCCGTCTTCGCGTCAAGAACCCGAACATCTTTCCGCCCGTAACCGGCAACGGCGAGCAACTTGCTATCGGCCGTAAACGCCATCCGACTAATTCCCCCCCCGTGAGGGGTCGGCTTCTCCCACCGCACAGGCAGGCGCGGGAGAGAAGCGACGTCTACCGGGCCGGAGGGTTGAGCCGTGACGATCGGGTTGATCGGGGGCCTTGGCCCCCCATCCACCGACGGGTCCTTCTCTTTCTCCGCCGGTTTCGGCTTCTCCTTGGGCTTCTGGTCCTTTTCGGGCGGGTCGTCCGGATTGGGCTGGGTCTGCGCAACCTCGTCGGGCTTCTTTCCACCCAGGAGGAAGATGCCCCCGACGACCGCCCCCGCGACCGCCGTGAGCAACAAAAACACCCCGCCGACGATCAGGAGCGGGGGCACGGATGACTGTTGCTGCCGCTTCCGCCGCCCGGGGCCGACCTCGCGCTCGACCTCGAACGAGGGCAGGTCCACCGCCGGCTCAATCACCACCGGCGCGGGCCGAGGGACGGGCGGGAGCGCGGCCCCGAAGTCCTCCGCGGCTACCGGCTTGACCGCTTCATAGGTCGGGACGACGGGAGCCGGCGGGGTGAGCCCGAGAGCGACCGTCGCCGCCCGCTCTTGCTCGGGCGAGAGCGGCACGGCGATCCCGTCTGGGGCGATCTGGTCGAGCCAGGGGGTCTGCGGGATCGGCCGGCCGCAGGCGATCGCCAGGTGCCCGACTAACGCCTGGAGGCCGGGGTTTTTCGCCTGCCAGAGATCCCGCATCAGCTTCGACTCGGCCGGATTGCGGAAGTCCTCGTCGGTGAAGAGCAGGTTGTCGCCGGTATCGTACCGCTCCCACAGCGACGCCCCGAGGACCGCCAACCCCTTCAGGGCGGTCGCGATGACGAGATGCGGAAACCGGTCCAGGTCCGGCGAGTACACCTGCTTCGTCGCCCGGACGGGGTGCTGGTAGTTCGGGTGCCCGGCCTCCCCGGACGGGTTGTTCGCCAGGGCCGGGACGTACATCCCGTCGTAGTCGATCAGCTTCAGCCCGTACGCCCCGGGCCGCGACCCGGGGACGAGAAGGACGTTCCCGTGCTGGAGGTCGGCGTGGGCGATCCCGGCCTCCCGCAGCCGCTTGCTGAGCCGGGCCCACATCTGGCCGAGGGCGTCGAGCACCTTCGGGTTCCCGGCCTGGTCGCGGACCACCTGGTTCAGGAGCAGCCCGTCCACCCACTCCATCTTCAGGGCCGGCAACCACTGCCCGCGGGCCCGGACGCCCTCGTTCAGAAAGGTGAACCCGATGGTGAACGGTAGCCCGGCCCGGTCGAGGGCCGCGTCCACCTTCGCGTACCGGTGTTCCAGCCCGGTCACCGGCCGGGTGAAGCACTTCACCGCCCAGTCCCGCCCCGCCGCCGTGCGGATCTGGTAGACGTCGGCGAAGTTCCCGGACCGCGGGAGGGGCAGCCCCTGCGGCCCGACGACCGCCTGGCCGGCCTTCAGGTCGGGGTCCGTAAACGCCGTCCCCGGGTTCTGCACAGCCTCGTTGAAGTCCTGCGGGAGTGGCCAGTTCATCGGTGCGACTCCGGGGGGTCTGGGACGCGGACGGCAACCACGGACGCATCGTCGTTCAAAACGTTATTCAACGAGAGAAGCAACTTTATCAGCTGGTCCGGCCGGCCGGAAGCGACGTCGTCCCGGGCGGCCGACAGAACGGCCGCGAGCGCGGCGGGCGTGTTGAGACCGAGCAGGTGGCGGGCGACGGCGTCGGTGGCGAGGAGGAGTAGGTCCCCCGGCTCGGCCCGGCCGGCGAGCCACTCCGGCTCCGGACACCGTACCTCGGGGGAACTCGGGACCAGGGCCGGACGACTCCCGAAGTCGGCCGCCGCCGACAGCGGGAAAGCGACCTCGAACCGCCCGCCGCGGGCGACGAGCAGGCAGCTGTCGCCGACCGCGACTGCCTTCCAGGCAAAGCCCGGGGTCGTCTCGAGCCGGCGGATCTCGACCCCGACCAGGGTGGTGAACGACCCCTGCTCGCTCTTCGCCTCGGCGTACCACGCGGTCGCCCCGCGGGCGGCCGGTGGCTTCCAGTCCCGGCGGACGGCGGCGAGCCAGTCGGGGAAGTCGGCGGGGGCCGGCGGGCGGCGGACGTAGGCGGTCGCCACGTGCCGGGCCCACCCGCCGGACTGCCACCCCTCGGTGGCCCCGTCGGCGGCGGCGAACCGCATCTTGGCCGGGAACGCGGCGGTCGCGTCCTCGTTCTCGGCCGGGGCGTGCCCGATTTTGGGAACGGACGCCGAAATCCAGGGGAGCGGCGGTGGGGTGGGCATTGGCTGGGTCACCGCACGGCCGGGGCGATCCGGGTCCCGATGTCGAGGAACCGGACGACCGCCGTCGGGTCCGCGTTGAACACGACCCCCCGGGCCTTGGGCGTGACCTCGAACCCTTCCGCCCGGGCCGCGTCGAACATCCGCGGCGGGAGTTCGCTGGACATCCGGAACAACATCCGGCCGTAGGTGTCGGCGAGCAACCCCTCGTCGGAGATGAAGTAGACCGACATGCCCGGGCGGGACGACAGGAGCAGGTTGAACACCAGGGCGCTCCCGTCGGACGTGCCCATGTTCCGGATCGCCCGGGCGTTCGTCTGCGGGTTCCCGTCGCTGGGCTTCCCGTCGGTCAGGTTCAGGACGATCGGCGGGAACGCGTTCGGGTAGGTGTCGACGAACCCCTTGACCGCCAGGGCGGCGGCCGCGAACGCCTCGCACATCGGGGTCGACCCGTTCGCCTCCGGGTCGAACCAGACGGGGAACTTGATCGCCTGTTCGATCACCCCGCCGGCCCCGTCCGGGGTCAGCTTCTTCCGGTTCTCGATCCGGAGCGGGTGGTCCCCGAGCCGGCTGATCGGGACCAGCAGCTCGTGCGGGATCGTCCCCCCGAGCCCGGCCTTGATTGTCCGCCCGTACCCGATCACCCCCACCTGGAAGTAGTCCCGCACCCCGTCCGCCTTGGCCGACCGGAGGACGAGGTTCTGGAGCAGCCGGTTGACCGCGTCGGCGACCATGCCCGCCTTCGTCTGGTCGGCCATCCCGACGAACGGCTCGGCCATCGACCTCGACTGGTCGATCAGGAGCAGGATGCACGCCGGGTTCGCCCGGCTGATGGGCGCGGAGTAGGGCATGGGTGTTGGGCGTATTTTTGGTCGGGCCGCTTCTCCCGGCCGCGCCGGGCGGAGGACGGACCGGCCGGCGCCACCGACCTCACGGCCGTCTCGGGGGTCGAGGAGAGGCGGGCAGGGACGGTACACGAAGACCGCCACGGCAGAACATCACGCTTTAATACACGATCCGGGCGAGGAGTACCAGCGGTCAACACGAGAGTGACACTCGCGTTACAACCGGAGCGGGCCCGGTGCCCGTTCAGGACTATCCTACCTCATTTCATATCTTGTACTTCCGTTGTCCTCGTCAGAGAGACCCGGGCAGACTCGCTTCGGTCGAATGTCAGCGTAATGATTATTTCCGGTTTGCAAAGACCCGCTGGGCGGACTGCAGCCGGCAAATGAGAATCCCGACTCGACCTCCCACAGACCTCATCATCCGGGAATGTCGAGAATTGCGTGGTCCTCGTCCGTTACTTCGCTGCCGGTGCGATCTCTTCCCACCGGGACACCCACTCCGCCCACGTGTATGACCGTAATAGCTCGGGGTAGCTCCCGCACGTGGCGGGTCCCCTCCCGTCGGCCGGGTCGGAGACCCGCTCGCATTCCTCGAACCAATCCGCCGCGGCCATGTCCAGGAGCCCGCGCACCGCGGCGAGAAGGGTGGCCCGTTGCCCGGCCGTGAGTTTGTCGAACCAGCCGGCTTGCACGACCATCGTCCCGACCCGCCCGGCACGGTTCTCGAACCCGAGGCTGAACGGGTCCCGGCCGAGGGCCGGGGCGGCGACTTCGATCACCACCCGCTGACACCCGAACCGGACGGCCGCGACCGAGATCCGCAGCCCGCCCCAGCTGGTGGCGCGGTCCAGCCGGGCGATCAGCTCGCGCTCGACGAACATCCGGACCGCTTCCCTCGTGTGATCGAGGTCGTGGTGGTATCGGGTGGCCGCCGCGCGGTCCCCGCGGAGGCCCGCGGCCCGCAGTTTCCGGTACAGCCGGGGGACCGTCCCCGAGTGGAACCCGGGCCGGAGCAGCCCGCGCATCGACTCCCCGTGCGACCCGATGACCACCGGCCGGAGCCGGTCCGGGCGGTTCCCCCGGTACAGCCGCCAATTCGCCCCCAGTTCCCAGGCGATAAACCCGAAGACCCCGGGGATACACGCGAGGAGCCCCGCCGCCGTCGCGTCGGAGACCCCCAGGGCGGTGGCGAGGCTCGGGGTCATCGGGAGGATGACCTTGTGCGACACGGTGACCACCGGGAAGTGCTTCACCGGGTTGATCTGCGGCTCGATCAGGAGGTAAAACGCGAACCGGGCGACGTAGGCGACCGGGAACCAGAGCAGCCCGAGCACGGCCTTCAGCACGAACGAGCTGTGCGAGTCCCCGCCCCGGAACCGCAGCCACTCGTCCACCGCGTACAGCCGCCGCTCGACCCAGTTGGCGAGCCGGCGGAACCAGTCGACGATGACCGCGACCAGCCCCGGCAGGAGGTTCACCCGGACCACCCGCCACCCCTGCGCGATCTTGGTCGCGAGCCGTTCCTGAACGACCCACCCCCACGGGGTGTTGAGAATGACCGCCGCCACCACGAACTCGAACCCGCCCCACTCGAGCAGGAGGAGGGGGGTCATCCCGAGGAACCACAGGAGCGCGACGACGACCACCGTGAACACAATCGCCCCGCCGAGGTGACGGCTCACGTACCGGGCCGGCGGGCTGTACCACACACGCACCACAACCGGCGACCGCAGGAGGGCACGGGGGAGGTCCCACAGGACGGCCCGGACCACCCGCCAGACGGCCCGAACGACCGTCAGAACGGCCCGGCGGAACGGGGGAACGTGGAAGACGAACAGGAGGAACACGCCGAGCCCGACAACGGTCGGCCACGCGATCAGGACTGAGTGGTGGTGGCCCTCCGGGGACGGCGGGGCGGCGGCCGACGAGGTGACCACTTCCTTACCCAGGGTGGCCGCCTGCTCCGCCTTCTTCACGATCCAGACTTCCTGATCAGTCTCTTCATCAAATCCCAGCTCTACCTCCTGGGCCAGCTCCCTCCCGCGCGCCTCCGGAGGGGGCAAAGGCGGCCTGGGGACCGGGGCCGGCGGCGGGGTGAGAAGGGTCGACGCGAACGAGTACACTTTCCCGCCGATGTGGCGGAGCTCCTCCAGGGCCATCAGGGTGAGGAACGCGGCCAGGAACGGGGCGATCGCGTACAGCGTCAGGAGTCGACCGACGCGCGTGCCGAAGAAGACCGAGCTGCCCCGCTGGAGGGCGCGGAGGTAAACCTCGCCGCGGCGGTACACCCCGTCGAGGTCGTAGGCCAGCCGGGTGTCGGCCCGGAGGAGCGGGTCGCCGACGACGAGTTCGCCCGGCCCGGCGAGGTCCGGCATCTTCAACTGGTTCCGGGCGATCGCGTCCCGCAAATCCCCGATCCGCAGGTAGCCGCGCTCGCACGCCCGGTCGAGCAGTTCCGCCACGACCTTGTCGCGGGCGATTTCTTCCACCCGGTTCTCCGGCCGGAACCCGCTCCCCGCGAGCGCGGCGGCGACCACCGGGGTGAGGGCCGCGCGGACGGCGCGCTCCACGCCGTGCATCTGGTCGTGGAACAGCTGGTCCAGGCGGGCCTGCGCCCGCTCCCCGAGCCCGCTCCGGAGGAGCTGTTTGTGGGCCGCCCGCAAGCGCTTCAGCAGCATCACGTCCCTGGCGTGGGGGAGCGGCCGTTTCACCGCCCGGCGGCCCAGCGTGCGGACGTATTCGATCAGATCGACGGCGTAAACCTCGCGTGACAGTTCGCCGGAGATCTTTTGCAGTTCGTACAGACACCGGGCCGCCCGGGGCCAGTAGCCGACCGCGGCCGAAGCCAGGAGCGGCGCCAGTGCCTCCCGCCACTCGCGCGCCGTCGCGTCGTCCCATTTCAGCACGCCGGCGAGGTCGCGCACGAGCTTCCCGAGCGCGGCGGCGGCGGCGGCCCGGGCCAGGTGGTCGCCCGCGCCGGCCGCCTGGGCGGAGAGGATCGCCGCCCGGACGAAGTTCTCCTTCTTCTCGGCGTCCGCCGCCCGGACGAGCAGGCTGCCCCGCCCGACACCGGCCGGAGGGGGGACGGGTGGGACGGCCCCCGGGCGTTCACAGGGCAGGATCTCGGGGCCCGGGTCGGACGCCCCGGCGGGGCGGGTACGGGCGAGCACGGCAGGCGGGTCCACGTCCTCGGCGAGGGTCGCGGCGACAACGTCCGCGGGCGGCAGGCTCGGGAAGAAGTCCCGGGCCAGGGCCGGGGCAAAGGCGTGCAGGTCGAGATAAACGGCGGCGAACACGCGGAAGACCGCGGCCCGATCCGCTGCCGGGTCGACGAGGCCGTCGGTTTCAAGGACGCACTGGATTTCCCGGACCGCGGCCGGGCCGAACCGGTCGAGCCGGTCGGCACATGCCGCCGGGGTGAGCGACCCGGCCGCGAGCCTCCGGTCGACCGCCGCCATGACCTCCGCCCGGAGGAGGAGCCGCCAGTAAGCCCGGAGCTGGTCTCCCGGGGGAAGGGTGTCGAGCTGCCGGTCGGCCGGGGAGGTCAGGAGGAGGTACCGGGGCTGGTCGGCGGCGAGGACCTCCGGGGGGAGAACGTCCGCGGCCAGGAGGTCCTCCCGGGCCGCCCAGAATGGCAGGTCGGGGTTGAGGGCGACGGGGCGGCCGTGGTCGTGCAGGTAGAGCAGGACCTTCCTCAGGTGTCGCTCCGAAACGAGACGGGCGGCCGGTTCGACCGTCCGCAGGGCGGGTTCAAGGGCATGGACGGTCAACGGCAGCTCCCGGGCACAAGAGGGGTGACAAAGTTGATCTTCCGTCCTCCCGCGGCCGGGTCAAGACCGGTCCCTCCCCCGGTCACCCCATCCCGAGGGCTTCGCCTCCCGAATCGAAACGCGAACGCCGAACGCCGACATAATCTCGATCCCGAAAACCGAAATGCAAGCCGGCGAAAGTATTGATTCATTATTCGGATTTTGGGATTCGGGCTTATTTCAGATTCCGGGTTGCGGATTTTGGATTCGGGCCAAAGCCCCATCCAGGCGGTTTCGGGGTAGAATCCCTAACGTCCGGGCACTGCGCCAGGTCCGACCCCGGCCGCGGCCCGATCCCGACCCGCGAGGACATCCGCAATGAGATGGCGATCCGCGCCCGCGCTGGCGTGCGGGCTGTTGGCGGCCGCGACCGCCGCCGCGGCCGACACCAAACCGGGACCGAATCCCGACCCCAAACCGGCGGTCGGCAAGCCGGACCGGTTTGAAGTGCCATACCGGCTGACCGACACCAAGCACGTCCTCGTGCGGGTGAAGATCAACGGGAAAGGCCCGTTCAACCTGATCCTCGACACCGGCGCGCCGGCGGTGTTCATCACGAAGGCGGTGGCGAAGAAGGCGAAGGCCGAGACCGACGAGAAGGGGTGGGCCAACCTCGACCGGTTCGAGCTCGAGGGCGGGGTCGTGGTCGACAAGCCGCGGGCCCGGGTGGAAGACCTGTTCCAGCTCGAAGGGATGAACGGGATGGGCCTCGCCGGGGTCGAACTGCACGGGGTGGTCGGGTACAACGTCCTCGCCAAGTACCGCGTCCAGTACGACTTCACCGCGGACAAGCTCGCGTTCGAGCCGATCCCCGGGTTCGACCCCCCGGCCCTCGTCCCGCTCGGCGGCGGAAAGGGTCAGGGCGGGCTCGACGCGATCGGCCCGCTGATGAAGATGATGGCGAGTTTGATGGGGATCAAGCCGAACTTCCAGACCATCCCGCGGGGATTCGTCGGGATCGAGTTCGACGACGCGGACGGGGTGGTGGTCCGGAAGGTGCTTTCCGGGAGCCCGGGCGAGAAGGCCGGGATCAAGGCCGGCGACAAGATCGAGGCCGTGAAGAACGTCGGGGTCGACGACGCCAGGGACCTGGCCCGGGCGCTGGTGAAGGCGGGGGTGGGGGTGAAGCTCAAGGTCACGGTCCGGCGGGGAGAGAAGACCGAAGACCTCACCGTCGAACTCGGGAGGGGGCTGTGACCATGCGGGCCGCGTTCAAACTGGTTCTGCTGGCCGGGCTGGTCGCCGTGCCCTCGGGGGTGGCGGCGGAGAAACCGGCGGAGAAGACCGAAAAGGCCGCCGGGAACAAGGCCGACGGGAAAACCGTCGTCGTCCCGTTCGAGTTGCTCCCATCCCGGCACATGGCCGTGCAGGTGAAGATCAACGGGAAGGGGCCGTACCGGCTGGTGTTCGACACCGGGGCCCCGATGAACCTCATCAACAACAAGATCGCGAAGGCCGCCGGGGTGCTCGACCCGAAGGCCAAGAAGCCGTCGTTCGGGATGTTCGGGGCGATGGGCCAGCACGAGATGAAGACGCTGGAGGTCGGCCCGGCGAAGCTGGAGAAGGTACCCACGGTGGTCATGGACCACCCCACCGTGGCCGCGATCGCCGAGGTCCTCGGCCCGGTCGACGGGATCATCGGCTTCCCGTTCTTCGCCCGGTACAAGATGACGGTCGACTACCAGAAGAAGGAACTGACGCTGGTCCCGAACGGGTACGTACCCGGGGACTACCTGGAAGGGCTGATGGCCAAGCTGATGGACGCCCAGAACCAGAGCAAGGACCCGAAGATCCTCGCCCCGGCGGCGGTGTGGGGGCTGGTGGTGGACAAGGAGAAGGACGACGAGGACGCCGGGGTGGTGGTGAAGGACGTCCACGCCGGCGGGCCGGCCGCGACCGCCGGGCTCAAGGCCGGGGACCGCGTCCTGACCATTGACGGGCGGTGGACCGACAACATCTCCGACACGTTCCTGGCGGCCACCCTGGTGAAGCCCGGCCGCGCGGCGGTGGTGGTCGTGACTCGGGACGGCAAAGAGGTGAAACTGTCGGTCAAGCCGGTCAAGGGGGTGTGAGAGCTGCGGTCGCGCGTCTTGCCCTGGGAGCGCGGCCGCCTCGGCCGCTTCTTTGCTTTCGTCTCCAAAAAGCGGCCGAGACGGCCGCGCTCCCAGGGTCAGAACCACCCAGCCTCACCGCTTGAGTGAGTACAGCGCCACCGCCGCGGCCAGTCGCAGCGCGCTCTCCTTGTCGTGCCCCATGCAGTCCGACGCCTTGTGCCCCTCCAGGGCGCACCCGACGTCGTACTTGCTGTACACGATCACCCACCGGCCGTCGATCTTGATGCCTTCCAGGTACGGGGCGTAGTTCCGCATCTCGGCCTCGGGCCCCTTCCCGTCCGCCCGCTCCCGCCGGCACCGGACGGTGGTGAGCGCCGTCCCGCCGTTCATCTTCCCCGACAAGAGCGGGTCGGTCGCCGGGATCACCTGGAGTGGGCTGTCCGGGTACAGCTTCTTGCACATCGCCCGGAACGAGGCGTCGAAGGTCTGCCAGGCCGCGAACCCGTTGCACCCCGCGTCGGCGAACAGGAGCCCGCCGGTCTGGAGGTTGCTCTTCAGGTTCTCGACGTCGTTCCCGTCCAGGTTGAGCGCCTTCCGCCCGTGCAGGTACATGAACTTGAACTTGAACAGCGTCTCGTCGCCGGGGAACAGAAGTTCTTTCTTCAGTGTCACGTCCAGGCGGTAGGTGTCCCGCAGGTAGGCCATCAGGTTCCGCATCGCGGCCGGGGCCGGCTCGGCGTCCCCGCCGACCTTGAGCTGGGCGGCGGCGAAATGCCCGCGGAGGACGCCCCGTTCCGGGGCGTTCGGGTCGACCAGCTTGGCGGTGGTCAGTTTGGGTTTTGGGAGCTCGAGTCCGGTCGCGTAGGCGATCACGTTCCCGGCCAGTTTGTAAGCCATCTCGCCGCGGTAGGTCGGGTCGCCCGGCTTCGCGGCCGGCTTCCCGGGGGCGGGCATGAACCGGTCTTCTTCCCAGTACCCGGCCAGCGGCTTCGGGCTGAACACCACGACCGTCCGGCATCCCTTCTCCAGCCCCTCCAGGCCGGCGAACTGGGCGAGCCCCTCGTCGCGGTAGAACGCGGTCCAGACGGCGTGGGTGTCCGGCAGCCGGCGGAGGTCGTTACTCGGGAAGATCCGTTTCATGAGCGTCCGGAACGACCCCGTGAATTCTTCGTCCCCGCAGCACGCCTCGGCCAGGATGAACCCGCCCTCGTCGACGTACTTCTGGAGGATCTTTTCCTGGGTGCTCAACCCCTCGCCGGGGAGCCCGACGAACGGGAGCTTGCCGTGGCCGTTGAGGTAGAGCACCGGGGACTGGAGCAGGACCCCGACCTCGGCCAGGATCTTCTCGTCCGTGTCGATGTTCTGGCGGCGGACGTCGTAGACCTGCCATGACAGCGGGACGCCCTTGAACAGCTCCCGGCTGGCGAACGTGACGAGGTGGCGGGCGTCGTTGTGCTTCCGGTTCCAGTTCACCGCCCCGGCCGGGGTGGCATTGACCTCGCGGAACGACCCGTTCCCGCGGTCCTGGAAGTCGCCCCAGGCGAACTTGCTGACGAGCACGGGGGTGCGGCCCTTGGACAGGAAGAGCAGCGCGAACGCGGTCGAGAGGACCTCCGCCCCGTCGATCCCCTTGTGCTTGACCCCGAACGACCCCGTCTGCGGGTCCTGGTCGGCGATCAGGAACGTACACCCTTCGCGGTACCAGTCGTACTTGCCGATGAACCGCTGGCCGCTCAGCCGGCCGAGCCGTTCGATCCCGTACACGTTGTAGTAGATCGATTTGCCCTGCTCGAACGAGAAGTTCGCCCCGATCCAGTTCATCCCCCGGGCGACCGCGTCGTTCTCGTCGTAAACCCCGCAGTTCGCGGCCACCCCGGTGGCCGGGTCGAGCTGCTGGCCGCTCTGGTCGAGCCCCATCCCGGCGATCACCAGTCCGCACACCCCGGCCACGCTCATGGTGAAGCTCGCCGAGTTGTCGTAGTTGGCGTTGTGGTACTTCCAGAACCCGGTAGTGGGGGTCGGTTTCGCCTGCGTCCGGGTGTAGTACTCTTGGATCGCCTTCCAGTGCCGGTCCTCGATCCGCGCGCCGGCCTGCTTGGCGGCGTACAGCCCCAGGAGGGCGTACTGGGTGTTCGAGTTGTCGGCGACGGTGTTCCCGGGGTAGCTCCACCCGCCGAGCTGGCCGGCCCCGCCGCCGTACCCGATCGCCCGGTCGATCAGCCAGTCGGCGTTGCGCTGGATGATGACCAGGTCCTTCGGCTCCCGGGCCTCGGCGAACACCATGTTCTGGAGCCCGACGACGTAGGTCTTCCGCGGCTCGAGTTTCCGCAGGTAGGTGAGGGCCTTGGCGACCACCGGGTCGTCCGGCTTCTCGCCGCAGTTCAGCAGGGCGAGGGTGACGAGGGCCGTCGCCCCGCCCTCCATGTCGGCCAGGAAGTTGAGGACGAGTCCCTCCCAGTCACCCCCCGCCTTCTGCTTGCCGGTGAGGTATTTGACCCCGCTGCGGATCGCGACGCGGACCTTGTTGACCAGGTCCTCGTCCGGCTTCGACGGGGCGGGGGGAGGCTGGACGGCCGCCGCGGGGGCGGGGATCATCACCACCACCCCGATGGCGGCGGCCAGGCCCGTCAGGAGAAGCAGCCGGAACATGTGATGACCCCCGGGAAGGAACGTGAGGGGCGGTAGTCGGGCTCGGCCGGCGGGCGTCCCGAAAGGCGGCCGAGACGGCCGCGCTCCCGGGACGGAGAAAGACCCGCCACCGGGATTATACGCTCACCACCGCAACGGCTTTTGCCACGCCTCCTTCAGGTCCGACAGTTTAACCCAGATCAGCCACTCGCCGTTGGAGCCGGCGACCCGCAGCCGCGGGTCGGACACCGTGGTGCCGACCCGCACGACCGGCAGACCCGCCAAACACGCCCGCAGTGCGGCGGCGTTCCCGGGCCTCGCCTCGATCAGGAACCGCGTCGTGGACTCGCTGAACAGCCGGACCTCGTCCGCCTCCGTTTCCGCCCCGGGGAGCTTCGCGAGGTCCGTCACGTCCACGCCGATCCCGCCCGCGAATGCCATCTCGGCGACGGCGACCGCCAGCCCGCCCTCGCTCAGGTCGTGGCACGCCCGCACCAGCCCGCCGGCGATCGCCGCGTGGACCCCCGCGAACACCTTCGGCGCGAAATCGACGTCCACCCGGGGCGGGTCGCCCCCGGCCTGCCCGGTGACCAGATGGAAGTGCGACCCGCCGAGTTCGCTCCGGGTGACGCCGACGAGGTACAGGTCGTTCCCCGGCTCCTTCAGGTCCATCGTCACGCACGTCCGCACGTCGGGCACCCGCCCGAGCGCGGACACGAGGAGCGTGTGCGGGATGTCGAGCCGCTCGCCGGTTTTCCCGGTGTAGGTGTTGTTCAGACTGTCCTTCCCACTGATGAACGGCGTCCCGAACGCGACCGCCACGTCGCGACACGCCTCGGCGGTCCGGACGAGCGCGCCCAGGGTCCGTGGGTCGGTCACGTTCCCCCAGCAGAAGTTGTCGAGGATGGCGGTCCGGGTCGGGTCGGCCCCGACCGCGACGACATTTCGAACCGCCTCGTCGATCGCGGCGGCGGCCATGTGGTACGGGTCGAGGTCCCCGTACCGCGGGTTCAGCCCGCACCCCACGGCGACCCCCGTCCACGACCCGAGCACCGGCATGAGCACGGCCGCGTCGGACGGGCCGTCGTTCGCGACCCCGACCAGCGGCTTCACCACGCTCCCGCCCTGCACCTCGTGGTCGTACTGCCGGATCACCCATTCCTTCGAGGCGACGGAATAGTTGGCGAGGATCGCGAGTAATGCAGATTGCGGATTGCGGATTGCGGATTCAAGAACGGCGGTCGATTGCGGGTTTTGATTCCGCATTCCGCATTCCGCATTCCGCATTGGAGAGAATTCCGCATTCCGCTCGATGACGGGGCGGCCGTCGTGCAGGAAGTGCATGTCGATGTCGGCGACGGTGTTCCCGTGGAACCGGAGTTTCAGCCGGCCGGTCGGCTCGAACGTGCCGAGCACCGCGGCCTCGACCTCCTCCGCGGCGCAGAGCGCCATGAGGGCGGCCAGCTTTTCCCGGGGGACCGCCAGGATCATCCGCTCCTGGGACTCCGAAATCCAGATCTCGGTGTAGCTCAGCCCGTCGTACTTGAGCGGGGCGTTCTCCAGGTCCACCACCGCCCCGATCTCGGCCCCCATCTCGCCGACCGCCGAGCTGAACCCGCCCGCCCCGCAGTCCGTGATCGCGTTGAAGAGCCCGCGGTCGCGGGCCTGGAGGAGCACGTCGAGGACCTTCTTCTCCGTGATCGCGTTCCCGATCTGCACCGCCCCGCCGCTGACCGTCTCCGACTCGTGGGTGAGCTCGAGCGACGAGAAGGTGGCCCCGTGGATCCCGTCCCGCCCGGTCCGGCCGCCGACGGCGACGATCAGGTCGCCCGGTTTCGGCTCCTTGAACGCCTTGTCCTTCGGGATGAGGCCGACCGTGCCGCAAAAGACCAGCGGGTTCGCGAGGTAGCGGTCGTCGAACAGGATCGCCCCGCTCACCGTGGGGATGCCCATCCGGTTGCCGTAGTCCCGGACGCCGGCGACGACGCCCCGCATGACCCGCCGGGGGTGGAGCACGCCCTGCGGCAGCTGGTCCGGCGGGAAGTCCGGCGAGGCGAAGCAGAAGACGTCCGTGTTGCAGACCGGCTTCGCCCCCATCCCGGTCCCGAGGGGGTCGCGGATCACCCCGCCGAGCCCGGTGTTCGCCCCGCCGTAAGGCTCGATCGCGGACGGGTGGTTGTGCGTCTCGACCTTCATGCAGATGTGATAGTTGTCGTCGAACGCCACCACCCCGGCGTTGTCGGAGAAGACGCTGACGCACCAGTCGGCGGCGCCGAGGCGGGTGCGGATCTCCTGGGTGGCCGCGAACACCGTCTCCTTGAGGAGGTTCTTGTACGTCCGGGTCCGGCCGGTCGACGTGTCGGTGAGGTGGATGGTGCCCCGGAGCGTCTTGTGCGAGCAGTGTTCGGACCAGGTCTGGGCGATGGTTTCGAGTTCGCAGTCCGTCGGCTCCCGCCCCTGGCTCCGGAAGTGGGCCTGGACCGCCTTCATCTCGTCCGGGGTGAGGGCGAGTACCCCCTCCTTGCTGAGCCTCACCAGCCCGTCGGCGTCGAGCCCGGTGAGCGGGACCGTGACGAGCCGGAACGTGTAGGCCGACCCGAGCCCGAGGTGGTCCGCCCGCACCGGGCCGACGACGATCTGCTCGATCGCGTCGTTCGCCAGGACCTTGCGGAAGAGGACGTCGCGGTCGGCGGGGGGGAGGTCGGCCGGGCCGTAGTACCGGCGGAAGGTGCGGACGGCGACGACCGGGGTCTTCAACATCCGGGCGACGTCGAGCACGGTCTGGGCGACCGGGTCCATGACGCCGGGCTTGAGCAGCACGGTGTAGTAGTCCCCGGTCCGGGCCCCGGCCAGCCGGACCTCGCCGCTCTCCACGAGCGGGTCGACCAGGACCTCGCTTGCCAGCCGTTCGAGATCGGCCTCGCCCAGGTCGCCCTCGAGGAGGAAGCCCCGGGCGGACGCGGCCACCAGCTCGCCGCCGCGCTGGGCGTGGGTGAGCAGGTCGAACTCGTCACACACCCGCTCCCGCTCGCCGTCGCGGCCCTTCGGCCGGATTTCAAGTTCCCAGAGCATCGCGCACCTGCTTGGCCTCGGCGAGCCACCGCACGAGCCCGGCCCCATCGCCGGTCTCCAACAGCCGCCGGAAGTCATCGAGTCGGGCCGAGAACCCGGCGACCGCGGCGAGGACCGCGCCCCGGTTCTCCAGGAAGATCGCCGCCCAGAGGTCCGGGTCACCGCCCGCAACCCGCGTGGTATCCCGGAACCCCCCGGCGGTCAGCGGGAGCCACTCGGCCGGGGTCACCACGGCGGCGGCCGCCGCGACCGCGTGCGGGAGGTGGCTGGTGGTCGCGAGGGCCCGGTCGTGGTCCTCGGGACTCATCGTCACCAGCTGGGACCCGAGCCCGCGCCAGAAGGCGGCCACCCGCGCGACCGCGTCGGGGTCGGTCCTGGCCGTCGGGGTGAGGACGGTCACGCGGTTCACGAACAGGTCGGCCCGCCCGTGTTCCGCCCCGGTCTTCTCGGACCCCGCGAGCGGGTGGGCCGGGACGAACTCGACACCCGGCGGCAGCCGGCCCGCGACCGCCGCAACAATGTTCGCCTTCGTGCTCCCGCCGTCGGTAAACAGGCACCCGCGGCGGCACTCCTTTGCCCCTTCGAGAATCGTACCGCCGATCCGGTCGACGGGGGTACACACCACGACCAGACCGGACCCGACAACCCCCCGCGCCAGGTCGGTACCGAACGAGTCGATCGCCCCCAACTGGACCGCCCGGTCGAGCTTCGCCCGGTCGCGCCCGACCCCGACCACATGACCGGCCACCCCTCGGGCCTTCGCCGCCAGCCCGATCGAGCTCCCGATCAGGCCGACGCCGACGATGGTGATCTGGTCGAAGAGCATGAGCGGGCGCCGGAGGCACGGGGGTCACGACGTGGAAATTATAAGAATCCCGACCCCCGTCTTCCGGCCGGCGGCACCCGGATTCGACAAGAATGGCGGTTTCTCGGCCGGCACGCTTGCACCCGGCCACCCGGATCGGCGATAAGGGAGAGGCCCCGCCAGTAACCCCACCAGTGACAATGCCCCGTTTCCTCGCACGTTCCGAACCCGCCGGCCGGCTCCCGTCCCGCCGGGACTGGCTTCGCGTGGGCCTCCCGGCCGTATTCGGGACCGCCGGCCTCGGCCGCCCCGTCTCGTCGGCCCCGGGGCCCGGTGTCCCCGGCTTTGGCCGGGCGAAGTCCGTGCTCGTCGTGTTCACCAGCGGGGGGCAGAGCCAGCTCGACACCTGGGACCCGAAGCCGGACGCGCCCGAAGAAATCCGCGGCGTCTTCGGCACCATCGCCACCACACTCCCCGGCCTTCGCGTCTGCGAACACCTGCCGCAGCTGGCGAAGCAGGCCCACCGGTACACGGTCCTCCGGTCGATGACGCACGACGACCTCGACCACGGGTCCGCGTGCTACCTCGCCCTGACCGGCCAGTTCCACGCGCGGAAGTCGTCGAACCCGTCCCCCCGGGGGACCGACGCGCCGGCCCTCGGCGCGGTCCTCCACCGCGTCCGCCCGGACGGGCGGTTCCCGCATTCGGCGTTCCACGTGAACGGTCCGCTCCTCACCCCCCGGGAACCCGGGCCCGGCCAGTACGGCGGCGGTCTCGGCCGCGGGTACGACCCGCTCGACCTCGGGAACGTGACCGACGGCACCGCCCTGCTCCACGGGATGAGCCCGCCCGCGGACGTGCCCCCGGGCCGCCTCGGCGCCCGCCGCGACCTCGTCCGCCGGCTCGAATCCGCGGCCGGCACCGACGCTCGTCTGCCGGCCTCGATCGCCCAGGTCGGCCTCTCCCGGCAGGCGTTCGAGCTCATCAACACGCCCCGCGTGCGAGACGCGTTCGACGTCGAGAAGGAGCCGGGGCGGGTCCGCGACCGGTACGGCCGGTACCGGGCCGGGCAGGCGTGCCTGATGGGGCGACGGCTGGTCGAGGCGGGCGTCCCGTGGGTGACGGTGTTCTTCAACCACAACATCCGCGGCCAGGACTTTCACGTCGGCGAACCGGACCATTACGGCTGGGACACGCACAACGACATCTTCGAGGACATGAAAGCCCACCTTCTGCCGCGCTTCGACCACAGCGTCTCGGCGCTGCTGGAGGACATGCACGCCCGCGGGCTCCTGGAGGAGACGCTGGTGGTGTGCATGGGCGAGTTCGGCCGGGCCCCGCTGGTGGCGGTCGAGAAGACGGCGGCCGGCCGCGGCTCCCCCGGCCGGAAGCACTGGGCCGCGTGCTACTCGGTCGTGCTCGCCGGGGCCGGGGTGACGCCCGGGGCGATCTCCGGCCGGTCGGACAAGATTGCCGCATACCCCCTCTCCGACCCGGTCACGCCCGGCGACCTGTCGGCGACGCTGTTCCACGCCCTCGGCATCCCGGCCGACACCCACTACGAAGACCTCACCGCCCGCCCGGCGCGGATCGTGACGGGCAACCCGGTTACGAAGCTGTTCGGCTCTTGAGAAAGGCTTATTTATGCGCTCGGCTCTCGCCCTGTCGGTATTTGCCGTCGGGTTGCTCCTTGCCCATGCCCCGGCCAACGACCCCGACGGCTTCACCCCGCTGTTCAACGGCAAGGATCTCGCCGGCTGGAAGGCATTCGGCCGTGCGACGAAGGACGGCCCGACCACGCCGATCGAGCCGGGGCAATCGTGGACGGTGGCCGACGGCGTCCTCCGATGTACCGGCAAGCCGACCGGCTATCTCGTCACCGACAAGGAGTACGGCGACTACGTCCTGAAGCTGAAGTGGCGGTACCCGAAGGACCTCAAGGCCGGGAACAGCGGCGTGCTGCTGCACTGCCAAAAAGACGACAAGGTGTGGCCCGTTTGCCTCGAGGCCCAGCTGCGGTCCGGCCGCGCCGGCGACCTCTGGCTCCAGACCGCGGCCGACGTCAAGCTGACGGTCGACCCCACCCGCCGCGACGCCGACGACAAGACCAAGCGGCACATCTGGCGGGCGCCGAAAGACGGCGAGGTCGAGAAGCCGTTCGGCGAGTGGAACGAGTATGAGATTACGTGCAAGGGTGGCGACATCGCGGTCGCCGTCAACGGGAAGAAGGTGAACGAGGGGTCGGAGTGCAGCCTCACGAAGGGACGGATCGGCATTCAGGCGGAGGGGACGGAGATCCATTTCAAGGACATCGCGATCAAGACGGCCAAGTAAGGCCCGTCACACGGAACGTATCCAACAAGACGAGGGGTAACCGATCGAGCGATCCCGGTTTTGAAAACCCCGACGGGGTCGCCAGAGAGTAGCCCAGGGCGGCCCGGGCGGATCTCCGCGCCGCGATATCGCCCCGGGCAGCAGGCAGTTCGTGCCCACAAGACAAGACGTAACCGATCGAGCGATCCCGGTTTTGAAAACCCCGACGGGGTCGCCAGAGAGTAGCCCAGGGCGTGAGGGCAACCCGGGCGGATCTCCGCGCCGCGATATCGCCCCAGGCCGCCCCGGACCCAGGCCTGACGGCCTGGGCTACTCTCTGCCGCCCCGTTGGGGCGGAAGGCCAGTTGTTACGTCAGCGAGATGACGTGATGACTTAGCCGGTCGTAGCCGGCGTCGGTGATCAGGTAGTTGTGCTCGATCCGGACGCCGCCGACGCCGTCGATGTACAGCCCGGGTTCGAGCGTCACCACATCCCCGGCCACGAGCGATTCGGTCGAGTGGCGTACGAGGAACGGGGGTTCGGGGTGTGAAAGTCCGAGCCCGTGACCCGCGTGGTGGGGAAAGTTCTCGGCGACCCCCGCCGCCGCGAACACACCCCGGACGGCATCGTACACCGTCTGGCACGCAGCCCCGGCCCGGAGTTCCCGCTCGCCCGCCGCCATCGCCATCGTACACAGGCCGAAGATGTTCCTCTGGTCGGCGGACGGGTTTCCGCCGACCACCAGCGTGTTCGTGAAGTCGCTCCGGTAGCCTTGCAGGATCACCGAGTAGTCGAGGATGAGCGTCTCGCCGGCCTGGAGGGCGTGCGTGGTCGGCGGCCCGCCCCGTTTCGCGCTGCCGGGCGAGACGGTGAAATCGCCGTACACCACCGCCCAGTGCCCGACTGCCGTGTACACCGCCCGGGCGATCCCGGCGTACACGTCGAGCTCAGTCATCCCGGGCCGGACGTGTGCCCGGGCCCAGGCGTGGCCGGCCTCGGTCGCCCGCATGCACGCCCGGATCTGGTCCACCTCGTCCGGGTCTTTCCGGCGCCGGAGCTCCGAAGTGATCGTGAAGATCTGCGGGGCCGTCGGGTCGGCGAGCGCGTCGTGAATCCTCCCGCCCGTCCCGGCCGCTTCGACGGCGGGCTTGAGGATCATCCGTCGCGGCCCTTGCCCGGGTTCCTGCCCCGTGTACCACGGGACCGGCTTTCGCTCGTCGGCGTGCGCGAGCTCCACCGTCTTCGCCGCGCGGTTGTCGTGGTACAGGGTCGCGTGACCGTCCGGCCGGAGCAGCAGCAGCCCGCCGAAGTCCGCGGCGAGGCTGAACGCCTCGACGTGGAAGTTGGCGAGGTATCGCAGGTGGAGCGGGTCGCCGAGCAGGAGCGGCCCGGTCGGTTTGAGCTGATCGAGAAATCGTTGTCGCCTTGCCCGACATCCGTCCGCGGTGATCATGGCCGTCTCCTTTAACCTCCCTGGGCGGGCTACGCGCGGCCGGTTAGCACTAATCCCCCAGACCCGGGACGTCCACCGTCCGCGACTCGGACTTGTAGATCAGGTCGATCGCCAGGACGGCGGCGAGGATCAGCATCTTCGCCATCGGCTGCTCGGCCAGCTCGGGGTTGATCTCGACCCCGTAGCTGTCGGCCGACGTGAACAGTTCCTTCATCACCCCGCCCCACTTCTTCGACACCCGCCCGAGTTCCATCTTCCCGTCCGGGGTCCGGAACCGGTAGTCGAACCCGAACATCTTCCCCTTCACCTCGGCGAAGTGCTTGTCGTCCTTGTCGTAAACGTGGAACCCCCCGCTGATGGTGAGGATCTTGCTCCTGAAGTAGCCGATCAACGCGCCCTGGGCGTCGAGCACCTCGACCCGGGACCGGAACAGGTAGACCCCGCGGCGGATCGTGAACACCAGCGAGTCGTCCGGCTTCTCCCGGACTTCGACCCGCGTCGGCAGGAGTTGCTTGCTCATCACCCACCGGAGGGCCTTCACGAGCAAGCCGATCACCTCCTGGGCGGTCCCGGTCTGCTCGCCGGACTCGCCGTCCATGATCGCGTACGTCTGGGTCGACGAAAGGATCTTGATCTGTTCCTTGACGACGAAGCGGTTGCGATCGAGCACGGATGTCTCCTCGCTCGTTAGAAGCGGCCCTTCGGGTCGGGTCTGGAGACCCGACCAACGAACACGGGGCTTCGACAGAGCTTCCTGGCGAGTCAGGCGATACGGCCCTGACGAGATACGAGGGTCGGGCCCGTCCGTCAGTCGTCGTCACTGGTTCCGCCGGCTTTGTCACTGGTTCCGCCGGCTTTCGCCCCGCCCCGCTTGTTCATCAGGGCGTCGATCGCGACCGCGGCCCCAAGGATCAACATCTTCGCCGTCGGGTCGCCGGAAAACCCCGGCGCGATCTGCACCCCGTACATGTCGGCCGAGGTGAATAGCTCGCGGGCCATCCCGCCCCACTTCTTCGCCACGCTCCCCATCTCCGTTTTTCCGTCCGGGGTAAAGAAGGTATAGTTGGCCTTCAGCAGTTTGCCCCGGATCTCGGCAGTATGTTTTCCGTCCTTGTCGTAAACATGAAAGCCGCCGCTGATGCTGAACCGCTTCGCCTTGTACCGACCGATCAGCTGACCCTGGGCGTCTACCACCTCCACCTTCTTGAATAAGTAGCCCCGCCGGCGGACGGTGAACACGAGCGAGTCGTCCGGCTTCTGCCGGAAATCGATCCGGGTCGGGGGGTCGCCCATTACCATCCCGAGGAGCAGGGCAAGCCCGCCCGTCTTCTGCTCGGCGGTACCGATCACCTTGGCGGTGTTGTCAAGGATTTCGTAAGAGTTACGGGAGGAGAGAAGCTTGGCCTTCTCCTTCACAACGAACAGATCCTTGTTGAGCACGATGGGGACTCCGCATTCCAGGGTTATGTTCGCAACCGGACAACGGTTAAGGTTATAAACCGAAGGCGGGCCGTTCACCACCGTTTATCCGAGCGATTTTTGTGTCTTCACCCGAACTACTCGACAGGCGCGAAGTGCGGATCCGCCGGATGTTCGGCCAGATCGCACCGTGGTACGACTTCCTGAACCACGCCCTGAGCCTGAACATCGACCGGGCGTGGCGGGCGAGAACGACCAGGCTCGTCCCACCGGGGCCGGCCGACGCCGGGCCGATCCTCGATCTGTGTACCGGCACCGGCGACCTCGCCCTGGCCTACGACCGGGCCGCGCGTGGTGCGGTGCCGATTGTCGGCGCCGACTTCTGTCACGAGATGTTGGTCCGGGCGATCGAGAAGACCGGCGGCGCCGGGGCCGGCGGACGGATCCGGTTCCTGGAGGCCGACGCCCAGGCCCTGCCCTTCCCCGCCGACACGTTCCAGATCGTCGCCGTGGCATTTGGTTTGCGAAACGTGACCGATACCGACCGCGGGCTGGCCGAGATGGTGCGGGTGACCCGGCCCGGCGGACGGGTCGCGATCCTCGAGTTCTCCCGGCCCCGCAACCGTGTTCTCGGCCGGGTCTATTCCTTTTACTTCCGACACATCCTGCCGCGGGTCGGCCAGCTGCTGGCCCGCAACCAGGAGAACGCATACAAGTACCTGCCCGAAAGCGTCCTCCGGTTCCCGGAGTACGATGTCCTCGCCGCCAAGATGCGGGACCACGGGCTGACCGAGGTGCGGTACGAGCTGTTCACGTTCGGGATCGCCACCTTGTATGTTGGGAAGAAACCCCTTCCCTCTTAGGGTCAGGGTCGGGGTTCGGTTCTTCCACCACCGGTGCCCAATGGCCGACTCCCCCGCCCCGACCGATCACCTGCTCGTCCGGGCCGCCCGCGGGGAGGCGGTGGAGCGGCCGCCGGTCTGGGCGATGCGGCAGGCCGGGCGGTGGGACCCGGAGTTCAACAGGGTCCGGGCCGGCCAGTCCTTCTATGCATTCTCCGAAGACGTGGAGCGGGCCGCCCGCGCGTCGCTGTGCCCGAAGCGGTTCGGGGTGGACGCGATCATCCTCTTCTACGACATCACCACTCTACCCGTCGCGATGGGCCTGCCGTTCGAGCTCAAGACCGGGGCCGGCCCGGTCCCGGACCGACCCGTCCACACCCGCCAGGACCTCGACCGCCTCACGGCCCTTCCCGACCCGGACTCGTACCGACACATCCGGACGCTGCTGAAACGGGTGAAGGAGGAACTCCGGGGGGAACTGCCGGTGATCGCGTTCGCGGGCGCGCCGTTCACCGTCGCGACGTATTGCATCGGGACCGGGAAGGACGTGGCCGCCACCCGGCGGTTCGCCGCCGAACAACCCGCCGTGTGGAACGGCCTCCTGGAGAAACTCGCGACGGCCACGGTCGGGTTCCTGAACACCCTCATCGGCGAGGGGGCCGAGCTGTATCAGCTTTTCGACTCGTGGGCCGGCATGCTCACCCCGGCCGAGTACGACGCGTGGGCGCAGCCCTACCACCGGGCGATCCTCGCCGGCGCGACCGGGGTGCCGCGCATCCTGTTTGTCAAGGAAGGGCCGTACCTGGACCGGATGGCGGGGGCCGGGGCGGAAGTGGTCAGTCTGGGTACCCGGCACGACCTCGCCGCCGCCCACCGCGAGTACCCGCATCTGGTGTTCCAGGGGAACGTCGCCGAGGAGGTGCTGCGGTCCGGCACCCCGGAGCAGGTCGCGGCGGCGACCCGGGCATGCGTCCGGGCCGGGGGCGGGCGCCGGCACATCGTGAACCTGAACCACGGCGTCGACAAGGGAACCCCGGTCGCCAACTTCGAGACGTACATCCGCGCGGCGAAGGGGGAATGACCCTCACCCTCGAACCGGCCCGGTATCTGGGATATTTCGGCCGCCAGACCGCGGGCGTGGAGACCGCCCAACGCTCCCGCCACAGGGCGGCGGGCAAACCCCATTCCCGGGGCGAAGAGTCCTTAACGCCGCCGAACGGCGGCCGTTCGTTGCCCGGGGTGGGCCTCGCCACCCACATATCGGCCCATCCCGTCCTGGTTTTCCTTCCTGATCCGGGTTACAACACTTCCATTCTCCCCTGCCGTGTCTCCGCCGGGGTCGGTCATGCGCTTTTTTGCCGGATGCCTGGCTCTCGCCGCCCTCGCCGCCCTGATTCCGGGCCGGGCGGCCGAGCCGACGAAGGACGACCTGCTCCGACTCGAGCAGCAACTCAAGACCCTCCACGAAACCGCCGGCCCGTCCGTCGCCTGCGTGGTCGTGTCGCGGAGCGAGAAATACCCGAAGCCGGCGAAGGCTCCCGAGCACCCCGGCCAGCTCGGCGGGTTCGACCGGCAGGCATTCCTGAAAGCCGAGCCCGGTAAGGCCGATCTCGCCCGCCACCTCGACCTCTCGGACCCCGTCAGCATCCCCGACCACGGCTACGCCGGAGGGGTGGTGATCGACCCGGCCGGGCTCGTCCTCGTCAACGCGCACTCGGTCGACGGGGCGACGAAGATTTACGTCCACCTCCCGGGCGGCAAGGGGTCGTACGCCGACATTCACGCCGCGGACGTCCGGAGCGACCTGGCCGTGCTCAAGCTTCTCACCCCGCCCGAGGGGTTGAAACCGATCCGTCTTGCCACCGTCCGGCTGCCGGAGGACGCGGGCGGGAAGGCGACCGTATTCCCGGGCAAGCTGGTGGTGCCGATGGCACACCCGTACGCCGGCGGGTTCGCGATGAACCGGCCGGCCGCCGCGCTGGGCAGCGTGACCAACATCCAGCGGCGGCTCGGGGCCCGGACCCGGATCCTGACCGCCCCGCCCGTCCACCGGAGCGTGTACAACTACTCCCCCGTCCTCGCGTACGACGCCCGCGCGAACCTCGGGTACAGCGGGGTGGCCCTGCTCAACCTGGACGGGCAGCTGATCGGGCTCTCGACCACCACGGCGGTCGAGGGTGGCGGGGAGAATGGGGTCGGGTACGCGGTCCCGCTCGACGAGAACCTCCGGCGGATCGTCGACGTCCTCCGGCGGGGCGAGGAGGTGGAGTACGGGTTCCTGGGGGTGGCGCTGAACGAGGAGGTGCCGGGGGTCACGCTCAAGTCGGTAACCCCGCGCAGCCCGGCCGCGCTCGCCGGGCTACAGCCGACCGACCGGATCGTCCGGATCAACGACCACCGGGCCAATACCTACGAAGACCTGCTCCTGCGGGTCGGGTCGGCGCTCGCCGGGACCAAAGTACGACTGGCGGTCTCCCGGCGCGGTCAGGACCCGTGGGGCGTTGACGTGACGCTGGCGAAGTTCAAGAGCGACACGTCGTTTCTCGCGTCCGTCCGCCCGGCGCCGGTGTTCGGGCTGTGGGTCGATTACGAGAGCGTCCTAGCCATGACGTTGACCGACGGCATCCGGGCCGGGCTCGACGTCCCGGCCGGGGTGACGGTGCGCGAGCTGGTGCCCGACTCCCCGGCCGCCGCCCGGTTCCGGGCGATCGGGGAGACCAAGAGCTGGCTCATCACCCACGTCAACGGCACCCCGACCCCGAGCCCGGCGGATTTCTACCAGGCGGCGAAGGGCATTCAATCGGTGAAACTGACCGTCTACGACGTCTCCCTCGACAACCCCCGGGCGCGCGAAGTGACGCTGCCTTGAGTGTTCAGTATTGTGGTGTTTCGTGTTTCGTTTTATGCCCGGTTCATCCCGGGCGGACGTCTGCCACCCGGTGTCGCGGGCCTGATTCCGATAGCAACCCCCCGGTATCAACTCCGCACCGCGCCACCAACCACAATCCAGCCATGAAATACGCCATCTGCAATGAGACGTTCGAGGGGTGGGATCACGCCCGGGTGTGCGGGCGAGTGGCCGAACTCGGCTACACCGGCCTGGAGGTCGCCCCGTTCACCCTCGCCCCGCGGATTACCGACGTGACCGCGGCCCGACGGGCCGAGCTCCGGCGGCAGGCCGAGGCAGCCGGAGTCCGGATCATCGGGCTGCACTGGCTGCTCGCCAAGACGGAAGGATTTCATCTGACGTCGTCCGACCCGCCCGTCCGCAAGCGGACGGGCGAGTACCTCGCCGACCTGGCCCAGGCGGCCGCGGACCTCGGCGGCGACATCCTCGTGCTGGGATCGCCGTTTCAGCGGAATATCCCGGAAGGCTACACCCGAGGGCAAGCAGACGATTTCGCCGCGGACACTCTCTCACACTGCCTCCCGGCCCTCGACCAGACGCGGGTGGCCCTCTGCCTCGAACCGCTCACCCCGGCGGAAACGAACTTCATGACCACGGCGGCGGAGGGGGTGGCACTCATCCGCCGGCTCGGCCACCCACTCGTAAAACTCCACCTCGACGTGAAAGCGATGTCGGCCGAGTCCGAGCCGACGCCGGACGTGATCCGGGCGAACCGGGAGTTCTTGCACCACTTCCACGCGAACGACCCGAACAAACGGGGGCCCGGCTTCGGGACCACCGAGTTCAAACCGATCTTCCGGGCGCTAGCGGACGTGACCTACACCGGCTGGGTGTCGGTCGAGGTCTTCGACTACTCGCCCGACCCGGACACGATCGCCCGCGAGAGTATCCGGTACATGCTGGAATGCGAACCCGTGTAGCCGGCGGTCGGGCGTTCGGTACCCGATATTGCACCGCGTGTCTCCCACCTGCCCGGGGTCGCGACGATGGCTCGGCTCATTCTCCTCTCGCTCGCCCTCTTCCTCCCACCCACCTCCCGGGCGGGAGCAGCCGAGCTCTCCGTCGGGTTCGCCGAAGTCGACGTCACGCCGGAACTCGGGAAAAAGCCGGTCTTCCTCGCGGGCTTCGGGCAGGACCGGCGGGCGACGAAGGTCCACGACCCGATCACGGCCCGCGCGGTGGTGCTCGGCGACGGAACGGACCGAATCGCCCTGGTCTCGGTCGACGTGGTCGGGTTGTTCAACACGAGCGTGGAGCGGGTCCGGAAGAACCTGCCCGGGTTCAAGTACGTCCTCGTCTCGGCCACCCACAACCACGAAGGCCCGGACACGCTCGGGCTCTGGGGCGCGAGCCCGATCCAGTCCGGGGTCGATCCGGACTACCTGAAGAAGGTCGAGGACGGGTGTGTCGCGGCCGCGAGGGCGGCGGACGCCGCCCGCAAGCCGGCCGTCGCGCGGATCGGGACCGCGAGCGACCCGGATCTGATCCGGGACACCCGCCTGCCGGTCGTGAAACACGACGAGCTTGTGGCGGTCCAGTTCCGCGACCCGAAGACCGACGCCGTCCTCGGAATCCTCGTCCAGTGGAACTGCCACCCGGAAGTACTGGACAGCAAGAACACCGAGATCACGGCCGACTTCGTCCACTACACGGTGAAGCACCTGCGGGCGGTGCAGAAGTGCCCGGTCGCGTACTTCACCGGCACGGTCGGCGGGCTGATGACGACGATCCGGCTACCCGTAAAGGACGAGGACGGGAAGGACCTCCGGGACGGGACGTTCGAGAAGGCCGAGCGGTACGGCCGGCTCGTGGGCATGCTCGGAGAGAAGGCGATCGCAACGGCGACCCCGGTTACGCTCACCCCGTTCGACGTCCGCACCCAGGAAATCCTTCTCCCCATCGACAACAACATCTACCGGCTCGCCTGGCAGTTCGGCACGCTCAGCCGCCCGGCGTACGTGTGGGACGGCAACCCGACCCCGAAGCAGTTCGCGCCGACGAAAGACATCGCGAAGCCGATCGCGGTGAAAACGGAGGTGGGATACTTGAAGCTCGGGGATCTCGAAGTCGCCGTCATCCCCGGCGAGATCTACCCCGAACTCGTCCTCGGGAAGGTGCAGGACCCGGCCGACCCGGGGGCCGACTTCCCGGACGCCCCGGCCGAGCCGGCGGTCTACGCCCAGCTGAAGGGGAAGCACCGGATGTTGATCGGACTCGGGAACGACGAACTCGGGTACATCATCCCCAAGCGCCAGTGGGACGAGAAGCCGCCGTTCTGTTACGGCCTGAAGAAGCCACAGTACGGGGAGATGAACAGCCTCGGCCCCGAAACCGCTCCGATCCTCTGCAGGGTGTTTCGAGACCTGGTTTCGCGGAAATGAGACTGTTTATCCACGGTGTCGCAGGGATAACAGCAAAGGCTATGACACATATACTATAAATTATATTTAAACACAGAGCTGCTGTGTCGAAAGGCCCGCGTGGCGCGGGCCGCCACGGAGGGCCGCCCTCATAGCGCTCAACTTAAGGGCTGGGAGGCAATTTTTTCAGGCGAATCCGCCGGTTGCGTCGGTCGAAGACTCGATCTCGCGCTTGGCCCCCGTTCACACTCATGGGTACCGATCGCATTCCCAGGGGTTCAGGTCGGCCGGATCTTGGACGAGTTGGAAGGCCGCGGGTCGCCGCTTCCCGCGGCGCTTCTTCCCCGCCCGTCGCAACC
>JAQGHQ010000191.1 GCA_028288765.1 Gemmataceae bacterium | reverse complement strand
GGAAGGACGCGGACGCCCACTGGCAGCGACGAACCCCGGCGATGGCCGCCGGGTTGACCGATCATGTGTGGTCGTTAGCCGAGTGGTTGGCATTCCCAGCCGTGCAACGAAAGTAGGTCACCACCGGCAGTCCCGGGGCCGGTTTTTCCTCCTCCGGGGTCCGCGTCCCCACCCCCGGCTCGGCCGCGGAGGCTGGAGGAATCGGCGGAGCTCCCGGCCCGGGCACGCCCGCAGGCGGAGGCGGCACCCCCACCGCGGGCTCCGGGTTCGGCGGGTGGTCGGGCGGCCGCTGCGCCTCCGGGCCGCCTCCGGGCGGGGCACCGCCCGGACCACCCGGACCACCCGGACCGCCCGGTGCGTCGGGTCCGCCCGGCCCCGGTTCGTCCTCGTCCGGGTCGTCCTCCGGGGGTGGCGGGTACTCCCCGAACTTGGCCTTGTACTTCGTGATCCGCTCCAGGCCGGTCACCCGGTCCTCGACGTCGACCTGCTCCCGCATCTTCAGGGTCAGGTCGACCACCGCCTTGGCCGCCTTGAACGCGACGTGCGGGTTCGGGTCCCAGACCAGGTCGGTCACCCGGCGGCAGGCGTCGGTGAGCCCGGTGGTGAGCATCCCGTAGGCGGGGGACAGGGCGGCCGCCTGGGTCGCGCTGAGGCGGTCCCGGAAGGCCGGGTTAGCGAGCCGGCGGAAGACGGTCCGCTCGCTCACCTGGGCGACGCGGGCGGCGTCGGGGATGGTGTCCCCGCGGGCCAGGGAGCGGATCAGGACCTCGTCCGCGTACTCCTTGCTCGGGGTGGGCATGGGGGCCCTCCGGGTGGCGGGGGTGTCGGGCGCGGCCGGCGGGCCGGCCGGAGAACCGGCCAAACAAGATGCATAGTAGTGCAAGGCCATTTGTAGTGCAATACAGAGATGCGGAGGATTTCTCGGCCGGGGGTGTGGGCCGTTCGCCCCGCGGGAGGGGCGGAAAGGCGGTCGGTGTCGCCGCCCCGCGAGCGGCCGACACGGAAAGCCTCAGATGGCGGGCGATCGCGGTCAAACACCTCGCCCTCGGCTGCTCCCGGGGGAACGGGCTGTCGACGCCATGATGCGGGGAGGGAGCGATTGTCGCGGCGAGCGAGACGTCTCCGAAATAGTCTGAGTTTCAAAACATGTTCTCTCTCTGTCTTGGGGCCGTCTCTGTGCCCTCTGTGACTCCAAGGCGAGTCTGATACTCTATTGTCATCATGCCCCGCGTCGCCGGCTGTGACCCCGGAACGTCCTCCCTCGACGTGCTCGTCCTCGACGACGGCACCGCCGCCGATCAGACCCGCTTCGACCCGGACCAGCTCCGCGCCGACCCCGCCGCGGCCGTCCGCTGGCTCCGCGACCGCGGCCCGTTCGACCTGGTCGCCGGCCCGTCCGGGTACGGCCTCCCGCTCGTCCGCGCGGACCGCTGTACCGACGCCCAGCTCGGCCTGATGGCCCTCGTCCGCCCGGACGAGCGGGCGTCCGCGACCGGGGTGGCCGGGTTCTCGGCCGTCGCCCGCGCGTTCCGCGACTCCGGGCTGCCGGTCGTGTTCCTCCCCGGCGTCATTCATCTCCCGACCGTCCCCGCCCACCGCAAGCTGAACAAGATCGACCTCGGCACGCCCGACAAGCTGTGCGTCGCCGCGCTCGCCGTCGACCGCGTGGCGGACACGTGGACCCGGGAAGGCCCGGTCTGCGTCGTCGAACTCGGCACGGCGTTCACCGCCGCGGTGGTGGTGAACGAGCGGGGCGAGGTCGTCGACGGCGCGGGCGGCACGGCCGGGGCATTCGGGTGGCGGTCCGGCGGGGCGTGGGACGGGGAAGCGGCCTACCTGCTCTCGCCCCTGCGCAAGACGGACCTGTTCGAGGGCGGGGCGGCGGGCGTGGGCGACGAAGAGATCCGCCGGGCGGCCTACGTCGAATCGCTGGTCAAGACCGTGGCCGGGCTGTGCGGGTTGCACGAGCCGACGGACCGGTTCGAGAAGGTCATCCTGTCCGGCCGGCTGTTCGCGGCCGAGCCCGCGTTCGTCGAGTCGCTGCACCTGACCGAGACCCTCGCCCCGTTCGCCCGGTCGGAGTACGAGGTCGTGGCCCTGCCGCTGCTCGACGGGGCGTGGGTGAAGGAGGCGGCCCAGGGGGCCGCGGTCATTGCGGACGGGCTGGCCGGCGGGCGGTTCCGGCCGGTCGTGGACGGGCTCCGGTTGCGCGAGGCAGCGGGGACGGTGCTCGACTGGCTCACCCACCCGCGGGCGGCCGAGGTGCGGGGGTGGTTCGGGTGAGCGGTGGGCGGTGGGCAGCGTTTGGTTTTGGAGCCCCGGCGGGGCGATGGCCGGTAGCCCGGGGTGAGAACCCCGGGCGGGGAACGCGGTCCTCAATTTGGCTCGACCCTTCGTCCCTCTTGCGCCCGCCCAGGGTTGTCACCCCGGGCTACCAGCCATCGCCCCTCCGGGGCTCCGATCCAACCTCCTATCAACTGCCCACTGCCCCCGCCCCCCGCCCACCGGTCACTCCACTTCCCGCGCCCTCTGCTCCACCACGTCGAGTAGCAGCGGGTGCCGGCCGAGCGGTTCCGCGAGCACGAACCGCACCCCGGGGAACTGCTCGCCGAGTCTGTCGCGGGCGGCCGCCAGATCTTCGATCGCGTGCCGGCCGGGAGACAGGAAGTACGGCAGGAGGATCACGTCGGTCGCCCCCTGCCCGACGCACAACGCGCCGCCGGCCTCGATCCCCGGATCGGCCAGCTCCAGGTACGACACCTGTACGACCGGGTAGCGGCCCCGCTCCCGGATCCGCCCGGCCACGTACTCCAGGTCGGCGTTCGCCTCCGGCCGGCGACTCCCGTGGGCGATCAGCAGGAGAGCGACCCGGCGACTATCGGGTGTCGGCGTCATGGGGGTGGTCCGGCCTGAGCGGGTCACAGAAAGGCGGTGTCATTCACCCCAGGGGGTGTCGGCAGCGCGGCCGGTCCGGGGTCGACCGGCGGGCCGGCCGCGAGCAGCCGGGCGAGCAGATCCGCGAGCTTGGCCGGGGTGAACGGCTTCGGAAGGAACTCGGCCCGCATGTCCGCCCGCCCCGGGCCGAACACCTCGTCCCGGGGATACCCGGAAATGAATACGACTTTCAAGTCTGGCCGCCCGGCCCGGACCGTCGCGGCGAGTTCCCGCCCGTCCATCCCCGGCAGCGACACGTCCGCCACCATCACGTCCACTCGCCCCGGGTACTCGGCGGCTACCCGCAGCGCCTCCCCCGGGTTGGCCGCCGCGAGGACGGTCAGCCCGCGCATCTCCAACACCCGCCTGGCCAGCGCCCGGATCGCGTCGTCGTCCTCGACCAGTAACACCACCCCCGGCGGGCCGACTGCGGACGGGGGCGGGGGGATGCCGGTCGGGGTGGGCGGTGTCATTCGTGACGCCCGAATGGCGTGTAGGGGGCAAGACGGCGCTCACTCTACCACGGACGGATGGCCCCCGCGCGGGACGAACCTCTCCGGAATGTCGAGACCCGCGAAGAAGCATCGCCGCGCGGTAAGAACGGCCCGCCCGGGGTCGGGCGGCCGTCGCGGCCGCGACGTCAGCCCAGCCACCCCGGCAGCACCCCGGCCGGCGGGAGCGTGACCACGGTCAGGTTGGTGATGTGCGGGTGCGCCTTCACCTCGGCGAGGGCCGCGTCCGGCGGCGGGCCGTCCAGGTTCAGGATGCCGATCGCCTCCCCGCCCGGGGCCTGTCGACCGACCGTCATCTGGGCGATGTTCACCCCGTGCTTGCCGAAGATCGTCCCGACGAACCCGATCAGCCCGGGCACGTCCCGGTGGGTGAACACGAGCAGCACCCCGTCGAGGTACCCCTCCATCCGGTACGGCCCGAGCTGGACGAGCCTGACGTACTGGTCGCCGAACAGCGTCCCGGCCGCGACCGTCGTCCCCTGCTCGGTCTCGACCTCGGTGTAGAGCAGCGCGGCGAAGTCCCCCTTCTTGGGGTTGGCCGACTCGGCGATCTCGATCCCCCGCTCGCGGGCGAACACCTCGGCGTTCACGAGGTTCACTCCGCCCTTGCTCAGCCGGTACTCCAGGAGGCCGGCGGTGAACGCGGCGGTCAAGAGCTTGGTCTTCTTCGCGGCGAGCTCGCCCTTGTAGGTGAGCGTCGCCTTGCGGACCGGCCCGTGGGCGATCTGGGCGTGCAACAGCCCGAGCCGGCGGGCCAGGTCGACGAACGGCCGGACCTCGGCCAGCTCCGCCGGGTTGACCGCGGCCATGTTCACCGCGTTCGCCACCTGCCCCTTGAGCAGGAAGTCGGCGATCAGCTGGGCGGCCTCGACCGCGACGTTCTCCTGGGCCTCGACGGTGGACGCCCCGAGGTGCGGGGTGAGGACGACGTTCGGGGCCTTGAGCAGCGGGTTGTCCGGGGTGGTCGGCTCGGCGGTGAACACGTCCACCCCGGCCCCGGCGATCGTCCCGGCGGCCAGGGCGGCGGCCAGGGCGGGCTCGTCAATGATCCCGCCGCGGGCGACGTTGAGCACGACGGCCGACTTCTTCATCAGCCCGAGCTCGCGGGCCCCGATCAGGCTCTTGGTCTCGGCGCTGAGCGGGACGTGGATGGTCAGGAAGTCGACCTTCGGCAACAGCTCGTCGAGGGTGGCGGCGACGTCGAGCCCGAGTTCGGCGGCCTTGGCCGCGGTGACGAACGGGTCGAGGGCGACGACCGTCATGTCGAGCCCCTTGGCCCGGCGGGCGACCTCCCGGCCGATCCGCCCGAGCCCGACGACCCCGAGCGTCTTGCCGGCGACCTGGGTGCCGACGAACTTGTTCCGGTCCCACCCGCCGGCCTTCATGACCGCGTCGGCGGCCGGGATGCGGCGGGACAGGGCGAACATCAGGGCGATGGTGTGCTCGGCGGCGGACACGGTGTTCCCGCCGGGGGTGTTCATCACCACGATGCCCTTGCGGGTCGCGGCGGGCACGTCGATGTTATCGACCCCCACCCCGGCCCGGGCGATGGCCCGAAGCTTGCCCGGGTTTTCGAGCGCCTCGGCTGTGACCTTCGGCTGGGAGCGGACGATGGCGGCGTCGAACTCGCGGAGCGCGGCGGCCAGCTCGGGGCCCTTGAGCCCGAGACGGGTTTCCACCTCGATCCCGGCGGCCTTGAGGAGGTCGATCCCGGCGGGTTCGAGCTTGTCGGCGATCAGCACGCGGGGCATGGTCGGTCGGGTCCTGGGGGCCTGTCGGGAGAGTGTTCTTCATATTCTAGGAAGCGCGAACCCGACGACACGCGGAGATACCCGCAAGCACTTCCCGACTCTCACCTTGCAACCCTACTGGTCTGCCGGTCTTCTTGACCGGGCGCGAGTCCCGCCAGGACCCCGCGACCGGGGGGCTTACCCGCGTTGCTCGAGGACCGGGGCGGTGAGCGCCGAGAGCGCCACCCGCTGCCGGCCATGTTCGTCGAAGTTGGCCGGGTCGAGCCACCGCCGGAAGGCGGTCCGGAGGGCGGGCCACTCCCGGTCGACGGCGGCGTACCAGGCCGTGTCGCGGTTGCGGCCCTTGTAAACAGCCGCCTGGCGGAAGACGCCCTCGAACGACAGCCCCAGCCGCTGCGCGGCCCGCCGGGACGGCGCGTTCAGGGCGTTACACTTCCACTCGTACCGGCGGTAGCCGAGGCCGAACGCCCGCTCCATCATCAGGTACATGGCCTCGGTCGCGGCGGGCGTCCGCTGGAGGGCCGGGGAGAAATTCAGGTGCCCGACCTCGACAGACCCGTGCCGGGGGTCGATGCGGAGGTAGCTCGCCACCCCGACCGCCTTGCCAGAAGCGAGATCGACGATGGCGAAGAACAGGGGGTCGCTCTTCCGGGACGACTCGCTCAGCCACTCGCGGTAGCTCTCGAAATTGTCGAACGGGCCGTACGGGAGGTGCGTCCAGTTCATCCCGTCCGGGTCGGCGCGACTCGACTCGAACAGGGATGCCGCGTGGCGGTCCGCGTCCAGCGGCTCGACCCGGCAATACCGGCCTGCCATCGCCTCGCGGGGCGGCAGGGCGGGCGGTGCCCAGTCCGGGACCGGAAAGCCGATCGGTTGCCCGAGGTGGTTGGTCTCGGCGCTCGACCCGACGGGCACGGCGACGAACCCGTCGCCCGCCCGGACGACGATCGGCTCGGGCAGGTCCACCCAGCCGCCTTCGCCGACCGTTGCCGTGGCGATCAGGCCCAGTTGCTCCTCGGTCGCCGGGTCCAACCTGAACACCGAGATCCGTCGCCCGGCCTCCACACCTTCGAGATGAAACCGGGGGATGATCCGGTCGTCCGCGAAGCGGAAGGTGAAGTGCGGCTCGTGGTAAAGCGGCAGCATGTCGCGGTCTCACAGCCGTTCGGGTTGGTCCACCGTCCGTTCGTCCCGCACGTCGCCCGTGTTCAACGTCGCGGGGGACGATCTGGTCACCGGACCGACTGCCGCCGAGTCCGCTCGCCCGAATTGGCTTCGTTCGGTAGAACCGACCCCCGGGCCGGCGGCCGTTGGCCGGTCGCCCCGACATGAGGCAGAACGTCCCCGGCAATTGGGTTCGTTCCGCAGAATCGGCCGCCGACCGGCGGGAGCCCGGGGGGTGGCAGGAGTTGGCAGTCCCAAGACACGAGCGGCTGAGATCATGACCTCTTGTCGGGACCGGGCTGGCCATCCACCGGGGAGCATGACCGGGTGAAGACGATTGGGTTCGTTCCGCAAAACCGACCTCCCACCGGGTGGGGACCGCTCCCCGGATTGGGTTCGTTCCGCACAACCGACCCCCCGACCGCTCCGGTGGTCGACCCGAACCGGGGAGGGCCGATGCGGGTTGGGTTCGTTCTGCAAAACCGACCCGGCCCGAGGGGGTCGGATCGGCCGAATCGTGAAGGAATCGAGTGGATTGGGTTCGTATGGCAAAAACGACTTCTCGACCGGCCCGCTGTCCCCGTCCAATCCTCTTCGGAATCGCATTCGGCCCGCCTCCGGACCGACCGTGGCAGAAAATGGCAGGGTTTGGCAGCCCCGGGGCGGTCGGCGTCTTACGGCTTCCTCCCACTCAAGCCCCACCTGGAGTTTTTCCGAGTCGCCCGTCAATCTGAGCAGCTGGGGACAGTTGGCCTTCCCGAAACCGGCGGTCGATCTCTTCGTCCGATGGCCACTCGGTCTCGATCACACCGCCGGCCGCCAGGAGCTTGTCCCGGATCGGCCCGTCGATCACGACGGTGTATTCCCGGGCTCATCCGCCGCTGTGCGGGCATTTTACCACACCGGGTTGGGACCCTGGAACGGCAGGTGTTGGTCATCTGTACGGAGGTAGTTTGACCGGTCGGGTTAACGAACAGGACCGAGGAGCGGGTGGCCAGGCAACCCCCGAGCGGGCGGCCGATTACGCCCCAATCCTTCGGGCTTGCTCCCGCCGAACCCCATTTGGTTTTGTAGGGTGGGCCGTGGTATGCGTTCACGGGTCGGGGGTGACAGCCGTTCAGATGCGAACAGGGTGCGGTCGCATTTGAGCTGAGCAGCCGCTAAAGGGCCAGAGCCAGCCCCTGAAGATGCGCCGGCTGTGTCGGACCGCCGCGCGCAAGAATTCTATGGGCCTGTCCGGCAGGGGCGGGTTCGCCGGCTACCCCTAGCCGGGCCACGTCGGGCAGCTGCAAAAAGACCATCGGATGCGCGATCATCCTCTCCCCAGGGCTGCTCCCCCTGCGGAGGCCGGCGCTGCTCGCCCGCTGCCTGGGCAGCGAGCCGCTGCGAGCCGGCACCGGCACCCCGTGCCGCCGCCTGTGCGTGCGGCTGCGAGGGCTGGGTCTCCACCACCTCGTGCCGCCATCCCTGGCCGGTGAGCCGGCACCTCCTCAGCCGGGGCGTGCGGCTGGATTAGGCACCTCCGCTGGCTGCGCCCGGCTCGGGCCGACTCCCGCGATGGAGTGATGGCGGCCTTGCTCAAGGAGCCCGCCTCGTTCCGCGCGCGGGTTCTGTCGTTCCGCTCCGACCCTGAGAGATTTCTAGCCGGCGTGATAACCTTCGTGCCACCGGCCGCTCCGCGGTCCCCCGCCCGGCACCACATTGGGAGCGAGTCCCTGGCCGTTGGGCCGGGCATCAAGAGCCCTGAGACCCGTCTCCACTCCATTGGCACCGCTATTGCTTTGGCTTGTTGCGCTTATCCCGAACCGATGGCCGCGGTGGCGGGAGGAGCACAACTTTGCCGGCGCCGAAGGGCAGGCCGCCGCATGAAACTCCCTTCACCGAAAGGCAACCGATGCATCTACTCTACATCGAAGCTTCTCCTCGCGGGCCGAGGTCTGTGTCCAGCGCGGTCACCACGGCGTTCCTGCAAGCCTATCGCCAAGCCTGTCCCGAACTCACGGTGGACACGCTGAACGTGTGGGAGGAGAACCTGCCAGACTTCGACCAGGAGGCCATCGGGGCGAAGTACAAAGGCATAAGCAAAGAACCGATGAACCCGGCCGAGGCCGCAGTCTGGGAAAAAATCCGAGAGCTGGCGGCACGCATCCGGCGGGCGGACCGCATCGTGCTCGGCGTGCCCATGTGGAACTTCGCCTACCCGTACAAACTCAAGCAGTTGATTGACCTGGTCTGTCAGCGGAACATGCTCTTTACCTATGACGGCACGGAATACGGCCCTTTGCTGAAAACTCCCCGCGCCTTCGTGGTCTATGCGCGGGGCGGGACCTACGCGGAAGACTCGCCGACGCCCGCTTCCCGGTTCGACCATCAGAAAGGATACATCGATTTCTGGCTGAAGTTTATCGGGGTCCAGGAGGTCCAAAGGCTCGTGGTGGAAGGCACGACGTGGCCCGAGAAAGAGAAGAGGGAAGAGAGCATTGCGCGTGGTCTGGAGGAGGCAAGAAAGTTGGCGGCAGACTTCTGAATGCACGGGACCGCAGTCATGCTAGAGACCATTTTGGGCGCACTCCTTCCAATGGTCGTGACCTTCCTGCTCGGCTTCGTGGCGGCCTGGCGCGGCGATTTCGGGCCAAAAGATGCCGCGATCCTCAATCGCATGGTGCTGCTTTACGCCGTGCCGCTGCTGCTTTTCGCCGGAACGGTCAGCACGCCGCGCGCCGAACTGAGTCAGGACCTCCCGCTGCTCATCGCGCTGTGTGTCGCCATCGTCGGCCTGTATGGCGCGGTTCTCCTGTTGTCTCGCTTCGCTTTCCGCCGACGACTGAGCATCAGTGCGCTGGCCGCGCTAACGGCTTCCGCGCCGGCAGTGCCTTTCTCAGCCGTCCTCGGCTATCTGTTCGGAGGGCCCGGCGCCATTCCGATCGCGATGGCCAGTCTCGTGGTCAACCTCACGGTCATACCAGTCACGATCCTCCTCCTCACGTTGGATACCGCAGGGGAGGAATCGCAGGGAAAGTGCCCCGCCAAGGACGAGGAGCATCTCGCATCGCCCCCCGCGACCTGCGGCTCGGTGCTCGCGGCCAAACTCGCGGAAACGGTTAAGGAGCCGATCGTCTGGGCGCCCGTTCTCGCTTTCGTGATCGTGCTGAGCGGCGTCGGCATTCCTCAGCTCATCGTCCACTCGCTGTCCATGCTGGGGCACGCAGCCGGGGGCGTCGCCCTGTTCGGCTCCGGAATCGTGCTTGCATCCCTCACAACCAAAGTCAATCGGCACGTCTTGTTCTTGGTGTTCCTGAAAAACGTCGTGCAGCCGGCCCTAGTCCTGGGTGGCTTGCGATGGCTCGACTATGGCAACCCAATTGTCAGCAAGGCCGTGCTGACGACGGCCATTCCATCCATGCCGATGGTGATCATGTTGGCTGTCCAGTACCGCGCCGCAGAGGCGGAAATTGTTTCCGCCGTATTCCTCAGCGTAATCGGCTCGGTCATCACGATGGGGGCTTTCATCGCCCTGACAAGCTAATTCCTTAAGTCCAAGCAAGGCTCTTTGGCCGCAGGAGGCGCCCGTTCCGTCCGACTTCTGCGAGCGTCGGTCTGATCGACCGCCGCCACCCGATCGCGGCCTACATCGGGCCGGTGCTCGCGGCCTCTTCCCGAATAGTCTCACCAGCTGGAGGCCGGGTGGTCAGGCGTCGCCGGACAGCCATTCCACAGCGGATGCTGGCGCGGCCATTGGTTCTGTCTCGCTAAAACCTTTGTCACCCTCGGCCCGTGAGCAGTTACCGGTCTTCCTCCCCCTTCTGCTTCTCCCCCCCAAAACGTCCCTTCGATTCCGAGTCCCACCATCGACTGATGCACGACGACGATGTTGTGACACACGAACTTGCAGAGCACTTCATTTCGCATCGCAACGTCCGACCGGCTCATGACGTGATGCTGGAACTTCGCTTTCAGCCGATCTCGTGCCTGATCGTCGTTGTCTCGATCCTCGGAATCGGGAGTGCGGCATCTCGGCCCCATCCGCTGGCTGAAGAGAGGCCGGGCCCGCCGCGGTCCCCAGCCTCACGCCCACTCGACCTTCACCCGCAGGGTCTCGCCGGCCGAGTAGTCGAACTGGCCCGCGTCGCCTGACATGCCGAGCGGCTGGGTCGGGTCGTCCTCCGGTCCACCGCCGAACCCCGCTTTGACCGCAGCCGGGGTGCGGTGATTTTGCCATACGAACCCAATCTCCACATGCTCTTCACAATTCGGGTCGATCTTTGGGCCGCCGAAAAGTGACTTTTGCCATACGAACCCAATCTCCACATGCCCTCGCCCAGGTCGAACCGGCGGACGCCGCAACCGCCGGGGTGAAGGAGAGGGTGATCGACCACCGACGTTCGCGCCCGCGCAAAGTTCTTCCGGCCCGGCCTGAACCCTCGCCCCGGCTTCCGGATTACGAGCCTGGTCAAAATTCTTGTTCTAGAATTCATCTAACTACTGTTCCCTCAAACGCGGCCCGCCCATGCCACCCTCCCCCACCACCGACAGCGGGACGTATTCCGCCTACACGAAGCTCCCCGGCACCGAGCCGCTCCCGGGGTACGTCCTGTTCGAGCCGCTCGGCCGCGGTGGGTTCGGGGAGGTGTGGAAGTGCGAGGCCCCCGGCGGGCTCCACAAGGCGATCAAGTTCGTCGCCGGGGCGACCGGGTCGGACGCCGCCAGCGGCAACCAGTTCCTCCAGGAGTTCGAAGCGTTCCAGCAGATCAAGGCGATCCGCCACCCGTTCCTTCTCACCCTCGAACGGGTCGAACTGGTCGGGGGCGATCTGGTGATGGTGATGGAGCTGGCCGACCGCCAGCTCCTCGACCGGTTCCACGAGTGCCGGACCCACCGGCTCCCGGGCATCCCCCGGGCCGAACTCCTCGGCTACTTCGGGGAGGCGGCCGAGGCCCTCGACGTGATCGGGACCCAGTACGGGCTCCAGCACCTCGACGTGAAGCCGGCCAACCTGTTCCTGACCGCCGGGCACGTGAAGGTCGGCGACTACGGGCTGGTAAGCAAGCTCCAGGGGAAGGCCGACGGGGCCATGAACCGCGGGCTCACCCCGAAGTACGTCGCCCCGGAAGTCCTCCGCGGGCAGGTGGACACCCGGTCCGACCAGTACAGCCTCGCCCTCGTGTACCAGGAACTGTTGACCGGCACGTTCCCGTACTCCGGCCGCACCCCGCAGCAGATGATGCTGCAGCACGTGTCGACCGCCCCGGACCTGACCGGGCTGCCCGAGTGCGACCGGCCGGCGGTCCTGCGGGCGCTGGCGAAGAAGGTGGAGGACCGGTTCCCCTCGTGCCTGGACTTCGTCCGGGCGCTGATCGCGGCCGACTACGTTCCGCCCCCGACCCCGTCGCAGCCCGGCTACCCGGCCGTCTCCGCCACTCCGGCCCCGGGCGGGAGTATCGTGGTCCCGTTCCACCAGCGGCCGGTCGACCTGACGCCCGGGCCGGCGGAGGCCACCGGCCGACACGGACTGTCCGGCGAGCTGACCCAGAACGCCACCCTCCGGACTCTCTCCCCGCTCACCGTCCCCGGCCGCCCGCTCCCGCCGCTCGTCGCCGCCAGCCGGTGGCCGGCCCCCGCCACCCCCCTTGTTGCAACCCCTCCCGCACCCCCCCCTGTGGCGGCCCCGCGCCGCCCGGCGGACGAAAACCTCCCGCCCGCCGATGTGGAGCTGGGCGGCCGGCTCCGCGTCAACCCGATTCGGTCGGTGGTCCCGGTCGCCAGGCTGGTCGGCACGGCCGCCCCGGACGCGGGTGTGTCCGGAACGGAGTTCGCGGCGGCGGTGGTCGCGGCGGCGGCGGCCGGCGGGCACGTCCCCCAGCTGCCCGGCGACCTCGGCCGGCTGGCCGACGGGACCTGGGTGTGCCAGTTCCCGTCCACCGTCCCGGCCCAGGTGGTCCCGCACAAGCTCGTCCTCCTCCGCGACCAGTGGGCGATGACGATGGAGCAGCCGGACGCCGGCCGGGTGGTGCTCCGGAAGACGGCCCCCGCCGGGCTCTGGGGGGCTCTGTCGGGGAAGAAGGCCGGGCTGGAGCTGACGGTCCAGCTGCCGAAGACGGGCAAGTCGGTCGGCGAGGTGACGGTAACCGGGGCCGTGTTCGGCGCGCCGGACCGGGCGTTCGTCCGCACCGCGGAGGACATGATCCCGAAGATAATCGCGGACATCCGGCGGGAGGTGGGGAATGTCGCCGACCGGCGGAAGACCCCGCGGGTGGCGGTCGCGTTCCCGGTGACCCTGTACCCGCTCCACTCAGACGGGACGGTCGACCCGGCGATCGCCGGCCGGTGCCGGGACGTGTCTGCCGGCGGGGTCGGGTTCGCGGCCGCCGAGCCGGTGGCGACGAGGTACGTCTACGTCGAGTTCGGCGGGGTCGTCGCGACGGCCGGGCTGGCGGCCCTCGTGAAGGTGGTCCGGTCGCAGTCCCTCCTGACCGGCCACGAGCACACCTACGGCGGGCAATACCGGACGGATCTGTGAGGCCGGTCGGGCCCGTCGTTCTCACCCCCGCGCCCCGCAGCAGCGTTTGAACTTCTTTCCGCTCCCGCAGGGACACGGGTCGTTGCGCCCGACGGGTCGGGCCGGTGGAAGATGCGGCCCGTGCCCCGGGTGACTCCCGCCCCCCGGCTCGACGTACCGAATCCGCTCCGCCGCGCCCTGTCGCAGGCTGGTACGAATGACGGTCGTGGTGAACGCGCTTGCCTGCTCCGTGGAGAGGTCGCCGAAGTCCATACCCCGGGAGGTCGCCTTCAAGCCGTCCAGGAACCGGGCCCGCTCGTCCGGGGACAACACCCCGACCGGCAGGGCCGCCCCGGTCGTCATGCCGATCCCCTCCGGGGCCATGATCCGGGCGGCCAGGACCAGCCCGGCCGGGGCCGTCTGGCCGAACCCGACGTCCACGAGGAACAGCAGCTCGTCACGCAGCAGGTCCCGGACATGGACCCCCACCCCTGGCTCGGTCGATTCGACGACGAAGAGGGAGAAACGGGCTTTCTTCAGGGCCTGGAGCAGGACCCACTCGTCGGAGTCCGGGGCCGGGGGGGACGCCTCCAGGTACCGCTCGACCGCGTTGCCCCCGGGCCGGCGCACGTCGTGGAGGCAGTAGTCCATCAGTACGGCGATCTCGTCCTCGGTGTCCAGGGTGAGGACGTTCCGCTTCAGGATCCCCAGCTTCCTGCCACCCTCGTCGACGACGTCTCGAGGCAGGGTCTCCACCAGACGGTTGTTCAGCTCGAGCCCCACCTGGCGCAGGTGCTTGTAGCGCGCCAACAGTTCGGCGTGCCTGGCCATCGTCCGGACCTTCTGTCGTATGATCCCCGCCGTCCGGCGGAGCCATCCCCACATGATATCACCCTCGCCGTACCGGTGCCTCAGGGCGTTGCCCTGGGCTATGCGGTCCCAGCCTTTCAGGCTGAAATCCTAGAAACATTGAATCCTTGAGGATTTCGACAGAGCCGCTTCCGCCCTCTACTTCTTCAGCCACTTCACACAGAACGCGACCGCCTCCTTGTGGTGCTCGTCGGTCACCTTGTGGCCGACGCCCTCGGCGACACGGATCGCCAGCTTGTCCTTTGCCCCGGCCTTCGCGTAGGCCTCTTCCGCCGCGGCGAACGACAGCCGCGCCCCGGCGATCGGGCAGTTCGGGTCCTGGTCGCCGTTGGCGACGAAGAGCGGCCGGCCGGCGAACAGCTGGATCATGTTCGGGCAGTCGAAGTCGTCGAGGATGCCGGGGATCACCTTGCCCCACAGTTCCCGGCACACCCGCCGGTTCACCGCGGGTTCGCCGAGGTCCTTCGCCGCGGCCTCGTGGGCCGCCTTGATCGTGTTCGCCCGGCCCTGCCACCTGTCGTTCTCCAGGCTCCACCGGAAGCTCTGGACCGCGATCAGCGGGGCCGCGACCGTCACCCGCTCGTCGACCGACGCGGCGAGCCAGGTCTGGATCCCGCCCATGCTGATCCCGAGCATCCCGATCCGCTTCGGCCTTTCGGCCCGCCTGTCCTCCAGCAGGTCGAGGAGCCGCCACAGGTCCCAGACCGTGTCGTAATAGAACGGGTGTTCCATCGGCTTCCCGGCGCGGGTCTGCCACGCCCTTGCGACGGCCTCGACGTAGGCCGCGGCGCCCTTCTTCCCGCCGCTGCGGTCGCCGTGGTAGCGGGCGTCGATGGCGACCCCGACGACGCCTTGGCGGGCGAACTCTTCCAGCCACGACACGACGCCGTCCTTGCTCCCGCCGGTGCCGTGGAGCACGATCATCACCGGCAACTGGCCCTTGTTGCCCACCGGGGCCACGGTCAACCCCGGGACCCGCTCGACCGTCCCGTCCGCCTTCTTTTCGCTGGCGAACGACCACCGGGAATACGAGAGCCCGTTCTTCTCCACGGGGTCGGCCTCGGCCCGGTCGTCGGGCGGGACCTTCGGCCGGTCGAGCAGCTTCAGGAACGCGGCCCGCGCCTCCGTCGGCGGGAGCGGCTTCCTGTCCTGGGCCGGCAGAAATGGAAGCGGAAGGACGAGGGCGACGAGTAGCCAGGGTAGGAAGCGGCGCATGCGTGGGACTCGTGGGTGGTGAGGCCATTGACCGTACCCCGGCGGGCGGCCCGGGTCAACGACCGAGCGCGTAGATCAGCTCGCCGACCCCGAACGAGCCCAGGTTCGCGGCCACGACCGCGAGCAGGTCGCGGGCGGAGGCCCGGCGGGCGGGCGGGAGCGGGCGGACGAACGCCAGCCAGAACAGCACGCACTCCGCGACCGGGGCGAAGGTCTCCGCGACGAGGAGGTACAGCCCGCGCCGGTCGGGGAAGAGCGGCGGCAGGACCAGCCACACGACGGGGTAGGTACAGGCGGTGAGCCAGGCACCGGCGAACAGCCGGGCCCGGACCGGGTGCCGGCGCGACAGCCCCACGAGCAGCACCGCCGTCTCGACGGCCACCGTCAGCAGGTAGCAGCCGAGCATCTGGAGGAGGTACGCGGAGAGGGCCGGGTCGCTGGGCACGTCACACCATCCGCAACAGGAACGGGATCTCGGCCAGGACGTGCAGCATCGCGACGGTGAAGTACACGCTCCGGGTCGTCCCGTAGTCGCGCAGGAAGCACGCCCAGAGGACCACGACCACGCCCAGCCCGGCGAACAGTACCGCCGATACGCCCCGCGCCCAGTCCGGGCCCCGCCGGGCCGCCGGGATGGTCCGGAGCTGCCACGGCCACGCCCGCATCCCGACGAGCGGGATCAGCACCACCCACGCCCCGTAATGAACCATCTCCAGGAACGTGTGGGCGGCCACGAGAAAGTGCGTCGAGACGCCGTCCAGGAACCAGGCCCCGGCGTGGCCGGCGATCGCGGCCGTGAGCGGGTCGACACCGGGCAGGTCCGGGGCGTCGCGCAGCTGCCACCAGAGCACCCCGAGGAGCACGGGCACGAGCAGCACCGCGCCCCGGTACGCCGGCCGCCACTCCCGCCGCGACCGGGTCAGTTCGCGGTCGAGCAGGACGATCGCGACGAGCGGGTGAAGGTAAACCAGGACGACGTTCAGGGCGACCGGGTTGAGCCACACCCCGGCAGTGAGCAAGAACGCCGCCGGCCACACCCAGCCGCCGTCGAACCGCGGGTTCGTCCGCGACCGCATCCAGACGAGCGTTGCCACCCAGAACAGGAACGCGGTGTTCCACCCGGCGTAGAGCGGTCCGACGAGCCCGGGGCCGGTCAGCTCACGGACCAGCCAGGGGAGGGCGGCGAACCCCGCGGTCAGGCCGACGATCCCGGCCGCCGACAGGAGGAAGAACCCCCGCAGCTTCCCGACCCGGGCCGGGAGCCGGCCGAGGACGTACCGGGCTTCGAGCCAGTTGTGCGGGCCGGCGAACAGGAAGACGGTGGCGATCGAGAACTCGACCGGCAGCGCCCCGGCGAGGACGGCGGCGAGGATCGCGGTCCCCGCGAACCCGGCGGCGAACCCGAGCCCCGGGAGGCGGACGGCGGGGATGGGCGGCGAGACAGCGGGTGGGGCGGCGTTCATCGGCATCGGGTCACCCGGCCAGCGGCCGGACTCGGGTCCGGCGGATCAGGCAGAACCCGGCGGCGACCACGGCCAGTGCGGCCGCGGCCCCGGCGGCCGCCAGCGGTAGGTCTGCCACCGGGCCGGGCGGAGGCGGGGGCGGAGGGGGCGGGGGCCGGGGAACGTCCGCGAACGCCGACGGGGCGGGCAGTGCAAGCCCGCAGGCAATCAGGACTACGAGAACGCAGGTCCGCACGGCTTCTCCCTCCGCGTTTCGGTTCCGGCAAGCTCCGTGGGTGCTTGAGATGATACCGCCGGGCGGCGGGCGGTCGCAACGGGGGTGCGGAAATGGCAACCGCCCGCGGGCCGAAACCCGCGGGCGGCGCGCCCCCTTGCTTTCTTGGCCGCGGGGGATCACCCCCGCACCGCGGCCGCTCACTTCGTTGGCGGCTTGATGCCCCCGGCCTGGATCAGGTTGAGGACCCCCTCCTCGTACTCTTTCGCAGTCGGGGGGCCCTTGAGCAGGAGATTCGGGTTGGCCAGCTTCTTCATCTCCGCGAAGTACGCCGGGATCTCCTTCGCCAGCTTCTTCTCGTACACGTCCTTCTCCAGCGCCGTCCGGACCATGTCCAACGTCGTCCCGATGGCCGGCGGGACGATCGCGGTACACTTCACGCACATGATCCCGGCCGGGGTCTCGAACAGCTGGCTCACCTCGCCCACCCGGAGGGTGAACACGACCTCCTCGATCTTCGGGTTCTCGGCCCCTCCGTACCGGCCGATCGAGGCCACCTGCCCGCAGGCCGAGGCCAGGTTCGGGTCGGACTGGCCGCGGGCGATCCGGTCGAACTCGACGTCCCCCTTGCGGGCCTCGTCCCACTGCTTCTGGGCCTGGCGGAACTCATCCTTCCGCCACAGGATGATCTTCGCCTGCCGCTTCTCCCCGTACCGGTTCTCGAACGCCTTCCGCAGGTCGTCGTCGGTCACCTGCACCCGGTCCTTGCAGACCTTCATCAGGGCCAACTCCGGCCGGATCACGTCCTCGGTCCAAGTCTGCGGGGTGAGCTTCTGCCGCGGCAGGATCTGCTTCACGAAGTCGTCCATCGAGATCCCGAGCTTCTTGACGCACTCGGCCTGCGCGGCCTCGATCTCCTGCGGGGTGATCATGACCCCCCGCCTGGCCATCTCCGTCTCGAGGATCTTCTTGTTCACCAGCAGTTCGAGCTTCTCGTGCCCGCCGCGGGCGATCAGGAACTCGCCCAGGTCCTCCCGGGTGACCGGGACGTTCCCGTAGATCACCGCCAGCACCCGCGGGTCTTCGACCGGGGCCCGGACCGGCGGCGCGACCTTCGGGTCGGCCTGGGGCGGCACCGGGACGTGGACCGTGAGCGTCGGGTTCGCGGTCTTCTTGAGCTCGGCGAAGAAGGCCGGGATCTCGGCGTTCAGCTTCCGGTCGATGACATCTTTCTCGAGCTCGATCCGGACCTTGGCCGGGGTAATCACCGGGTCCGGCGGGATGACCTTCAGGCACCGGATGCAGGTGCTCATCGTGTCGGTCTCGATCCACTCGCTGATTTCGCCCTCCTTCAGGGCGAAGAGGGCCCCGGTGACCCTCGAGTCTTCCCCGTCGAGGTGCCGGCCGACCGGGGCGAGCCGGCCGCGGACGCCGGCGAACCGCTGGTCCGGCTGCCCGGCCGCGAGCTTGTCGAACTCCACCGGGTTGCCCCGGGCGGTGGTCTTCACCTCCTGGGTCAACGCCGGCATGTTCGCGCCCTTCGGCCAGATGACGATCTGACCCTCCCGCTTCTCGCCGTACCGGGTCTCGAACGCCCGCATCAGGTCGGCGTCGGTCGCCTGCACCCGGCCGCGGCACATCTTGCCGAGCAGGATCCGGGGGCGGACCACGTCCTGCTCCCACTCGAACAGGGTCTTCCCGTACCGCGGGAGGATGGCCTGGACGAACTCGGCCTGGTTCACGTTGATCCCGCTGAGGTCCTCGCCCAGCCCGGCATCGATCTCGGTCTGGGTGACCGAGAGCCCGCGGCGGGCGGCCTCGGTCTCGATGATCCGGCGGTTCACGAGCAGGTCGATCTTGTCCATCCCGCCGCGGGAAATCAGGAACTCGCCCAGGTCCTCGCGGGTGACCGGGATGCCCTGGTAGATGTACGCGACCACCCGCTTGGCCGACTCGTTGGTGACGGCCGCGGGGAGCGGGCGGGGCGGCTCGTGGGCAAGGATTGACCCGATCCCGGGCGCCAGGACGACCCCGGCCGCGGCCAGCCCCCGCACCCACCGCCGCCCGCGCAGAATCCCCATGCGCCGTGGTTCGGTCGTCATGCGTCCCCCCTCCGTTGCGTCAAGAGTTGACGGGAGATAGCCGCGCCGCGGCCGGCACGCAAGGGAACTTGAGAAGAAATCCAGGGCCGTTCAGTTCTCGCCTCTGAGGAGAAGGTGGGCAATGTAGGCGGCTGCCTACCTTTCCCAACTTCACGAAAAACCGGAGAACTGAACGGCCCTGAGAAGAAATCCCTGGGAGCGCGGCCGTCCCGGCCGCTGGGACGCCGAAGAGCGGCCGGGACGGCCGCG